>DATNQF010000041.1:0-18826 GCA_036702855.1 Trichocoleus sp. | reverse complement strand
AAACCTTGAAAGGGTTGAATCGTTTCGGAAAACGATAACTTGTCTATGGACACCCCAGCATCCTCCGCTCCTACTTACCTCTGGTGTGCCCAATTTGCGTTCTAACTGACCACCCTAGGCATCAAACTTGATAGGGAAAGCAGTACAAGGCATGGCCTAAATCACAGTAGTGGACTGACAAGGCTAAAGATGTGCATTGTCATTGCAAGCAGAGCGCTGGCGCAGCTATGTCCGTAGGGCTATGCGCAGGCTCACAATGACACAGACTTAACGCTTTCCTTTAAGCTTGTCAAACCAGTAGGCTGGATACCCTGGAAGCACTACTGTTTGTATAACTTCAGAGCATTGTCTGCATGAGACCTGTTGAAGGCGCATTAGAGAGCGCTAGAGTTCAAACTCTCAGCTTCCTCGGCAGTTTGAGGTAAGTGTAGTCCGCACTCTTGCTTCAGTCCTTGAAAGCGGGTATTACGCTCATCTGTATCGGCTGCCGTTAAGGGACGGCTAGAGTGCCAGTCTCCTACTGTGACATAGCCTCGATCAAAGAGGGGATGGTAGGGCAGATCGTAGGTGACTAAGTAGTTGTATATATCCTTAGACGTCCATTGCAGAATTGGCAGGAGCTTATATCGTCCCCCCTGGATGCCAATCGGTTGAAGTGTTTTGCGATGGTTAGTTTGATTTGATCTTAACCCTGCTAACCAAGCCGTTGCCCCTAGTTCCTTCAGCGCCCGCTGCATTGGCTCTACTTTACGAATCTGGTCGTAGCGATTAAGTGCTTCTACATCTGGCTGCTCCCAGAGCCGCCCATACAGGGCTTCCATGCGGGCCGGACTTAAAGGCGACTGATAAACCTTCAAGTTGAGGTTTAACCGAGTAGACAAGTCTTCGGCAAATCGGTAGGTTTCAACTGGCAAATAACCGGTATCGACCCAAACTACAGGAATGTCAGGAATGACCTGGGTTACCAAATGGAGCATGACTGCAGATTGAATACCAAAGCTGGTACTCATCACCAAGCCCTCGCCGAAAGTCTGCCTTCCCCATTTCACAATGTGAATGGCGTCAGTGCTCCTAAATTCCTGGTTCAGTGCCTCCAGATCCAAGGCCAGCCGTTCTTTTTGTGAATTGTGCTGTAGCATCGCCTCTGCCATGAGGCACTCCCTAATCTGAAACGAACAAAACTTCCAGCAAAGGGATAGCTCTGCTGGCAACCAACCATCTTTGAATCATAATCGAAATCGTTCCCCCGACTGCTGCACACAACCCCAACCTTCACTGGCACCTTCAACAATAGGGACGTGAATTAGGATGGGCAAGCTGTTGCAAACCTCCAGTTAAAAGCCGTTTAAGGGGCAAAAGTAGCAAAACTGACTGAATTTGCGATCCTTGAACTCGTAATCTGCTCGATTCTCGCCTGGGATAGATATCCGGAGCAACTCAGTTTTGATAGCCTTCGCAAGAGGAAAGTTAGTTTACTTTCCCTTTTGCAAGCAGCTTGTCATTTCCAAAACCCATCGAAGTGGTTACTGCGATTTACCCTGCAAAGTCCTAAGTAATTTTTACGTTTTGGTGGAGCGTCAATAATGCACGTTGCAGTTTGGCCTGGGAGTGTTTATCCATTAGGTGCCTACTGGGATCAAAAAGGAACTAATTTTGCCTTATTTTCGGAAAATGCAACGGCGGTCGATCTTTGTCTATTTGACAAAAACGGTGAAGAAACACAGGTTCCCCTGACAGAGGTTAGTAACTTTGTTTGGCACGGGTACTTGCCAGGGATTGGGCCGGGTCAACAGTACGGTTACCGCGTGCATGGTCCCTATGCTCCCCAGGATGGACATCGCTTTAACCCGAACAAGCTCCTGATTGACCCTTATGCCAAAGCGATCGCAGGGGAAGTTGGTAATGGCCCCGAGCTCTTTGGCTATGACTGGGAAAGCCCAGAAGAAGACCTGTCTTTCTCGGAACTTGACAGCGCACCACTGATGCCTAAAGCAGTGGTAGTCGATGAGTCGTTCGATTGGGAGGGAGACGTCCTACTGCGGACTCCTTGGCACGAAACCGTCATCTACGAGGTTCACGTTAAGGGTTTCACCAAACGGCATCCTGATATTCCGGAGGAGCTACGGGGTTCCTATGCTGGCTTAGCCCATCCCGTGGCAATCGAGCACCTACAACGGCTAGGCATTACCGCGGTTGAGCTAATGCCAATCCACCATTTTCTGTCCTGCCCTGGGCATTTGGTGGATAAGAAACTTCGAAATTACTGGGGCTACGACTCGATCAACTACTTTGCCCCGTTCTCGGGCTACAGCGCCAGCGGCATAATCGGGGAGCAGGTGGCCGAGTTCAAAGAAATGGTGAAGGCCCTGCACCGAGCTGGGATTGAGGTCATTCTCGATGTGGTTTACAACCATACAGGAGAGGGCAACCAAATGGGACCTACACTCTCCTTGCGCGGGGTTGATAACGCCAGCTACTACCGCCTTGTAGATGGCAATGCCCGTTATTACATGGACTTCACAGGCTGTGGCAACTCGCTGCACATGCGCAGTCCCCAGGTGCTTAAGCTGATTATGGACAGCCTACGCTACTGGGTGTCTGAGATGCACGTTGATGGTTTCCGCTTTGACTTAGCGTCGGCCCTAGCTCGCGAATTGTATGACGTGGATCGCCTGTCTGCCTTCTTTGATCTGATTCACCAAGATCCGGTTCTGGCAGGGGTAAAGCTGATTGCTGAGCCGTGGGACGTGGGAACTGGTGGTTATCAAGTAGGTAACTTCCCAGTTAACTGGTCTGAGTGGAATGGCCTTTACCGCGATACAGTACGTGATTTTTGGCGTGGCCAGGATGAAACCTTAGGTGAGTTTGCTTACCGATTGACGGGTAGTCCGGATCTGTACTTCCAGATGAACGGACGGCAACCCAATGCCAGTATCAACTTCATTACCGCTCACGATGGGTTCACCCTCAACGACCTCGTGAGCTACAACGAAAAGCACAACGAGGCCAATGGCGAAGACAACCGCGATGGGGAGAGCCACAACCGCTCCTGGAACTGTGGGGAGGAAGGGCCGACCAGCAACCTAGAGGTGCTGCAACTGCGGGAGCAGCAGCGGCGCAACTTCTTAACTACGTTAATGCTGTCCCAAGGCATTCCCATGCTGCTGGGAGGAGATGAAATTGGCCGCACACAGTTGGGGAATAACAACGCCTACTGCCATGACGATGAGCTGTCTTGGTTTGACTGGCAGCTGCCCGATGCTAATGAAGACTTGATTAACTTCTGTCGGGAACTGATTTACTTCCGCAAGCAACACCCTGTCTTTCGGCGACGCAAATGGTTCCAGGGCCAAGCCATTCACGGTTCAGGTGCAACCGATATTGGTTGGTACAACCCCGATGGTGGCGAAATGACCCAAGAACAGTGGGACATGGGTTACACCAAATCTATTGCCGTGTTTTTGAATGGCGATCGCATTCCCAGTCCTGGTCCTCAGGGGGAACGCATTGCTGATGATAGCTTCTTGCTATTCTTCAATGCTCATTACGAAATGCTCGAATTTAAGCTGCCCGAACTATTTCGAGAGAGTCAGTGGTCGGTTGTGATCGACACCAAAGAACCCCGCTTCGTTTCTGAAGAACGCTTCTTTACAGGGGAGCAATCGATTCCAGTCGCCGCTCGAACCATGATGGTTCTGTGCAAGCTGGCTTAATAAACGGGGAAATGGAGCGAGGAGGCTGCTTACTGGCTCCCTCGCTTACCCTCTTAGCAGGAAAACACGTTGCTAGGAGGATAGGACTTTCTATTTCGGCTAGCGCCCTCAACCTGTGAGAGGTTGGGGGCTGTATCACGTGTGATCTGACCGAAACTTGTGGTGGTAAGAGGTCATAACGGGTCTCCACACTGTACGCTAACGAAAGAAGGCAAGCCCCGAGGTGGTTATGCAAACTATTTGGGCCCGGATTGATGCTTGGTTAATGGCCAACGCGCCGGGGGTTCTCAAGACGCTCCAACCAGGGGCCTCTGACGCTCAAATCGAAGCTTTTGAAAAGGTTTTGGGCGTGCAGTTACCCGAAGATGTGAAGGCATCCTTTCGCATTCACAACGGGCAGTCGGATCATGAATACGGATTGATGGACGGTCGAGAACTGCTCTCCTTAGACCGGATCCAAGACGAGTGGTTGGTCTGGAAAGACTTGCTTGATAGCCATATGTTTGAGGACATTGAGGGGGATCCTGAGCCAGGTATTCGATCTGATTGGTGGAATGCTGCCTGGATACCCCTCACCCACGATGGGGGTGGTAATCATGACTGTCTAGACCTAGCTCCTGCTCAGGGGGGAACTGTAGGCCAAATCATTAGCATGTGGCACGATGAAGCTGAGCGAGAGCGGCTTGCCCCCAGTTTTCGAGCTTGGTTGACTCAACTGGCGAATGGCTTAGAGTCAGGGCAATATATCTTCTCTGAGGAATATGGTGGCATTGTGAACAGCGAGGATATTTGAGCCTTTTTTTGAAGAGTGCGCTAGCTGATTCGAGGGAAGTGCAGAATAACCATTGCGTTGTCAGGACAACGGCGAGCGACGGCCTCAGGTGCTTTGCCTAAGAGGGGTTGCCCAACGCGGCGAGTACTGGCAGTCAGCAGGATCAAATCTCCGGTTTCAACAAAGCGAGACACCTTAGCCGAAAAATTGCCATGAACTCGATGGACAGGAACAGGACCATTGGGTAGGTCAAGATCGACTTCGATTAAACGACTTTTGTGGGGGTTGCTCACAAACTCGATCACGTGGATTGGAGCTTTGAGCTCATCCGAAAGGGTACTTGCGAGAATGACGGCCTGCTCAAATTCATAAGGTGTGGTTTCTGTCTCCGCAGTCGCTAGCAAAATCCGCTGAGCATTCTGAAGAGGCTCGGGAAAGCGAGTGATTAAGGTAGGCACTGGCGTTAACCTGACAATATTGTCGAGTACACCTCCAAAGAAATTTTCGCGGTAGGTTGAGTACCCTTTCCAACCACAAATAATGAGGCTAACTCGCTGTTCTGCCGCTGCTCTAATAATGCCTTTGTCGATGGAGTCATCGACCCTTCCGATGGTCTCTACCTCGGTTACAGCAGCATGAGCGATTGCCTCGGCTGTATCTAGAAGTTGCTGCTGTCGAGTCAACAATTCTGCTCGAACAGGTTCATCGCCATTAGCAATTACGTGGATTGGCAGTACGGTGCCCTCTACTCGCTTGGCCAAGATCAAGGCTAGATGCAAGAGATTGTTTTCGGTATCAGGGTTTGCGACAGACACCAGGATACGTGCTGGATGGTTCGTGTCTCTGCTAAGAAACCCCGCTTGCCCCTGTGCTGCTGAAATTGCTGTGTCAGGCTTCATGCGTTGCCCCCAGCGTGCTGTTACCCAAGGGGAGAGTATGCAGCTCACCAGAATCATGGCAATAGTGCCATTGACGGTCAGCGTATCGACCAACTTAATGTTGAATGCGACAGTAATAGCCGCTAGGGTTGATGCTGCTTGTGCAACCGACAGCCCAAACATCACCATGACGCTGTCGAAGGAATATTTGAAGAATTTCCCAACGCCCCAAGCGGCAAGAAACTTGCTGCTTATCTCAGCAACAATCATCACAGCCGATACCATGATGCCTCTGGGATCCCGTATGAGTACCAGCGGGTCTACCAACATGCCCACTGAAATCAGAAAAAATGGCACAAAGAGGGTGTTGCCGATGAATTGGAGCCGATTCATTAATGGGCTGAGCTGTGGAATCAGCGGTGTCAGGGCAATCCCTGCTAGAAACGCCCCTACAATTGGCTCGATTTCAATGAGATCCGCAACCGCTGACACAACAAACAACGTTGCTAGCACAAAGACAAATTCAGCTTCTTCGTTATGGCCGAATTTGCGGAAAAACCAGCGCCCTAGATAAGGCACCCCGATGAGAGTCGTTGCCGTATAGATTGTGAGTGCAGGAATCAGGAATAGCCAGAAGCCAAGTGTGAGGTTGCCGCTGTTGGCCTTGACGACCACGGCCAGTACCAACAGTGCCAAAATATTCGTGATGAGTGTGCCGCCTAGGGTCACGGTGATGGCTTGCGATCGCATTAGCCCCAACCGACTCAACACAGGCAATGCCAGCAGTGTATGTGAGGCCAAGCACGACGCCACCAAAATTGCTGGCAAGATTGGATAGCCGATGAGCAGCATGGCCCCTGTTCCAAAAGCCATTGGCAGTAGAAAGGTCGCCATACCAAAGGCCAATGTTTTACCTGCGCTGCCTTTAAGATCTCCCAGACTGGTTTCTAGGCCGCCCAAGAACATTAGAAACAGTAGTCCAACGGTCCCCAATAGTTCAATCGTGGCGTCCCGTGCCAGGATATTAAGCCCATGAGGTCCCACTAGCACTCCGGCTATGATTAACCCGATGATCCCCGGCATCTTCAGCCGTTCAAAGACCAACGGAGCCACCAGCATGATGGCAATAATAATTAGAAAAACCTGAACAGGGTCTTGAATTGGGCCAGCAAAAAGGCCCCCTTCCTGAGCAAGTAGAAGCATGCAAAGGCCTCAAACCAAAAAAGCGCAGCTTTGGAAGACCCTACCCCACCCTAAAGGGTAATCACCATATCCCCTTAGGCGGAGTTTGAAACATGAAAATTGAGAAGATTCTCGAATTAAGAACCAAAGGACTGTGTATCTGTGCCAAATGCTTGAGCAGGCGGCAACTGAAGCAAGCTCAGAAGCCCATCAAGCATATATTGCACTGCCAGCGCTGCCAACAGGACACCCAAAACCCGCGTTACGACGTTAATACCAATCTGACCTAGTATCTTGGCCAAGGGTCGCGACAGTAGCAGAAATAGGTAGCACAGCAGCACGACGACCCCAGCAGCAGCAAGAACCACACTGAGCCCTAGGTAATAGTTCGCTGATTCTCGCGATAGCACTAGAATGCTCGCCAGGCTGCCAGGCCCAGCAATTAGGGGAATCGCCAGGGGAAACACGCTGACATCCTGTCGTACTTCTGCTTCCTTGGCTTCGGCTTCGGTCTCGCGCTCTTGCTGGACAAAGATCATGTCCAGCGCAATTTTGAACAATAGAAACCCCGCTGCAATTTGAAACGCTTGCAGACTAATGCCCAGGTAGTGAAGCACATAGGCCCCAGTTAGCCCAAAGACTAAAAGAATCCCGGCAGAAACAAGGACAGCCCGTGTCGCGATTTGAGTTTGTTCTTCTTCGGTGCGATCGCTCACCAAGGCCAAGTACAGCGGTGCTAACCCTACCGGATCGATCACGACAAACAACGTCAAAAAGGCTTTGGCAAACAATGGCAGGACAGTTAGCATGGGGGCGAGCTAAGAAACTTTCTAAAATCTAGGTGGTTTTAGCAATCCGTACCAGAATCCCCAGCATTATTTTGAGAATTGGTTTGAAATAAGTATCCTTCTCCTAATTTCTAAGAAGACGGAAAAAGGGGCCGACTTTGTCAACCCCTGGCTGCCTTTGTCTTTTGCTGATCCGTTGAGAGAGGAGAGTCTAGAACCTGACTCCGCAAGCGGTTACGCTTGTGTTTAAAGATGGCTGAGGAGGCAGTGCGATCGCATCACCCCTCTGGGTAATTTCTCACACTGGTCAAACCTGTCTTGAGCAACTGTACCCATCAAGATTTGGCCTTTTGCAGTGCTTGTCGTAAGCTTCGTTGCCATAGATACAAAGGGCTAACTAGGCTGTAGCAATACAGTGTCATTTCGCAGGCAGCCACGGTATTGGTGAATACCATACGACGGTATTTCAGGACCTGGTACATAATCTTACGCAGGTCATTGATCACATAGACGGGCATGACTAAAGGCCGACACCAAATTGGAAAACTAAGGGTTCGGGTGCGATGACGGCTTAATCCAATTCCACGAAAAAACGAAATAAGATAGCACCGCTCCAAACGGCCTCGTGGAATTTTGTGCTCGACCTCCATCTGGGGGTTGTACCAAATCTCCCAGCCCGCCCGCTGAATATGCAGGATAGACTCTAAGTCTTCTCCTGTCAGCATACTTTTGTGGGTTCGGCCACTCAGAACGGGTTGCGCAGGAACATGATCAAGCCAAACCTGACGTCGAGTGACCAGCCCTGCACTAGGAGGCAGAATCTTTTGACTAGGCTTATATAGAAGTGGATCTGGTCCTCGATCAGTCAATGCCAAAAAGGCTGAAATCCGCTCAAAATCTGGTGGTGGGTTACTCTCAAACTGTCCCCAGATGCGGCTACCATACGCGCCTGCCTGTGGATGGGCCTGACCAAACTGGTAAGCCTGCTCAATCCAAACAGGAGAGGGTAGGTTGTCATCATCGAGAAAGCCAATTAAAGGACTACGAGCAATCTTAACTGCGTGATGACGGGCAAAACTGGCTCCCTGCTTTGCCTCAAAGGCATATCGCAAAGGCACCTGCTCAGGCCACTTTGCCCGGAAGGCATCAACCACACTGGCAGTTCCATCGGTGCTGTTGTTATCAACAACAATCACTTCCCAATTCAAGCCGTCAATGTGTGTTTGCTGAAGCAAGCACTCTAAAACATCTGGTAATCGCTTTTCTCCGTTGTACGTGCAGATAGCCACGGAGAAATCGAAAGAAACAGGCTCAGAGTTAACGCTGCTCATTGTTTACCGGTAGCTTGCGCCAATCATCATAGCTAACGTACCCATCCTCTCCTATTAAGTTAGCTACGTTTGCCAATCAGTTTATCGCGCAGAGTTTTAATGCGATCGCGATATTTTGCAGCCTCCTCAAATTCCAAGTTCTTGGCAGCTTCCTTCATCTGTTTTTCAAGCTGGCCAATAAGTTCGGGAATGTCTTCTAGGGGCAGATCCTCCCGTTGCTCAAACACCTCCTCTAGTTCTTGGGCATTGAGCCGCCGTGAAACCTCCAAGAAAGACAAGATAGCGTTGCTCTTGCGCCGAACAATGGGCTGCGGCGTAATGCCGTGCTCCTCGTTGTACTGCTGCTGGATTTGGCGGCGGCGCTCGGTCTCCTCAATGGCTCTGGCCATGCTGTCGGTTAGGTTGTCAGCATAGAGGATAGCCTGCCCCTGAACGTGCCGTGCAGCTCGTCCGATGGTTTGAATAAGCGATCGCTCTGCCCGCAGAAAGCCTTCCTTGTCGGCGTCAAGAATTGCCACTAGAGACACCTCTGGTAGGTCTAAGCCTTCTCGTAGTAAGTTGACTCCCACCAGGACGTCAAAATTGCCATCCCGCAAGTCCTGAATGATCTCGATCCGTTCAATTGAATGGATTTCAGAGTGCAAATAGCGCACCCGAACGCCATGTTCATCCAAATACTCGGTCAGATCCTCAGCCATGCGCTTGGTCAGAGTTGTGACCAATACCCGCTCTTGCTTCACAATGCGATCTTTGATTTCGCCCAGCAGGTCGTCGATTTGTCCTTCTGTCGGTCGCACCGAAACTTCGGGGTCGAGCACACCTGTTGGTCGAATGATTTGCTCGACAATGCGATCCTCCGAAATCTCCATTTCCCAGTTGCCGGGGGTGGCGGAGACAAAAATGCATTGGTTAACCTTCTCCCAAAACTCTTCTGCCTTGAGCGGGCGGTTGTCTGCGGCACTCGGTAAGCGAAAGCCATGATCAATGAGTACAACCTTGCGGGATCGATCGCCGTTGTACATTGCATGGACTTGAGGCAGAGTGACGTGAGACTCATCGATGACTAGCAGCCAATCCTTGGGAAAATAATCTAGTAAACACTCCGGGGGCGAGCCGGGCTGGCGTCCGGCCAAATGACGCGCGTAGTTTTCCACTCCGTTGCAGTAGCCCACTTCTCGCAGCATTTCCAGGTCGTAGCGGGTGCGCTGCTCTAGACGTTGGGCTTCCAGTAGTTTCCCGGCCTGCTCTAATTCCTCCAGTCGGGCCTTCAGTTCATCTTGAATAGCTTGGCAAGCCTCCTCAAGTTTCTCATCAGGAGTCACGAAGTGACGAGCTGGGTAAATACTGAGGGCATCCATGCTCTGCAAGGTAGCCCCGGTAATGGGATCAACATAGCGAATTGCATCAATCTCATCGCCAAAGAACTCGATGCGGATTACCCGGTCTTCGTAAGCAGGGCCGATCTCCAGCACGTCCCCTTTCACTCGGAAGCGACCCCGGCTCAGATCCAGGTCGTTGCGCTCATACTGGATCGTTGCAAGATCCCGCAGGACTTGCCTTTGGTCAATCTCCATTCCCACTTTCAGCGGAATCGACGCCTTCAGATACTCAGAGGGAATCCCTAAGCCATAGATACAGCTAATGGAGGCCACCACAATCACGTCGCGCCGCTCAAACAGAGAGCGGGTGGCGGAGTGGCGCAGCATATCGATCTCTTCGTTGATCGAGGCGGTCTTGGCAATGTAGGTGTCAGTTACCGGAATGTAGGCTTCCGGCTGGTAATAGTCGTAATAGCTGATGAAGTACTCAACCGCGTTGTCTGGGAAAAACTCTCGCAGCTCATTGCAAAGCTGCGCTGCCAAAGTTTTGTTATGGGCTAGGACCAGCGTCGGTTTGCCGATTTTGTCGATGACACGGGCAATTGTGTGGGTTTTGCCTGTACCCGTCGCCCCTTTTAACGTCTGGTAGCGGTGCTGACCTTGCAAACACTTGACCAGTTGCTCAATTGCTTTGGGCTGGTCACCCATAGGTTCAAAGGGGGCTTGAATATTGAAATCGCTCATGAGTCTGCCGTCACCAGAGATGGGGTCGCATCTCTCTGTATGATGACGGATTTCTGGGTTGGGTGCGGGTAAGGAGAATACCGCAATATCCACCACCTGCCAGGAAACTGCTCCCTAAGTTCAAATTAGACAGCCCACTCGCACGGTTTAATCGGCGTAGTCCTGAACGTCGTACTGCACTACCCGTTGAGGACGGCTAACCGGTGGCAACGCCTGATATTCATAGGAGGGGTAGGGATTGGGCATGTGGACGGGATACATGACTGTTGTCCGCCGCTGCTGCTGCTGCCGTTGCTGGGACTGAAGCAACCAAATCGCAAAGACAGTGAGTACTGCACCGCCCCCAACCAGCAGAAATAGAAACAGCCCAACCATTCCCCATAGCAGAACAGTTTGGCTGTCGTTCGCTTGGGGGATAGACTCTGCCAGACGCGTTTGTTGAGTTGTGAGCGCGTCCATTGATTGCTGGTAGCTTTTTAGCTCACTCAGAATCGCTTGGGTGTCGTCTTCCTGTCGAGCCAGTTGAGCTCTCAAATCTTCGGTCAAATCCTGCTGACGCTCAAGCTGAGACTTTAGCTCAGCCGTCAAATCTTTTTGCTGCTCCAGCTCCCGCTTGAATTCCTGCTCACTGAAGTTGTCAGCCTGGGTTTCTGGCGAGGGAGACAATGGGACAGTCTGAACGGGCGGGGGGCTATACTCTTGAGAAACCTGCGCCGTCTCAGAAACTCTACCCGCGCCAGAACGAGTCAGGAGCATTAACAGAACCAATGCTCCGGCAGCAGCACAACCAGCTACAAATGCCGTAGAATCCTTCATTCACTCCTCGTAGGTAGCAGCCCTTACCGACGCTGAAAACGTTGCGAAGGAACTCCAAAGCTGAAAAGAGCCCCCTTGGTGGCACTATTCAGACAAACTAACATCAAGCTACTCAGCATCGACGTTAAGTATGGCACATCTCTCTAGTTTTAGAACTTATTTAGCTCTAAGACAAGATGGATACCTGCTAAATTTTACCGATTCTTTTCAAAATTGGGATATAGAGAGGGGCTTTTGATGTTTCTTCCTGACATAACTCACTATTTTTGCGGTGGAGCTAGGAACGAGATATGGGCGCTCACTACCCGCCAACCTTGAGGTGTTCGTAGCCAGGTTTGGCTTTGGCGACCCGTTTTGCCGGAGTCTACTTTCACAAATTCGGTATTGGCGGTCGCAAAATCGTGGCCATAGGTCGTAATCACAGTATTGGACAGGGTTCGTTGGAGGTCTAGAGTGGGGCGATTGGCTCGGAAAGTTGCGATCGCATCGTACCCCACCAAGTTCTCAGTTGCCCCATACCGAACCGTATGAGGACTGTTCCAAAACAAATTATCCAACACTGCCACGTCGTTATTAACTAGAGCCGTTTCATACCGCTCAAAAGCCGCTTTAACCTCGGCCAAAACGTCAGGCAGATTAATCTCCATATCGGTTCAAGCTGTCAATGAATTAGATTTTGAACTTTTATAGTGGGGCTTTGCTCGTCAGGAAATTGTTTCTAGGTGTTGAGCCTCGACCAAAAATGCACCCCGCTGAAAGCGTACGCTCCAATATCCTCCGGGTCTGCGATCCAAAACGATGCCCTCATCCCCCACCTGTAAAGTTTCCCGTGGCCGCAGCATCGGCATTGTCTCAGCTGTTTTGAAGTAGGCAGGAAGCGTAATTAGGCGCACACGGTCGCCAACGGAGAGAGAGGGCATGGGTGGAATGGGGTTGATGGGGAGTAGAGTCGTGAGGGGCTGCTTGGATACTTGTTAGACCTATTGGGGTGGGAAGTCAGTGAGGAAGCTTTGAATGTTCATAGCTTGTCTGCTACCTCCTGCTTCTCACCCCTCACCCCTTAAGGCACTTGCCAAGCTCGCTCATGGTATTGCTGAGGTTGAGCAAAAGGATCAACGGGTTCATGGTTATGGTCGTGCCCGTGATGATGGTGATCGTGGTGATGGTGCCCGTGATGATGATCATGGCCGTGATGCTGGACTGCTTGATCAGACTCATGAGGGTGGCCATGACCATGCGAATGCCCTTGCACACCCCCTGCAACAGCCGCCAACCGGAATTTGCACATCTCGCAGTTCATCTGCACCTGGCCTAACTGAGTCTCTAGCTCACGCTGGCGCAATACTTGGAGGAGTTGGGGGTGAATGCCCATTTCGGGTAGACAGGTCACTACGGTATCTCTATGCTCAGCCTGTTGGAGCATAGAGATTTCCGCAATTTTCTTCATGAGAACGCCCGTAAATAGGAAGTAGGGCAACACGATGATGCGCTTGGGCTGGTAAAGGCGAGCGCGGCGGAACCCTTCTTCTAAGCGAGGGTGAGTGATACCGATGAAGCAGATTTCGACGGTTTGGTAGCCGCTGCCTTCCCAAAGAATGCGAGCCATTTTATAGACATCGCCGTTAGCATCGGGATCGCTGGCCCCCCGGCCCACAAACAGCAGAACCGTGTCTTCCCGGCTAATGCCTTGGGGGTTAAAAGCAGGCGTGTCGAGTTCGGCTAGGCGGTCTTGCCAGAGGGTTAGAATCTCCGGAGTAATGCCGAAGTGTCGACCGTAGTGGAACTTCACCTGAGGATGACGCTGACGGGCACGATCGAGTTCGTTGGTAACGTCAAACTTGTTGTGCCGCGCTGCAAACAGCAAAATCGGCAGGACCGAGATATCTGTGAATCCTT
Source organism: Trichocoleus sp. (assembly GCA_036702855.1). Classification (GTDB taxonomy): domain Bacteria; phylum Cyanobacteriota; class Cyanobacteriia; order Phormidesmidales; family Phormidesmidaceae; genus JACVSF01. Next base: position 5,387 of record DATNQF010000041.1, on the reverse strand, counting down.
TCGCAACGCACTGGTCTACCCCATCTTGGATAGTCGGCTCGGTTAACTCCAGAAAGCAAGGAATAACAGGACGCGAAGCATCTAGCGCCTGGTAGGCAGCGGCAAATTCTAGCAGGCTATCTCGACCCTGAGTATCCCGGCTACCGTGGCCAACCAACAGCAATGGGCGTTGATCGGGTAAGGGCGGCAAGACAGGGGCAGAAACCGCCGTAAAGTCGTTCAGTGTGGTAACGATGGGTGCAGTTGACATGGATAGGGTTACGAAGATGCCGGGAGCGTCTATCGAGGAAGGTTCTGTATTTAAGTCAGAATCGTTCAAGGATGCTTCGTCATCTTAGCCCAGAGCTTAGAGCGAGGAAATGCCGGAGGTAGGCATTAGGAGTTGGGAATGCAGGATAACGCGGACTGGCAAGGGCAAGACTGGCGGCAGCGAGTTCAGTTTTACCTGAACGATACAGAAACTCCAGTTGGGCAGTGGGTGAATGGTGCGATCGCACTGCTGATCCTGCTCTCGTCTGTCATCTATGTAGTTGAAACCTATCCCATCTCAGAAGAGCTGTATCGCCTTCTTAACGTCTTAGATTGGATTATTTTGGCGGGGTTCACGCTCGAATACCTCATGCGCCTGTGGTCAGCAGAACGGCCTTGGTTGTATGTCTTCAGCCTTTATGGACTGCTTGATTTGCTGGCAATTTTGCCCTTCTTTGTAGGCTTATGGGATGTCCGCTTCATCCGCCTGCTGCGTTGGCTGCGAATTTTACGGCTGGTTCGATTTCTTGACAATCAGGTGTTGTTTGGTTTTATCAGCGGCACCGACACCCTAATTGTTATTCGCATTGTTTTTACCCTGTTTGCCATCATCTTTATCTACTCCGGGTTGATTTTTCAGGTCGAGCACACCTTGAACCCTGCCTTTGGAACTTTTTTAGATGCGGTCTATTTTGCAGTTGCCACCATGACCACCGTTGGCTTTGGCGATGTCACCCCAATTACTGAAGTAGGCCGAGGGCTAACGGTCATGATGATTCTGACCGGGATCGCCCTGATCCCAACCCAGGTGGGAGAACTGATTCGCGAATTTGTCAAAGTCACCAACTCTGCTCAAATCCCGTGCGATCGCTGCGGCCTTCAACTCCACGATGCCGATGCCCAGTTTTGTAAGCGCTGTGGCTCAGAGTTGAAGGCAGGTAAAAGACAGGAGCTAGAGAGCAGACGGTAGAAACAAACGGTGTTTAGTGCCTATCCCCTACTTTCTGCCCTCTGAACTGTGATGTCACCCTCCTCCTTCTACCTTCTGCCTTTCCCAAAAACCTTGTTACCCTGATAGTCTAAAATTCTCCTGTTTGTTACTGATCAAGGTGAAGACGCAACGGGTGCTGGCACCACTTGAACTCCTCTGGGCGCTGATCGGGCTAGTACTGACCATTGCAGCCACCTGGATGGAAACGTTTATTGTCAATGCCCCCTGGGATTGGGGGCAAATTGGAATGCAGGTGCGATCGCTAGGGGTGACCTTTCAAGTCGGCGCAGTTTTACTGACGGGTTGCCTGGGGGGTAAAAACGCAGCTGCCCTTTCTCAAATTGCCTATCTGTTTTTGGGGCTTGCACTCTTTCAGGTGTTTGAGCTACCAATTTTCACACAGGGAGGGGGTTTGAGCTATGTGCGTGAGCCAGGGTTTGGTTATCTGATTGGGTTTATCCCAGCTGGCTGGGTCTGCGGCTATTTTGCCTTTCAAGAAGCGCCCAAACTGGAGAGACTAGCGCTGAGCAGCCTGTCGGGCTTGGGCATTATTCATGGGTGCGGTTTGGTCTACCTCACGGTGGCCTCACTGCTGGGCTGGTTACAAACAGCTGGCGCTTCATACTGGTCACTGCTGCTAACCTATTCTGTTCAGCCTTTGCCAGGACAACTTGCTGTGGTTTGCGCCGTTGCTGTGATAGCCTTTGTCATGCGGCATATCCTGTTTTATTGAAGGTTTATGAGAGTTCGCAATCACCTCTTCTGGATTGCCGCAGTGGCAAGTTTAGCGCTCGATCAACTCACTAAGCTTTGGGTTGTACAAACCTTTGAGCTAACCAATCCACCTGAAACAATTCCCCTATGGCGGGGTGTGTTTCACCTAACCTATGTGACTAATACAGGGGCAGCCTTTAGCCTGTTTAGTGAAAATGGCGAATGGTTGCGTTGGCTGTCTCTGGCCGTAAGCCTAGGCCTAGTAGCGCTGGGAATCTGGGTGAATCTGGTTAACCGCTGGGAGCAGGCAGGTTATGGGTTCATCTTGGGAGGAGCCTTCGGCAACGGTATCGACCGTTTGTTGGCGGGCGAAGTGGTTGATTTTCTAGACTTTCGGCTTATCCAATTTCCTATCTTTAATTTTGCTGATGTCTGCATCAATATCGGAATTGCCTGTCTGCTAATTGCTGCGCTGCGTCACCCGCCTGAGGGGAAAGGCGAGGCTCACCACGACTAGTTCTTTCTTATCCTGAAAATAGGGTAGTGTTTTTGGCAGAAAGCGATTTGCGCTGTAAGAGCCTTGAGTGATTAGAATAGGGCAGTACCTCCCCGGTTGGGATTTTTCGCTCCATCCGATGACGCCGCAACAATCGCCGCCTCCCCCACCTCGTACCGTCTTGGGCAAAATCACCCAAGCTTTTCAAGCTGCTCAAGGTCGGGTTGATTTCTCAAAACTGGCTCTTAAAAAAGGGGCTCGTAATGCAACCCTGCATATAACTGTCAGCGATCAAGAGACGGTGTATCCGCTGCTGGGTGAACACTACATCCTGGGTCGTAGTTCGCAGCAGAGCGACATTGTAGTAGCTAGCCCTATTGTCAGTCAGGTGCATGCTACGCTAACGCGCGATCACAACCTTCCTGGCGAACCTTTTGTTCTCAAAGATCGTGACTCGACCAACGGTGTTTATCGGGGTAAGAAGAAAATTAAGCGAACGGTCCTTAACCACGGGGATACTTACACACTCGGACCCCCAGAACTAACGGATGCGGTCACGATCCGCTACATCGATCCGCCACCTTGGTATATACAGACCGCCCGCTATGGGCTCTATGGGTTTACTGGCCTGTCCTTAGCCGTGGGTGCTTGGATCGTGGCATTAGAGTGGCCTAAGATTCCGACGCGGCCTATGCCAGAGTCAGTGCAGGGTCCAGTTGTCGTTTATGCGCAGGAAGATGGGGCAGTTGTGCCCTTGCGGCAGCAGACTACCCAAGCTCACCGGGAGCAGGCAAGGATATCTGACTTTTCGCCCTACTTACCTAAAGCCGTCATTGCCTCTGAAGATTCCCGCTACTACTGGCACCTTGGCGTTGATCCCATTGGCACTCTGCGAGCGCTGGTAACGAACGTACGAGGCGGCGAGATCCGCGAGGGGGGCAGCGGCATTACCCAGCAACTCTCCCGCAGCATTTACCGAGAGTATGTTGGCACCGAGGATTCTGCGGGTCGCAAGATCCGTGAAGCCATCGTGGCATTGAAGCTGGAAACTTTTTACAGCAAAGATGACCTGCTGCGGCTTTACCTCAATCGGGTATTTCTAGGAGGAAACCTCTTTGGTTTTGAGGATGCATCCCAGTTTTACTTCGACAAGTCGTCTAAAGATTTGACACTTTCCGAAGCGGCAACCTTAGTCGGCATCTTGCCTGCGCCTAATTTGTTTAACCCTGTACAGAACTACAATGCGGCAGTTAAGTACCGGGATGGTGTACTTAACCGTATGGTTGCGTTGGGCATGGTCAGTCAGGAAGAGGCTCGGCGGGCTCGGCGTACTCGGATTGAGATTAGCCCTAAGGCACGAGAGCAGTTACAGAGCACTCGTGCCCCTTACTTTTACAGTTATGTGTACGAAGAGCTAGACCGTGTCCTAGGTGCGTCGCTGGCACGGGAGGGCAATTTTATTGTACTGACCTCTCTAGATCTGGGGATGCAGGCTAAGGCTGAAGCAGCGCTAAAGGAGACCATCGCAACAACAGGTCAAGCACAGGCTTTTACGGAAGGCGCGCTGGTTACCCTAGAAACCCAAACTGGGGCAATCAAGGCAATGATGGGCGGTGTGGATTACCAGACGAGCCAGTTTAACCGTGCTTCTCAGGCATTACGCCAACCCGGCTCTACTTTCAAGGTATTTGCCTACGCTGCCGCCCTAGAGCAGGGGCAGTCACCCGGCCAAACTTATGATTGCAGTAACTTGGTTTGGGAGGGGCAAGAGTTTCAAGGTTGCCGTTCCGGGGCAGGCTCTATGGATATGTACGGGGCGATGGCTCGTTCTGAAAACGTAGTGGCCCTTCGTATCGCTCGAGAAGCTGGGCTGCAAACCGTAATTCAAATGGCCCGTCGCTTAGGCATCGAATCGGAGTTAAATGCAAGACCCGGCCTGGTTCTGGGGGAGAGTGAAGTCACTCCACTGGAACTGACAGGATCTTTTGCTGCGATCGCAAATGGTGGCACTTGGAACCGTCCCCACGGCATTTTACAGGTACTTGACAGCAGCGACTGCGTAGATCCAAAAGACGTGAAAACGTGCCGAGTGATTTATGAATTTGGTCAGGCTGCCGATTCTCAAGTTACAGCGCTGCAACCTGAAGTTGCCAATACGTTGGTCGGTCTGCTTCAGGGCGTCGTCCAAGGAGGCACAGGGAGCAATGCTGCCTTGGGCCTCGGTGAGGGGGGCAAAACAGGCACCACTAACGACAATGTGGATCTATGGTTTGTTGGCTTTGTTCCCAGTCGTAACCTCACAACAGGTATCTGGTTAGGCAACGATGATAACTCCCCCACCGCCGGCAGCAGTGGCAGTGCTGCTGCGTTGTGGGGCAATTACATGAGAAGCGCAATTCCTTAAACCTTCTTTAGAAGGTCTAGACCAAACAGCGCACCGACAATCTGCTTGTTCTACGTGCTTTTCGGTATTAGGCATCAGTGAGTTGCAATGGTGTAAAGCTGAGATTTTCTCTGCTTTACCGTCGCCTCACCTTGCTGACCATCTTGCGGGAGAACCGCAGTTGAATGTCTGCCTGCTCAGACCATTCCTGCAAAATGCGGAAAAACACTTGTCTGTCCTGGCTTTGCAGCACTGCGGTCTGGTCGGCAGTTTCAATGGCATAAGGATAGCCGCCCCCTACCACCACCTCGGCTCGCACCCAGTCCATCACCGTTTCGACTAGCCCGTCCTCCCACATCCAGAGGGGAATCTCTAAACGAGCAGGGTAATTATCGCGGGTTGTTTTTAGGTATGTGAAGCCAATGCGATCGCACAGATCCCCATACTGCTCTAGAATGCCCCCGCGATCGCAACGGTAGAGGGGAATGCGATCGCCCCACTCCAAAAACGGATTGACCACTTGGGCATCGTGAATGCGTTCGGTTTCGGGGAGA
>DATNQF010000030.1:0-22167 GCA_036702855.1 Trichocoleus sp. | reverse complement strand
TGCTGCTGTCAAGAAGGCTGTTGATGAAACCATCGATGACGACTAATGCCATAGCTTAGATTGGCTAAGTTTCTAGCCAAGACTTCCAACCAAATAGTGTCAAAATAGCCGAGACATTTTAAGAAATGCCTCGGCTATTTTGTAGTGGTTATTTGATGAATAGTTGACAGACTAATCTCTTTGCATAGATGAAAGAGAGATGGTCGTTAATTTGCAGAGACAACTTCAAAGCCATTGCGAAGACCCGCATAGTAATCGGCAGAGTGAGTATTAATCCAGTCTGCCGTTTCCTGGAGGCCATATTGCTTCAACAACTGATCTACTTCAGACAGGTTGCTAATCTTAACCCTGCCTAACTTAGCTTTGAGAAACTTAATTTCCCCAAGCATTTTCTCAGAAACTACGACTTTACCTTTAGGCAACTGCTTCTTTTCAAAATCTCCTGTCTTCTCCAGCTCAGGAAAAGGCATTCCTAAATCTGACAAACAGATAAAACCATGTCTGTGGTAGCTGTGCCAAAACCCCTTGAATTTTAAGGAGGTTAGCAAAATAGGGGGTTTATAGGTTTCTAAAACATCTCCTGAAACCTCATAGGAAAACCCACCGGAAGCTCGTTCGCCCGTTCGCTTAACTTGAGTTGGCAAAAACTTTTCCCAAAGAAAGTAGAGCCTGCCGCGCTCGTTCTCAGAAATATTTTGTTTTGTCAGCCCAAACTGCTTTAGAGCTGGTTCGCTTGAATTAAGCCCAACCATGAGAAAAACAACATCCTGAGCCAAAGCAAGCTCTGCTTCGCAAGAGGCTCTATTAGTGTTAATAGAGCCTGCACTTGGAAAACCATTTTCCTCAAAATTGTGATATTGTAGCCAGCACTTTTTGCTCATGCCTATTCCCCGTTCCTTGCTGACAATAGATATAGCTAGGTTTCCCAGGGCGAAATAGGAAATGAAGGTTATAAATGCAGATTTGGCCAGTCACTCATTGGGGTAGAAGTGTTAACCAAGTGCATTCCGGCCTCAGCAAATCGTTGAAAAGTTGCGTTGGCTGGGTCGGTAAAGTCGACGACATCAGGGACTACAACTGGCGAAGTACAGTCTTCGAGCAAATACACTTTCTGGGCTAACGTTGGATCCTTGGTCTGAATTTCGCTTAGCAGATCCTCGATTGTCCAAGCAACACAATGACTTTTGGCCTGCCCTGCAATGACAACGGCATCAAAGGTGAGGAGCTTCTCAATGAGAGAACTATTTTTGTGGGCAATGGCGCTGCCGCGGGGATCATCTAGCACCTCTGGACTAAGGACAGAATAGTTCTCAGTGAGGGGATTGCCGCCCTTAACCTCAAAGCGAGTTTGGCTCTGACGCGCCAAATTGTGGAAGAAGCAAGCTTCCTCAACGGCAGAGACTAGGGCATGACCAATCCCCCCCAGCATTGAGTGGTAGGGCCAAATGGTCAGGGGATATTTGCCCCGTTGATCCAGCCGTTGGGTGTAATGCAGGGCGTATTCCTGCAAGGTAGCAAGGTCACTGCCAATGCTAGCAGCAACGGCAGGGTTGACCTGCCATTTGCCTTGTACCACGTCGTCATAGTGGATCAGGGTCATGGGGGGCGGGTTTTCGCTAGCCGAGTTCACCCAAAACTCGGCGTGAAACACCTGCATAACAGTGTGGGTATCAAGCGTGGGAGCAATTTCGGTGATCAGGCCCAGGTTGCGGTAGATAAACTCGCACAGCCGTCGATTGTCTTCTACTGCCCCTAGCCCTGAGCGTCCGCCCACAAACAGCTCGAAGCCAGGAATGCAAAAGGTATTTTGTACATCAATGGCTAATAGACAAATACGAGGCGAATCTTGACTGGCGGGCTGAAGTTGGTATTCCTTGGCCCAAGCTTTGGCCTGTTTAGCCCGTTCTTCGTAGGGCACACGCCAAACTTCGCCAACTTTAGCAGGGTCAAAGAAAGACGGGATGGGCAATTGGGTGAGCGAAGTCATAGAACATCCTCTTGAGCAGTGTGAAACCCATTGATGAATGATTTGAATTTGACCAGAATTCGCCTAGCAAAATCTGGCCCGGAAAGCTTCGGTTATTTGGCGCAGGGGTGGATCGAGGCGGGCTAAAACGGAAGTTGCGATCGCATCAGGTACCCCTCCATAAAACGCCTCAGCGATGCCTCCGGTAATGCAGGTGAGGGTATCGCTGTCGCCTCCCAAAGATACTGCGTTACGCAAAGCGTCCTCAAAATCGGTGGACTCTAAAAAAGCAGTGATGGCTTCGGGGACAGTGCCTTGGCAAGACTCATTGAACGTATAGGTCAGTCGGATCTCATCCAAGGTGCGGCTGAGATCGTAACCGTAGTGTGTCTGAATATGAGCTTGAATATCTGCCTTACTCTGTCCGGTGCGGGCGAGAAAGATGGCAGCGGCAGTAGCCTGAGCCCCCTTGATACCTTCTGGATGATTGTGGGTGGCAGCAGCGGTGCGTTCGGCTTCAGCCAAAACTGTTTCCAGGCTATTTAAGGCAAACCCCACCGGACTGACCCGCATAGCCGAGCCATTGCCCCAACTATTGTAGGGGGACGAATTGTCTGAGGCGGCCCACTGCTGAAACCGCATTCCATAGCTTCCACAGGGGTTGGGATATTGGCGGTAGTAGCGCTTGAAGGCATCTGTGTAGCTGCCGCCATTGAGGAGAACATCAGCGACGGCCACCGTCAAAATTGAGTCGTCGGTAAAGGTGCTCTGGTCGCTGAACAGGGGGAAGTCCTTAGTGCGTTGGTTATTAAACTCGTAGACCGAACCAATCATGTCGCCTGCGATCGCACCTAACATTTTCCAAATCCCTACTACAAAAAACCGGTACGTCGAAAACCGATACGACTACTCCCTCAGCTTAGTGTAAAAAAGACACAATGTGTCGTTAGGAATTTTTCTTTTTATAGAGGTATCGACCAAAAGGATGAAGCCTAGCCCAGGAAGTGTTAATTATGATTTACAAGATGAGAATTGTTTTGACCAAGTGCTTTTACAGGCTAACCGCGAGGGGCCTGATTGACAGTACATCCCTTTATTAAAAGCTTGCTATCAAAGGCCCAGCCTTAAATAAACGCCCCCTTCATTAGAGCAACCTAGGGCAGCATCTACTCGTTTCATCCATCCTTGTCGCATTTATCGAAGCCAATTTACAGGCTGTCGGCAGGGTTGTTTGGCGGTCATTTCTAAGCTTCCTGGTTTCCTATAACGCATGCTCAATCCCTACAATATGCGCCTCGTTGCCCTCTCTATTTTGATGGCAACGTTGGCTTCCTACACGGCGTTTGACTTTGCCGGACACGTCAGTACGGCTACTGGTTGGCGGCGGACTGCCTGGTTAGTTGGTGGTGCGATCGCAATGGGCGCAGGCATCTGGAGCATGCACTTTGTCGGCATGCTAGCCTACAGCTTTCCCTTTGCGGTTCGGTACGACCTACTAACGGTGGTAGCTTCTGGAATTCCTGCAGTGCTCGCCTCTGGGTTAGGCCTGTGTCTGGTTAGCCGTCGCACTTTAGGGTTACGCTCACTGATCGCTGGCAGTACTCTGATGGGGCTCGGAATCTCAACGATGCACTATCTAGGTATGGCCTCTCTACGAATGCCAGCACTCGCCCGGTACAATCTTTCAATCGTGGCGGCCGCTTTAGCTATTTCGGTTGCAGTTTCCTTTGTCGCCCTTTGGCTAGCCTTTTGCCTACGCCATGCCAATACCATTTTAGAAAGCTTGCACAAGGTAGTCAGTGCTTTATTGATGGGGATGGCCGTTGCCTCAATGCACTATACAGGGATGGCCTCAACCCAATTTGGGGAGGCTCCTCTGCCAACGGCTATCTTTCCCAGCCTAGAAATTGATATGGCGGCGCTACCGAGCCTGATGTCGCTTGACATGAGTTCGCTGGGCAGCTTGATCAGTACAGTTGCTGGGGCCGTTATCGCGACAGCTTTGCTAATTGCTCTGGAAGCCAAGGTGATTCAGCAAGCAACGCTGTTAGGCCAATTGCAGGCCGAAATTAGTCAGCGGCAACGGGCAGAGCAAGACTTGAAGCAAATTTTAAAGGAGCTAAGAGCCGCGCAAGCAGTGCTAGTGCACACAGAGAAAATGTCCAGTCTCGGGCGGTTGGTGGCAGGCATTTCCCACGAAGTCAACAATCCCCTTGGGTTCATCATGGGGAACCTGGGATATTTACGCGAGTTTACAGGGGACTTACTCAACCTAGCCAGCCTCTGCCGAGAGCACACCCTTGCACTTCCGCCTTCACTACAGCAACACCTAGAAACTCTTGATCTAGACTTTATTGCCCATGACACGCCCCGCCTGCTCAACTCGATGGAGCACGGAGCCAGCCGTATTCAGCAACTCGTGGTAGCCCTACGCAACTTTTCTCGCCTCGATGAGGCTGCACTCAAGCCTGTCCACCTGACGGAAGGATTGGAGGATGCACTGCACTTGCTACGTCATCGGTTTGCAGCGACAGCGTATCGTCCAGAAATTGAAGTCCTGCGGCAGTATGGCGACCTACCCAAAGTAGAGTGCTACGCCGGACAACTCAATCAGGTGTTTGTCAAACTCTTGGAAAATGCCGTTGACTCTCTAGATAGACACGCCATCTACCAGCTTGAAAACGGAGTGAACCCAGCCCCTCATGTAACTGTGACAACAACCTGGGCAGGGGCTAATCAAGTTCTCATCCGCATAGCCGACAATGGAGGCGGCATTTCTCCAGCGGTGGCTAGCCACATTTTTGACCCATTTTTTACCACCAAGCCCATTGGTCAAGGGACTGGAATGGGGCTTGCGATCGCACATCAAGTCGTAGCCCAAGCCCACAATGGTACCCTCACCCTGGCCTCTAGCCAAGTTGGTTGTACAGTCTTTGAGATCTGCCTACCCCTCCAGCAAACCCTGGCCCAGCGAGTTCCCGTTCTGTCTTCATAATGGAGGAAAACGCTAACGCGCAACCGTTAAAACCGTTGCTATGGCCTATTGCTATGACTACCCTCGGGCGGGTCTGACTGTAGATTGTGTGGTTTTTGGCCTGGAAGAACAGGCCGGTCTCAAGGTGTTGCTGATCCAACGGGAACGACCGCCGTTTCAGCATCAGTGGGCCTTGCCAGGCGGCTTTGTGCGCCTTTCTGAATCTCTGGAAGAGGCTGCCCTGCGCGAGTTGGCAGAGGAAACTGGCATTCAAAATGTGTTTTTGGAGCAACTCTACACCTTTGGGCAGGCCAACCGAGATCCGCGCGATCGCATTGTCTCAGTGGCCTACTATGCGCTGGTCAACCTACACAGCTACAGGCTCCACGCCGCAACCGATGCCGAAGACGCACAGTGGTTCTCAGTAGCAGATCTACCACCGCTGGCTTTTGACCATACCGAGATTGCCCAAGTGGCCTTAACTCGCCTACGCAACAAAATTCGCTATGAGCCAATTGGCTTTGAACTGCTGCCCGAGAAATTTACCCTGACCCAGATCCAACAGCTTTACGAAGTGATCTTGGGCGTTCCACTGGATAAGCGCAACTTCCGCAAGAAAATTCTCAAGATGGATCTCTTGGTGCCGCTAGCAGAAAAGCAAATCGGCGTAGCCCATCGAGCCGCTCAGCTGTATCACTTTGACGAACAGAAATACCATCAGCTCAAACAAAAAGGCTTCAACTTCGAACTTTAGAGCTGCAAAGCATGAGTTGTTACGACTGAATTAAGGCCACCTCTACAACGCACTGCTTAAAGGGGTTGAAGGCGGCTTTCGTCAGCTTTGCCACGGCAATTGGAATTTGCCTTCTAAAGCGATAAAGCTCCTGTCTCCAAATCTATTTTGAGTTGTTTTCCTGCGGTGCTCACTTGCACCATCTCACCGTTACGAATTAAGGCAGGGGCTCTAGAAATCCACCAGCCAAAGCGGGCCGCATCGACAATATCAGCTCGGGACACTTGCAAACGAGCAGCCAAATCCTCAAAACCATGCTGAGCCACAACTTTGCCTGTCGAGTTCATCACCATGACAGCATGGGGACTGGCAACATTAATCCATTCATCAAGCAGAGCAACCTGACCCTGGTCATTCACTAGGGCAAACCGAGGTCCATATTCCTGCGGCAAGGTTTTTGACCAAAGAGGCTGGCAGAGTGTGCCTTGGGTGCTGTAGAGAGTAGCGTCTACTTGTTTAGTATCCCAGGTCATCGTGTCCCGATTCACTGGGGCAGCCAGGATCAAAATGTAGCTCCCGTTGGGAGAAACCACTTCTTGGTGGGCGGGAGGACGTGCGATCGCATCGTTACTCAACATAGTCGATGAAGCCTCTCCGGGTAACGCCCCTGCCATTCCCCAAGGTGCCAGCAGCAGCACTGCCAAACTGGCTAATCCCCTCATGCTGACAGTCCTCATGATCGGCGCAACCGCCAAAACAACAGCCCTAGCAGCGCCGCACTCCAACCCGTAAGGCTCCTTGCTTCTGGAATGGACTGAGTTGACGACATGCTCAAGCTAGTTTCAGCAACTAAAGGGCTCTTTCCCCACCGTGCAGGCAACGCGGCCTCGCTTAAGGGATCTGACAGTGAAGGCTCTGAATCAGGTTGAGGAATTGCAGCCAAGGCTCCCCATGGTACTGCGTCTGCATCTGGCCCACTATCATCAAAGGGTGAATTGGCAGGTGCTGGCGAGACGGGCTGATCGCTCTGGGTTGGCGTTGGACTATCGGAAACCAAGGAACTGCCACGAGCAACATTAATCTGCTCGGTGGTCAGCCTGTCCAGTTTGGCACCGTCTGGGTTGATATCACTAAGGTCACAGGGTACTGCTCGGCTTGCCCCCGAAGTCATTAAGTTAGATCCCGTTCCGGCCCCATAGTCATCGTGGGTCAGGCCCAGATTGTGCCCTATCTCATGAGCAACAGTGTCAATGCGACCACAGGGAGGGTTGAAATCGAGAATGTTATCGCTAATAAGCACTCCGTTTTGGCCGATCCAGGCAAGGCCAAACACATCGGCTAGCCCCTGAACGATTTCATCAACAAACCACATGTTGATTGGGCCAGATGTACGGGTAGAGAAGGGATGTCGCCCAAAAGCACCCGGTCCACCAGAGAAGGAAATTTCGGTAAATTCATCCTCGTTGTCAATGCTCAAAAATCGATCATCGAACAACTGGGTTGGGGGCAAAAAAGTAACTGAAATATCAGCTTGTGCCCAGATTTTGGCAGTGGCATCGGCAAAAGTCGCTAGGCGAGCGCAAACCGCCCCAGTTGATCCACAGACCTGAATAGGCTGAATAGTTATAAATCGAGTAGCGCGAGAACTAGGGGGTGCTGTACCGCTACACCCTACTAAGGTCAGGGAAAACCCAAGTGAAAGAACCAGGGGCTTGAGACCAACTTTTTTGAGCATAGGGGCTTGAAGTCCGAGGCGAGCGGATTAATCGGGAAAATTGCAGACACAGCCTCTTTCGTCTTTCTACCCGAAATTACGGTTGAATCCGTATTTCTTTAGAAAGACTTGGTCTTAACTTCTGTAAATATTCTGAAAGAGACTTCGAGCCTTGTCATCCCCCAGCTCGGCTGATGAAGAGATTATAGACTTCGTCCCCTGCATAAGCCACAAGAGTCTACAGCTGGCTGAGCTGATCAGTAGACGTTATCTCCACTAGCACCTGTTTGGATCAGGCGGTGATGGAGTATTCTCGTGGCTAAAGGAGGCATGCAAAGATTGAAGCTGGGCAATGTGGGCTTCTTGGGACTGGATAGCTGCTTCCTGCACCTTCAACTTCTGCTGAAGCACCTGAAACTGTTGAATCTGTTCGGTTGAAAGCTGGCTCAGCTTTTGCTCTAGCAAAGCGAGTTGGCTCGTCAGTGTGTCGATATGCTGATCCTTCTCGGCCAGCAGTTCGTCTTTTTCGATTAACAGACGCGTCTTTTGTTGGATATCGAGGGCATTTAGTCCAGAGCGAATCAAGTTGAAGTAGTAGGTCTCGGACACATCCACAGACCGGGGTGGGTCACCGGGAATACACAGAAATCCTTGCCGCTCCGGCAGCATGACCACCAATGCCTGCCCCTCCGGATTACGAATGGTCAGCTCCCGCACGTCCCCTTTCGCAGAAACTTGGGCTGTGTAGCGGCGTTTGCTGTAGAAGAACTCGGCTTGGTTGGGCCAGTCTTGGGAAGGGAGGGGAAAGGAGGGAGAAGGGAGGGGCAAAGAAGTGGGAGCAGAATTGATGGGATCTATGGGAGGCGAAGTTTGATTTTCAGAAGAGGACGTGCGATCGCACTGCGCATCTTCAGAGACAGAAACAGAGGGTTCCCGCAGCACTCTAAAGGCTGTCTTAGCAGCAGCCTGGGAAGAGGAATCGGAGCGCTCAAAAGGCAGCTTGATTGTCGAGGCGCGAGCGGGCGGGACAGCAACATCTTCCAGACTCACTTCAGAGCCGGGAGCGAGTACTTCGACATCTTCTACTGACGGTGCGATCGCATCTGAAGAACTAGCTGCTGGAGCTTCCATTGCCTGGGCAGGACGAACCCCCACCAGTTCTAGCTCAACGGAGCGTTTGCCCTGCCACTCATTGACCTTGATTTTGTAAGCAATATCGATAACGGGGGGCAGGGGGCAGTACTCACCCCAGCGCCATGCGATCGCTTTGAGGTCACAGGCGAGATCTCCCAATTGAGCGACCCGTAACTTCAAGTGGTCACGGTTTCGGCCAATGGCCTGCTGCTCCAGCACCTTAACCTGAGACGTCCAGAAAACCGGGTCAGGATTTTCCATGCCACACGGGTGCAGCTGATCGATTTGGCTATAGAGGTCAAGGGTCAAATCCGCTAGGTTGGCCTCGACATCGACCGTGACTAGAGGCTTAAGGTGTTCGGGCTGGAGCTGTTGACGGGCGTAGTTTGCCAGACGCGACTTTACTTGGCGCAGCCGCTTGGCCGGAAAAGAAAACCCTCCTGCCGCTCTGTGACCGCCGTATTTGTCGAGCAGGTCGTCACAAGCTTGCAAAGCCTCAAAGACGTTAAACTCTGGAATGCCACGCGCGGAACCCCGAATCTCCTTTTGTGCCTCGTCTTCATACGTACCGATAAAGACAGGCACCCCGTAGCGCTCCACCAAACGAGAAGCCACAATCCCAATAACGCCGTGGTGCCAGCCGGGTTGTACCAAAACTAGCACTCGGTCTTGGAGCAGATCGAGCTTGCCTTCTTTTTGCTGAGTTTCACAGGCTGCGATCGCATCTTGCTCGATCTGCTGGCACAACTCCTGCCGACGCTGATTAATCTGCTCGCATTGGATCGCCCGCTCCAATGCCACCCCTACATCGTCGGTCGTGAGCATTTCAATCACCACCTGGGGGTCGCTTAAGCGACCTACGGCGTTGATGCGGGGGCCTAAGCGAAAACCAATGTGCTCTGGCTTTAACCCCTTCTCCTGATCACTCAGCCCTGCCACCTGGATCAGCGATTGAATGCCCAAAATACGAGAACGAGCCAGCAGTTTTAAGCCCCGACGTACCCAACGACGATTGACCCCCACCAGAGGGGCTAGGTCTGCAATGGTGCCTAGGGTAAATAGCTCCAGCAACGGCCCCGTCAAATCCTGGGTTTTGCCCAGGGCCTGAGCTAGGCAGATAGCAAGAATGTACGCCACACCCACGCCTGCGACTCCCCGGTAAGGTGAAGTCTGTGGCAGGAGCTTAGGGTTGAGAATGGCATCGGCAGGCGGTAGTTCGGGGGGAATGTCATGGTGATCGGTGACAATGACTGCCAGCCCCAATTCCTGTGCCCGCGCAATTGGGGCAACCGCAGAAATGCCATTGTCCACCGTGAGAATAACGGCCACCCCCTCGGCGTAAAACTCCTCTACGATGCGCTCATTAATGCCATAGCCCTCATTCATGCGGCTGGGAATGGCGTAGTCTACGTTGGCCCCCAGGAACCGTAGCGCCCGCAGCAGCAATGCTGTACTGGTCATGCCATCGGCATCGTAGTCCCCACAGATCGCAATCTTCTGATGGGTTTCAATGGTGTCGACCAGGATATCAAGACTGTAAGCCAGGTCAGCAAACTCATCCAATGGAGAAGGTAGCTTCTGGCTTTCCGGTTCTAGAAACTCAGCCGCTTGCTCGGGAGTCTCAATGCCTCGATTGATTAAAACCTGGGCTAACAGGGGAGAAAGCTCCAGTTCTTGACCCAGAAGATCTGCAACCTCAGGCTGAGCCGGATGCACTTTCCAGCGTTGCTCTGGGTAGTTTTGGCCGACTGCCGCCCCAGAGGATAGAGGTAGATCGGCAGCAATAACAGGGGCAGAAATAGGGGCATCAGCGGAGGAGTCAGCCACGGGAGAACTAGATCGCTTGAACTAACTAACTCATCATACGGCTTATGCCAAAGCTCTAATAAATCAACACTCGCCCATCGTTCTGAACATAAATAGCGCGATCGCTCAGTTCGTAGGCAAAATTTCGCAGTTCAACCCGCAGGGTATTTTCCGAAGGGCGATAAAGATAGGCCTTGATAGGTTGATCTTCGTTGTTCCAAAAGCGAATCGAGACATTAGGAACCGTGCCCCACTTGAAGCCGATATTGGCAGTCTGCCTGGGCAGTAGAGAATCTGGAGCCATCAGAGGCACCTGCTGGACATACACCACGGCACTGCTCTGGTTGACTACCTCTACATCAAGACGAGCACCGGGGGTAAACTGAATCTGGTCAGAGCGGCAGTTGGCTGTACAGTTTTGGGCTGCTAGGGGCAGCGGAAGCGCTACCAACGAACTTACAACAGCAAAACCAAAGGCTGCGGAGAGTTTGCCAATCATAAGAATTTCAAGAACTCTAGCGTACCGATGGTTTAGCGTACCCCATCCAAGCTGTAATGTGAGGATTTTCTAACTTTGTTAAACAGGCGAGCGTTGCCGCCCAGCCCATAGAGCCACACCGCTACAACCACCCAGTGCACAGCTGTCACAATCCATAGAGAGCCTGTAATGCGGTAGGCCAGAGTCAGCACGATCCCAAGCCAGGTCACCAGCACAATAAAGCGGTGGTCAAAAAAGGTAGGATTGCCTGGCTTGTAGTAGGTCCGGGCGCTTAAGAGGTGATAGCTCACAAACAGCCCCAATCCGAACAAAGCCACCAGCCACCAGCGCCATTCTGACAGCCCCTCGGTGGGGTGGGGCAGCAACAGCACCCGGAAGATTGCCTCCTCCACAAGTGCAGGCAGGAACAGCAGCCGTACCAGATCTATCCCAAAGATCACTGGGTTTTCCAAGGCGACTTGGCGAGACAAAAACTTGCTTTTGAAGCCGTAGGGCAGTGCGATCGCACCATACAGCAACAGTGCCCCCAAGATGACCTCACCCATTCCCAAGGAGAGGGGCGCAACGGCCACCGCTAGCCGCTTCATCAGCGTGCCTACCACAGGAACCCCTCCCATAAACAGAGTCGGGGCAATGGGCTCAATGGTCGGGTCAACACCGCCAACTTGGTTGGTTCGGAGGAACCAAAGCTGCGCCCCATTCAGCAGGAACATGCGGCTAAGGTCATCGTGTGCCCAGCGCGGCATCATTGCGCGCCAACTCAAAATCGCGCTGAGGAAACCACGGTTCCGGGTAAAACTATTACGACCATCAACCCCAGCCAAGGCTGCTGCATTGTTCTTCCAGTCCGGGCGGACAACACCATAGGGAGTGAGGGCTTTAGTCAGCGTTTTTCCTAACCCAATGAACTGGTTGAGGGCTTTGACTTCCAGTGAGTCGAGGTTTTGCTCCACCCAAGCAGCTATTTCAGGATCAGCTGTGGCTTTCTGTTCGATCTGCTTAATCGCAATGTAGAGGGCTTGGCTAGAATCCTGAACACAGGAGGTTGCAGGCGTAACAGCAGCTAGCCCGGTGCCATCACCCACTCGGTAGCGTGCAGCAATGATCTGGGTCTGGAGCAACAGTTCTTGAAAAAGCGATAGAGAGGTTTCTCCCAGCTCAAACCCTTCAATAAAGGAATCGAGCTTGACAACGACATCCGACACTGGACGCTGAGCCAGCCAGCCCTTTTGCATATCGCCCATAAAGGCACTCCAGTCCTGAGTCCCAGAAAGGATGCCGCTGGGGTTGTGGGCATAAACCTGCTGATAGAAAACGTCGAATTGCAACTCTTGAGTAAAGGGTTCACGGATAACCTGAGCCAATCCATAGGAAAAGTGTCCTGTCACCGTGCCGAGAGGAGATGACTCCCGATTCTGACCCCCAATACCGCCAAATAGGTGGACTACCAGGGCATGATCTCCCTCTTTCCAGGTGTCTACAGCCTCTTGTTTGCTAGTAGCAGTCGGGGTAATCAGAACACGCTGGAGAGTGCCTTTCCGGGTAGGGGTATCTTGCCAGTTTTGGCGATCGATGTAGTTGAGTCCGGCAGTTTTTCCCAAGATGACTTCGTCCGGCTGCAGTTGAAACAGCACTCGTGGCTTCAAGGCCTGAACTGTAAAAACCTTGTCGGCATCCCTAGCCCCATAGAGATACCAACCCGCTTCACCCGCCGGGGAATTTTGCAAATCTTGAATGCTGGAGAAAAAACGGCCTTGTACCTTCGGCTGCTGTGGGATGCGAACTGTTTCAGTTTCCCCGTCAAATTCGCCCGTCGTTGGGTTGTAGTGCCGTACCTTAAAGTACTCATTAGGGCAGGGCGAGGAGCCAGGGCAGTCTTTGGGCAACGGCTTTTTAAGCTCAGAATCAGCTTCTAATATCTTGACTAGCGCATATTCTCGCCCAGTAACCTGAACGGGCTCTAGCTGAGTCTGCACCACAGGAGTCTCGCCGATCTCCACTAACTTGGCCGAAACCAGCCGCACCGTCATATCGTCC
Organism: Trichocoleus sp.; assembly: GCA_036702855.1. Taxonomy (GTDB): domain Bacteria; phylum Cyanobacteriota; class Cyanobacteriia; order Phormidesmidales; family Phormidesmidaceae; genus JACVSF01. Next base: position 9,304 of record DATNQF010000030.1, on the reverse strand, counting down.
TTGGGCCTTCCCCCAGCCAGCGATTGAAGGGGACCTACGGCTTTGCGGCCATTCAGCCGAGTAGGAACCACAGTGCCCTGAACAGTGGCGGCCTCCGTTTGTTTGGTAAACTGCACATCCCGCGTTACAGCACGGACATAGGCTTCTGAGACGGGGTCAGGTGCCCAGACCAGTTTCACCTTCTGGCCCACCAAGTTGGGCATTGCCACAGGGGCATACCACACCTCCATCCAGACCCAGTCGCCTGGGCTCTTAGCGTATTCCTCTACAGACGGCAGGATTAAACGGCCCACCCATTCCCCTGTTGGTCGGTAGTTGCTCGTTGAGGGCAGAGATTTTACCGGGTACTCTTCAGCCCGATTAAAGACGGCTTGACGCGCTAAGTCATAGTTAGAAGAACGGGTTGCCCAGACGGTGGGGGAAAGCAGCAACAGGGTTGCGATCGCACCCATCAAAAGCCATCCCACAAAACCCCAACGCTTTGAGCGGGGCTGACTAATCAACCGGAACAGGGGCAGTGAAGGCATGACAACACCCAGGGATAGACCATAAAAGGCTTTCCGCCCTGACTTGGGAGGTCACGACGGCTGTAAAGCTTAAACTAACCCGACATTCTATCGCCTGTGCTTGGTAGCCCTGAAGGTGCGATCAAGCACAGTGCGAACTCTGTCATTAGATAAAGCAGATCGCGCCATTCGTGCTGGGACAGGCGAAATTTCTAACTGGGTTGTTGTACAAGTAGAGCTGCTGCAAGCCGGAAAGCGATCGCAAAGGGGCCACATCTGACACCTGATTGCGGTTGAGATTCAGTTGCTCTAGGCTGGCCAGAGCTGCCAACGAACCCACCCCTCGGATTTGATTGGAGCTGAGGTCAAGCACCCGAAGCGAAGTCAGGTTGCTCAAGGGACTAACGTCCACGATCTGGTTGCGGGTCAGGTAAAGCTTCTCCAGGTTGGTCAGGGTCGCCAGTTCACTCAGGTCAGCCACCTGGTTATCGCTCAGGTACAGCTCTTTAAGCGAGGTAATTGCCCCTAACCCCTGCAAGTCGGCAATTTCATTGTCAATCAGAACGAGGAACCGCAGCTTTTCTAAAGAAGCTAACGGTCTGACATCCGTGATCTGGTTACTGCTCAGATAGAGCCGCGACAGATTCGGCAATTTCGCGAGTGGCTGGAGATCACTGATCTGGTTATCGTGAAGCACTAGCTCAGCCAGCAGAGGAAACGTGCTCAAGGGGCTAAGATCACTCAGCTCACGCCCAGTCAAATTCAAAAGTGTCAGCAAAGAGGCCCGACGGTTGGCTTCCACACAATCGTCAGTGCGTAGTTCTTCCAGCAGGACGGCAACTGTATGCTGAGCCTCCGGGGACAACATGTCTTGGGCATAGCACCAGTCTTGAAAAGTCGTAAACTGTGGCGCTGCCTGGGCAGGTGCTGACTGAGAAGACGCTGGCTGTGAGATCTCGGGTTGAGGGATTTCAGGTTGAGACGCGTCAGGTTGAGACACATCAGGTTGAGACGCATCGGGTTGGGCTTGGATCTCAGTGGATTCGACCTCTGTAGCGGGTGCCAGAGCGGCTAGCGATGCTGCCCTCATGCCTGGGCCTATCCATCCCAAACCCACGGCCCCAACCAAAGCCATTGCTACACGCTGCCCACGACTTGCCAACTTCATGCGTCTATCTCCTTCGCACCGAGATTGCTAATAATTGCTGATATCAGTCCACCGTGTTAGCCCTACAGACGTGGCCTAGGCACAGTGCTCTGTCCCCCTCTGAGAGGTCATCTGTAGGCAGCACTTGGAAAATGGGATACCTCTTTCTACCGTGCTTTCTGGCAGGTCTCCGTGAAAAGTGCCGAGAAATCTTGGGAATTCCTTAGCAACATTTGGAACAGTTTCCTGAATCTGTAGTTCAAAAAGCCCAAAATCCTTCAACCTTAAATCCTTCAGGAGGACTGCAACTGATGGCCGCAGTGGCTACAGAAGCGATCTTCGGGAGTAACAGGCTGACCACACTGACTACAAAACTGCCGCTTGGCAGACGTGGCTTGGGCAGGGTCTCCTAGACTCATCGCCATATCTCCCATTCGCATGTGCATCGGGTTTAGGCTCATCTCCATATTACCCATCTGCATCGGGGGCATTGGAGACATTGGGGTCATAGGCATCATGGGCGTCATTGGAGCTATCGGTGGCAGAGGTGATTGAGGACTGTCTGGGGAGGATTGGAGGGGAAGCGATCGCATCTCTATTGAGGGCGCTCCAGCCATAAGCGCGATTTGGGAACCCTGCACCTGAAAATACTGCTCGCCAGTTGCGATCGTCAGCCGAATAATCACCCCGATCCCGGTTTGAAACAGGGCAGGTTCTTGAATCCAGGCTCCGCTTTGCCAGCGGCTCGTAGATTGCTGCTGTTGTCCAACAGTGCGGGCAGCCAGGGTGATCACCGTGTCATTGCCCACATTCTCCAGATAAATCCACTGGCCCGTCGAGATTTCACAGGCATATGTCATGACCTTTGCTCCTGACTCTGTGGGATTGAAGCTTGCTTCATTCTGCCGATTTCTTCTTGCTAAAGTCGCAAAACCTTAGAGTTTTTATGCAACTTGACTGTACCGATAGACTGTCAAGTGGTAAGTTATCCGCATTCCACTGCTTTAGGGCAACACACTCAAGCCGCTGCAATGAGCAAGAAAAGCGCGGGGCTGTTAATGTACCGGCATCGACAAGGAGAACTAGAGTTTTTCCTCATCCATCCTGGAGGCCCCTACTGGAACAACAAAGAGTGGCACGCCTGGTCAATTCCCAAGGGAGAAATTGATCCAGGTGAAGATGCCTTTGCTGCCGCCCAGCGGGAATTTTGGGAGGAAACGGGTCTGACTCCAGAGGGCGCATTTTTGCCTTTAACAACGGTCAAACAGTCTGGCGGTAAAATTGTGATGGCCTGGGCGTTTGAAGGTGACTGCGACCCCAGCCTGGTCAAAAGCAACACCTTTTCCCTTGAGTGGCCCCCCCGTTCCGGCCAAGTGCAAGTCTTTCCAGAGGTGGATCGGGCTGCTTGGTTTTCATTAGCAGAGGCCAAACACCGCATTATTAGGGCTCAAGCGGCTTTCTTGGATGAACTCGCAACCTATCTAACCAAAGGTACGCTTCCTACCCCTCATACCCTCGGGGCTTCCGCTGTACAACCCACAGAACATTCCCCAACAGAACCAACAGGCATTCAGATTTCGCTGCCCCTAAATGAGGATTTGAGTTCTTGAGCTAGCCCTAACGCTAAGAACTTGGCTCAAGCCACTGCTTGGGATCGAATGCCTAGTCAAAATTAGGGGATTTGGCACACAACTGCCGCGAAGCCTGTGAAAGGGCAATACTGATCCCCACAAAAGAAATAGCTCCAGTCCCCCCAGACCAGAGCTCAAGTGCGTTGGCGATTATTCACACAAGGAGCCAAAAACGCACTCCTTTATTCTACACATAGATTCTAGGGATCCTTCGAATTAGAAGCGATTACAGCATTTTCATCGGCTTTTGTGTGAGGGTTTGATGATCCATTACTGGAATGACTGGGCGGATTCATGTAAGAGAGCGTAGGCTGGTGGGCAAAAAGGATCTTCTCTTGCTCAAATGACTGTTTAATCGCCAGATTAATGGCTTGATGGGCATTCATATAGGCAGCGTAGTCACTGGTCTCGACGAAATAAACCACTTCATAAGCGAGTCCAAATTCTCCGTAGGAAGAGAAATGTGCTCGGTCGAAACAAGTCTGCTCTGCCGACTCAACAGCCGCTTGAATAAGACTAGGAATACGCTGCAATTTTTCGGGAGGGGTGTCGTAGGGCACGGTCAAGTGAAAGAGCGCGCGCCGTCGCTTCATTCGCTTGAAGTTTTGAATGCGAGAACCTGTGAGATCGGTATTCGCAATAATGACTTCTTCACCCGTTACACTGCGCAGACGGGTTGTCTTGATCCCCACCGTTTCAACAGTACCTGTGACTTCGCCCGTTTTAATTAGATCGCCAATCTCAAAAGGCCGATCAAACAAGATAGCAAAGTAGCTAAACATATCGGCCAAAATCCCCTGAGATGCCAACGCCAGTGCTACACCACCAATGCCCAAGCTGGTCACAGCAGCAGAGACGTCTAGCCCCAAGTTATCTAACAAAAAGATGATGCCGACTGTCCAGACCACCACCTTCAGAGCCGGGATCAGGGCCTGGAGGGTCTGCTGCATTAGAACATCTTGGCGGCGTGTTACCCAGTACAAGCGCAGCCCGTATTCTGTCAGCGAACTTACAAGCTGGATCGCCAAAAATGTGCCTAGGGTCAAGCACAGTACCGTAATCACCTGCTCAAACACCTTGGGAAAGCCGGCGTTTTGAAGAATGTCTTGAAGGCTGACGTAAAGGGTGCCGAGATAGAGTAGCCCTATGGTGGGTCGTTCAACCAGATGAATCAGGCGGTCGTCTAGATCGGTGCTAGTGCGGCTGGCCCAATGTCTCAAACGGACAATAACGAACTGACGCAACAAATTAATAGCTAGCAAGCCAAGCAGAAGAGTTGCGATCGCAATTAAATATCCCCTAACCGAACTCCCTAGGAACTCCAGTCGAAGAAGTTCACCTGTCATTATGGATTCCCCCTTTATTCACAACTCACCTCACAGATTGCATTGCTTTTTTAATAGGGCGTTGGTAGAGCGAGGCAAACTCTAAAACGTTCTCAGAGCCACTCTAAGATGCCCTCAAAAAGGCTTCAGAAAACGCTTCCTTAGCCCCATCAAAACCGACCTCATCTTAGCAAGCGGCCAAGAAGGAATCCTGCCAGGGACAGATGCCCTATGGCACAATTAACGGGTTAACCCTCCTTGTGTGGCCTGGGCGGCTGGCTGGTATGACTAAGTTTGTTTTTGTGACGGGCGGCGTAGTGTCGAGTATTGGTAAAGGAATTGTGGCAGCTAGCCTAGGTCGGTTGCTCAAGTCACGGGGCTATTCTGTCTCTATTCTCAAGCTCGATCCCTACATCAACGTTGATCCGGGCACAATGAGCCCCTTTCAGCATGGAGAAGTTTTTGTTACTGAAGACGGGGCTGAAACCGACCTCGACCTAGGTCACTACGAGCGATTCACCGACACTGCGATGTCTCGGCTCAACAGTGTCACTACCGGGTCTATCTACCAGGCCGTGATCAACAAGGAGCGCCGGGGCGACTACCAGGGGGGCACCGTGCAGGTCATTCCCCACATTACCAACGAGATTAAAGAGCGGGTTCATCGGGTGGCGCGCAACACAAATCCCGATGTGGTGATTACTGAAATTGGCGGTACCGTGGGTGACATTGAGTCGTTGCCGTTCCTAGAAGCCATTCGGCAGTTTCGTAAAGATGTCGATCGCGGCGATGTGCTTTATCTGCACGTCACCCTGATGCCCTGGATTTCCTCGGCTGGGGAAATGAAGACCAAGCCCACCCAGCACTCAGTGAAGGAACTGCGCTCCATCGGGATTCAGCCCGACATTCTGGTATGCCGCTGCGAACGCCCGCTGCCTCAAAATATTAAGGAGAAGGTTTCTAACTTCTGTGACGTGCCTGTGGAATGCGTCGTCACATCTCAAGACGCCAGCAGCATCTACGAAGTGCCTCTGATGCTGGAGAAGGAAGGACTAGCAAACCAAGCCATCAAGATTTTGCAGCTAGAGCAGCGCCAACCCGACCTGAGCCAGTGGAAAGATCTGGTAGATGGCCTGTATGGCTCCACCCGCTCGGTCGAGATCGCCATCGTGGGTAAGTATGTCAGCCTAAACGATGCCTATCTCTCGGTGGTGGAGGCACTGCGACATGGTGCGATCGCAAACCGAGCCGCGCTCAAAGTCCGCTGGGTCAACTCCGAAGATATCGAAGCCCACGGTCCCGAAAAGTACCTCGATGGTATTGATGGGGTAGTGGTGCCTGGGGGTTTCGGCATTCGCGGCGTCGATGGCAAAATTCGCACCATCCAATATGTGAGAGAGCATCGCATTCCCTTCCTGGGGCTGTGTCTGGGAATGCAGTGCTCGGTGATTGAGTGGGCTAGAAATGTGGCTCAACTAAATCAGGCCAACAGTTCTGAATTTCACGAAGAGACGCCTAATCCAGTCATCAGCCTCCTGCCCGAACAGCAAGACGTCGTAGACTTGGGCGGCACAATGCGATTGGGCCTCTACCCTTGCCGCCTCAAGCCTGACACCTTAGCAAGCCGACTCTACGGTGATGAGGTTGTGTACGAGCGGCACCGTCACCGCTACGAATTTAACAACGCCTACCGCAACTTCTTCCTTGAGTCGGGCTACGAAATTAGCGGCACCTCCCCAGATGGCCGCTTGGTTGAAATTGTCGAGTTGCCCGGCCATCCTTTCTTCATCGCCAGCCAGTTTCACCCCGAATTTCAGTCTCGACCCAGCGCTCCCCATCCCCTATTCCTGGGACTGATCAACGCTGCGGTGCAAGGCAATAACGTCCCTGCTCCTCTCAGCGAAGCGGTTCTCTAGGGTATCTAAAACACCAGTTTCTCTAGATTCCCTCTTTCCAGATCCCCGGTTTCTTAAAGAAACCGGGGATCTTTACTGCTACAGCTTCCCCTCAAACTGCTGATACCACACGATATTTCCAACCACCGTTAGCACTAGGGCAATTCCCCCACCGACCAGTGCCAAGCTCGGATTGTAGCCACCGCGAGTCAGGTTCTCCATCCACAAATGCGTGAGATCAGACGTGAAAAACTGATCAAGAGCTGCGGGAAAAAGATACATCAGGGCCGCCCCTACAATTAACCAGCCCACCATCGAAACCAGAATGAAAATAGTTTTGCCTGTAGATTGAGCGCCCATGTGCGATCGCAACACCAAAAATAAATTTGGTTCCTAGTTTAGGGCAATGATCAAGAGAAACCGGGTTTCTGCTGCAATGCAAAGAGAATTTGTGGATGCTCAAGAAGAAACCCGGCCTCTGAGGCGTAGGAAATTCAATTTTTCGGGTACGGTTGACGAGGAACGGTTGTACCCCGTATTCTCTTCCATTAAGCTGCTGCGGCAGCCTATTCCCAGAGCTCGTGAACCTTGGCGCTGCCCGAAGGTGTTCGTACCACCAGCGGACAGCTAAACCGCAACCTGATAGTGCCAGATTGACGGCCTAGAGCCAGTGTAGCCCTAGCCATTCCAATTTGTGCTTTCTGTGGTGTGGCTGAGGCTAGCGGGTTCTGGTTTCCTACACCTACATAAACGGAGACCAGAACACGATGTTCCAACCTAATGACTCGGGCACAAACAATGTGCCCCCAATTTCGCATACCCCTGCTCAAGAACCGGAGCGAGAAAAAGCCCGCATCATTGTCTACGGCAGCTTAAGAGCGTGTGACCGGATTATCAAAAGCCTGCACACCCACCACTACGCCGAACCCAATGACTGGAGTGGCCCTATTCCCACCGGACGCCCCGGTGAATGGATGCGCATTCTCACCAAAATCTTGCTGATCGAGTAGCCCTGTAGGGCATTCCGGCAGGGCCATTGCACGCAATGTTCCTGTCGGGAACGTTCGTGTTTTCCAACAAACAGATAGCAATGCACAGAGGCAGTTGGAGATCCGCTCTACCAACATCTCTTCTAGGAAGGGCAGTTTGATACAGTATTGAGTGCCCGATAATCGGAACTATTGAGAGAACACCGTGGTTGCAGTCAACGACATTTTCTTCCTGCGCAACATCTGGTACCACGCCATGCCCAGCCATGAGCTAAAGCCAGGGAAGATGATTGCCAAGGTGATGCTCAACGAGCCGATTTTGTTTGGTCGCACGAAAAGCGGCAAAGCCTTTGCTATCCGCGACATCTGCCCACATCGCGCGGTTCCTCTGAGTTGCGGCAGGTTCAATGGTGAAGAGGTGGAGTGTTGCTACCACGGCTGGCGGTTTGACTCCAACGGCAAGTGTACCGAAATCCCCTCGCTGACTGACGATCAGCAAATGGACTTGGGCCGCTTTGACGTACAGAGCTATGAGATTCGCGAAACCCAGGGCAACGTCTGGATTTATATGGCGGATTGCGATCGCACCAAAGCCAAACCGCCCACTATGGAGGTGCCCAAAATTCCCGGCTTCCCCGAAGATGCCAAGCCCAACATCACCTACACCATGCGCTTTCCCTGCTACGTCGATCATGCCGTGGTGGGATTAATGGACCCGGCTCACTCGCCCTATGTGCATCGGGCTTGGTGGTGGCGCGGCGGCAAACTCAACGACGAGATTAAGTGGTTTGATCCTTCTCCTTATGGCTTTACTATGCGGAAACATCGCATGGCTGGCAGCATGGGTCGTGGCTACTGGCTGATTGGCGGTGTGCCCGATAACGAAATCATTTTCTACTTACCCGGTGTTCGTACTGAAGAAACAACCACCGCTAAGTATCGAGCTGTCAACCTCACTACAGTGACCCCTCTGACAGATGATCAGACCGACGTGACCTTTGAGCTGTACTGGGACATTCCCTGGGGCAACTTGCTGAAGCCGATTCTGCCCTACTTGATCAACACCTTCTTGGGGCAAGACCGGGATGTGGTGATCAAGCAACAGGAGGGTCTGAAGTACGAGTCGGTGCTGCGGCTGATCAAAGATTCCGACACATTGGCCCGGTGGTACTACCAGCTCAAGAACGAGTATCGCCGTTCCCAGGAAGAGAACAGAGAGTTCGTCAGCCCCGTAAAAACCCAGCTTCTAAAATGGCGGGCGTAGTGGAGTGGCAAGGCTAAAGCTGTGCATTGTCATTGCGTAGCTTGCTTCTCGCAGAGTGCAAAGCGCATAGCCCAAGGGCTTCAAGAAAAGCGCAGCCATGCCCGTAGGGCTATAGCAATCTCGGTGCAGCAGATCTTGGGCGGAGATTGCTTCACAGGCTCGCAATGACAAAGACTTAATGCCTTCTTTTAAGCTTGTCAGTCCAATAGTTACAATCCCGGTTCGTTGACTTGAGGCCGATGAGTGCATCTGTTTCCATCATCATTCCAACTCTGAATGAGGCGCAGTATTTAGCGCAGACGGTGCGGCAACTGACGCTGCTTGATCCGCTTGTGACTGAAGTGATTGTGGTCGATGGTGGCAGTCGAGATGAGACTGTTGCCATAGCAAAATCCCTCGTTGACTCATTAGCCCCAATTCCCCTCACACTCCTCCACACCGACCAACCCGGACGCGCCCGCCAGATGAACCTCGGTGCTGCTCATGCCAAGGGCGATCTGCTGTGCTTCCTCCACGCCGACACCCTTGTTCCCCCCGATCTGGTCAG
>DATNQF010000229.1:0-25917 GCA_036702855.1 Trichocoleus sp. | reverse complement strand
GCGCCTCTCGTCAGCGAAGAGAATCGCACCGAGCTAGCGCGATTCTCTTACAGCTTCTACCAGAGCACGTCCAGCGTCCGCTACATGCTTTACGCCGATGAAGACGGCAGCATCTTTTTTGGCATCCCCTTCTCCGAAGCTGCTGTACAGAATTCCCTGACCCTGCGGCGGCGAATGCAGCTTCCCGAAGACTACGCTCGCAACACCGATCAACCCTTGGTGCGGCAGCATGTTACTCCGGCAGGCGAAGTGACTGATGTCTTTGTTCCCCTTAACTACGATGGCAAGCATCTAGGGGTACTGGCCTTGGGGATTAACCCCAACCCAACCGTAGTTGCCTCTTCTAATCTGACTCGCGACGTCACCATTGCTGTGTTCGTCTCGATTTGGGTCATGGTAATTTTGGGGGCTGTCTTCAATGCCCTTACCATTACCCAGCCGATTAAGGAACTGCTGGTCGGTGTCAAAAACATTGCGGCTGGAAATTTCAAGCAGCGCATTAACTTACCGCTTGGGGGAGAGCTGGGAGAGCTGATCTACAGCTTCAACGACATGGCCGAGCGGTTGGAGAGCTACGAAGAGCAAAATATTGAGGAATTGACTGCCGAAAAGGCCAAGCTTGAAACCTTAGTATCAACGATTGCCGATGGGGCAATTTTGCTCGACACCAATATGGATGTGGTGTTAGTCAACCCAACGGCTCGTCGCATCTTTGGGTGGGACAATCACGATGTCTCCCGAGAAAATGTGCTGGAGCACTTTCCTGCGGAGGTGCGAATGCAAATTACGCGTCCTCTCTTTCAGGCTGTTGCCGGGGAGTCGGAGGGCATGGAGTTTCGCATTTCTTTAAGTGAGCCTAGCAGCCGGACCATCCGGGTGCTACTCAACACCGTTCTTGACCAGGCAAAGGAAAACGTTAAGGGAATCGCCATTACAGTTCAAGACATTACCCGCGAGGTTGCCCTCAACGAAGCCAAGGCCCAGTTCATCAGCAACGTCTCCCATGAACTTCGGACCCCGCTTTTCAACATCAAATCCTTTATCGAAACGCTGCATGAGTACGGCGAGGATCTCAGCGAACAAGAGCGACGTGAGTTCCTAGAAACCGCTAATCACGAAACCGATCGCCTTACCCGCTTGGTCAATGACGTTCTCGACCTGTCGCGCCTAGAGTCTAACCGTCAATACCAATTTGGCCCGGTTGATGTCATTCAGCCGATTGAGCAAACGCTTCGAACCTATCAGCTCAACGCCCGAGATAAGCAAATTGAGCTGTTTCACGAGGTACAGCCCGATCTGCCGCCTGTTCTCGGAAACTACGACCTGCTGCTGCAAGTTTTTGGCAATTTAGTAGGCAATGCTCTAAAGTTCACCGAGGCAGGCGGAAAAGTTACGCTACGAGCCTATCAACCCCTCTGCCAGCTTAGTGATAATCCCGCAAATCACTGCGTTCGGATCGAGATTGTTGACACAGGCATTGGCATTGCCCCAGAGGATCAAGAAGCCATTTTCGATCGATTCTTCCGAGTCGAAAATCGGGTCCACACCCTAGAAGGCACTGGCCTGGGTCTGTCTATTGTTAAAAACATCATTGAAAAGCACAACAGCCAAGTGCGGTTGGCGAGCGAAGTAGGGGCTGGTACAACCTTCTGGTTTGACCTAACCCCCTATGAGTCTAAGGAATCTAAAACTGCGGGTCAGGACACGGAACAGTCAACGGGGGTAGAGGAAACCCTTACGGCAGAATCGTCTCCGGGGAAAATTGCACTGACGCCCTCCTCGTAATTCCCCCCTGAGACTTCAAGAAACCTCGTTGGAAGAAAGACCAAAACAGCCTTGTCCCTAATCAGTCGCCTTAGACGCCCGGAGCTGACCACAGGCAGCATCCTTCTCTAACCCACGAGAATAACGAACGCTGACGGCAATGTGCTGCCCTTCTAAGGCTTTTACAAATTGTCGAATCCGGTTTTCGTTGGGCCGCTGGTAATCGGCCTCATTGATAGGGTTGTAGGGAATCAAGTTAACGTGGCTTTGGAAGCCGCGCAAATGCTGGGCTAGCTCCAAGGCGTGCTCAGGGCGGTCATTGAGATCGGCCAGCAAGATGTACTCAAACGATACCCGCCGTCCCGTCTGTTTTACATAGTCACGGCATTCTTCTAGCAGCGCTTCTAGGGGATAGCGATGGGCGCTGGGAATTAGCTTTTCTCGCAGGGCTTGATTGGAGGCATGCAAGCTGACGGCTAAGGTTACCTGAAGCTGTTCTTCTGCCAGTCTGCGAATGCGTCCAGGAATCCCTACTGTAGAGAGGGTCATGGAGCGTTGGCTGATACCCACATCTTGATTCAGACAGCGAATAGCCGCAACGACACTTTCGCTATTGAGCAAGGGTTCGCCCATGCCCATAAAGACAATGTTACTGACCCGCTGCTCGAAGTCTTCCTGAACCGTTAGAACCTGGTCTACGATTTCGGCAGTGGTTAGATTGCGCAAAAAGCCACCCTTGCCCGTTGCACAAAAGTCACAGGCCATCGGACAGCCTACTTGGGAGGAGACACACACCGTCAGTCGCTTTGCCGTCGGCATCCCGACCGTTTCAATGATGTGGCCGTCGGTTAACTTTAGCAGGTACTTAACCGTGCCATCTGGCGCTTGCGATCGGTGGTGAATGTGGGCTCGACCTACAGGCACTTGGGCGATTTGCGATCGCCAAGTTTTGGGAAAAACTGTGATCTCCTCAAGAGAGTGAATTCCCTTGTGGTAGATCCAATCATGCAGTTGTTTAGCTCGAAAGGCCGGCTGATTTTGCGATCGCACCCACTCCGTCAGAGCATCTAGAGACTTCCCCAACAGCGGCGTCTCCTGAGGCGCAGTCTCCACAGACGGAATAGAATCAGGAATGGTGGGGGTAACAGTCATGGCCTAGCCTTTAATGCCCAAAGCTTGATCCTAATACTGATTTCCCTGCTATGACCACTCCTTATCAATAGAGCCTTAGCGGGTCGAGCGCCGCGGCTGGTCATTACTAGGGGGGTCGGACCGGTGTTCTAAGAGCGGTTCAGCACCAGGGGCAGAATCCATCAGATTCATCAGACCTTCAGAAAGCGCTCTCGGATCCATAAAGAGCACCTTGGAATTTTCACTCTCTCCCAATTTCTGATTCGCATCTACATAACGTTGAGCAATCAAAAACTGCAGAATGTCTCGGTTATCGCTCCGTTCCCGCAAGGCATCTGCCAGTAACCGAATCGACTGAACCGTTCCCTCGGCCCGTTTGACACTGGCCTCCTGGTCGCCTTGAGCTTCTAACACCGTCGCCCGCCGCCGTAGTTCTGCGGCCTGTTGCAGTTGCATCGACTCAATCACATCTGGCGGTGGTTGAATTCGCTGAACCTCCACCCGCGTCACCTTTACACCCCAAGGTTCGGTCGCATCATCGAGCTGATTGAGCAGTGCCTTATTAAGCTCATCACGGGAGGAAAATGTTTCCTCAAACCGCATTTTTCCAATTTCAGCCCGTAGGGTCGTCACCACCAGTTCCCCAATGGCAGCCTCCACATCTTCAATGGCGTAGTAGGTGCGCTCAAGGTCAAGAATTTTCCAGTACACGACGGCATCTACTTCCAACGAGACATTGTCGCGGCTAATGGCAGATTGGGGTTCGATATCGAGCAAGCGCTCCCGCATGCTGTCTTGCAGCACGATAGCGTCAAGAAATGGCACCACAAAGTTGAGGCCAGGTCTAAGCTTACGGTGATATCGACCAAGTCGTTCTACCAGCGCTTCATTGCCCTGATTGATGACGCGTACGGAACCGACACTGTAGCCCACAATCAGAAACGCCAGAATGCCAAAAATCGAGGGACCCATGATGGCATACTCCGGGTGATAAGGATGATCTACCCACAAGTCTAAAGGGTGTCGGCCAAATTGAACTGCGAATCTAGAAGAATTGCTCTAGAAGTTGGAAATTAGCCCAACGCCTCAAGTAACTGCTGTTTAGCGGCTGCCATTGCTTCCGGTAGTTTGGCCTCATCTCGTCCCCCCGCTTGAGCCAGATTAGGACGACCACCACCACCGCCGCCACAGATCTTGGCAATGCCGCCAATAAATTTGCCAGCTTGCAGTTTCTGGTCATTTACGGCAGGACTAAAGGCAGCAACCAGGCTAACTTTCCCTTCTTCAGGGACAGATCCGAGAACGACTGCACCTTCACCCAACCTGCTGAGCAGTCGCTCGGCAGCTGTCTTGAGAGCTTCTGGATCGATTCCAGCCATTTCAGCGACTAAAACCTTCAGATTGCCTACCGTTTCAGCTTGATCTAGAAGCTGGTCGGACTTCAAGACTGCTAGTTCTGCCTTGAGGGCATCTCGCTCCTTCTGAGTAGACTTCAGCTCGCTCTGGAGATTGGTTACGCGCTCAGTTAGCTCCTCAGGCTTGGCCTTAAAGCGGTCGGATAGCTCCCGCACGACAGCGTCCCGCACGTTCAGGTATTCCAAGACGGCTGGGCCTGCTACGGCCTCAATCCGCCGCACACCAGAGGCAACGCCTGCCTCGGAGATGATCTTGAACAGACCAATCTCAGCGGTATTGCTAACGTGGGTGCCACCGCAGAGTTCCATTGATACGCCAGGGAAGTCGATGACCCGCACCTCAGCCCCATACTTCTCGCCGAACATTGCGATCGCACCGCGTGCCTTGGCCTCGTCAATAGGCATAACGGCCACATCAGCTTGGTGCCCTTCAGCGACCCAGGTATTTACCTGTTCCTCTACCTGCTGCACTTCCTCAGGAGTCAGTGCGCGGGGGCAGTTGAAGTCAAATCGCAGGCGATCAAAGGCCACGAGCGAACCCGCTTGGGAAATGCTGTCATCGACAAGCTTCCTTAGGGCTGCTTGCAGTAGGTGAGTGGCCGTGTGGTTGGCCTGAGCGCGGCGGCGGCAGGAGCGATCGATCTGCGCGGTCAGTTCATCACCTACTCGCAGGGTGCCTCGCTCAATTCGGCCATAGTGAACGAAGAAGTCCCCATCCTTCTGGACATCCTCAACCCGGATCACCAGGTCTTCACCCAAAAGGTAACCACGATCGCCAATCTGACCCCCAGATTCGGCATAGAAGGGCGTTTTGTTTAGCACCACTTGAACCTGAGCCCCGGCTTCTGCCTCATCTATGGGCTGGCCCTGGATCAACACCACTTCGACTCGGCTGGCACTAACGACTTCTGCATAGCCCAAAAATTCGGTGGAGTGAATGTGTTCAGCCAGAGAATCCAGGCTACCCTGCACTGTCAGGTCGATGGTTTCATGGGCCTCTTTAGAGCGCTGACGCTGCTTCTCCATCTCGGTTTCAAAGCCTGCCAGATCCACCGTCAACCCTTGTTCTTCAGCCACTTCTTGAGTTAGCTCTAGCGGGAAACCATAGGTGTCATACAGAACAAAAGCATCGGCACCAGAGATTTGCTTAGCTACAGTTTTGCTCTCCCGCTCTAGCACTTCAGCCAGCAGCTTCTCACCCCGCTCCAAGGTTTCAAGGAAGCGGGCCTCCTCTCGATCTAATTCAGCCTTGATATTGGCTTCCCGCTGGCGCACGTTGGGATATACCGCTTCCGAGAGCTGCATCGCCGTTTCTGCAACCTGGCTAATGAAAGCGCCTTCAATCCCAATCAGCCGTCCGTGACGGACTACCCGCCGAATCAACCGCCGCAGAATGTAGCCCCGACCCACATTGGATGCGGTAATGTTATCAGCAATCATGTGAACCACAGCTCGGATGTGGTCCCCAATCACCTTAAGGGAGACTTTGGTCTTGTCGTCACAGTCAGCGTAGGTCAGCCCTGCGATCTTGGCTGCTGCTTCAATAATGGGGAAGATCAGATCTGTTTCGTAGTTGTTCGGCACCCGCTGAAGAATCTGGGCCATCCGCTCTAGACCCAACCCTGTGTCAATGTTCTGATTTTGCAGTGGAGTCAGGTTGCCCTCGGCATCCCGGTTGTACTGCATAAAGACCAGGTTATAGAACTCGATGAAGCGAGTGTCATCTTCCAGATCAATGTGGTCGTCGCCCAGTTCAGGATGAAAATCGTAGTAGATCTCAGAGCAGGGACCACAGGGGCCAGTGGGGCCAGAAACCCAAAAGTTATCCGCCTCATCCATCCGCATAATGCGATGGGCTGGAATGCCAATTTGATCGCGCCAGATCGCAAAAGCTTCGTCGTCCTCACGAAACACGCTTACGATCAGCCGATCCGCAGGAAGCTTAAACACCTCAGTCGAGAGTTCCCAAGCCCAAGCAATCGCCTTTTCTTTGAAATAGTCGCCAAAGCTAAAGTTGCCCAGCATTTCAAAGAAGGTGTGGTGCCGCGCCGTTCGCCCTACATTCTCAATGTCGTTGGTGCGGATGCATTTCTGTGACGTAGTGGCACGGGGTACTTCCGACTGCCGTTGTCCCAAAAAGATGGGTTTAAAGGGCAACATGCCTGCGATCGTCAGCAGTACCGTAGGATCTTCTGGCACTAGAGAGGCACTGGGTAGTATCTTGTGTCCCCGTGCCGCATAGAAGTCAAGAAAGGTTTGGCGGATGGCGGCTCCGCTATTGGCGGCAAGTTGAGAGTGGGACTGGGAGATAGACATGGGGCTTTTGACGCAGGCTGAAAGCAGGGCGTAATGATTGAATAGCTGAATTTCTATTTTGACTGATGTTTGTCCAGTCATCAGCCTGTAAGGACTTACTAATGCAAAATTCTTTTGAGGGGTTACTTGCTTGGCCGACTAGACTAACTGACTAGAACTAATATTGCTCATCCCCTAATGACCCGTGTCATTCTCTCTGTCCCCCCACAACCTTTGAGAGAATGAGTCTTAACGTTTGTTCTGAGCCCCGTCTTTACAACCATCTGGTGCCCAATCCGTTTCGCTGTCCCCTTTCAAATCGCTCATTGACTGCCGCCTATCCTCCATGAATGCTTCTGTCTTAATCGTTGGCGAGGACAGTTTCCTATCCCATGTGTTGAACCAGTTGAGAGGGCTATCGACTTTAACACTACAAACGGTACCTACGGCCAGTGAGGCGGCGGAGGCTCTTCAAGCAGAGGCACGGGACATCATCATCCTGCAAGCAGCCCATCCTGAGAACTGGGCGCTATGCCATACCTTGAAACGGCAACGCAATCTCGCCCCGCTCTACTGCATTTTGGTAGACGAGCAAGCCTGGACAGCCAATACTTCAGACACTGTCGTTCTAAAGCGCTATATCAGCTCAATGACGACAGCCTTGGAGACCGGAGCTGATGCTTACTTGTGGCTTACTCAAAATGCAACAGATCAGCTTCTAGAAACTTTCCGTGATGAGCAGGAACGGCTGTTCCAGGCTCAGCTTTGTTTGGCGCTACAGCAAGTCCAAGCCTATCGAGAGCTGTCTCGGGCCAATGATTTATTATCTGCGATCGCACTTTCCGATGCCCTCACGCAGTTAAGCAACCGCCGTGCCTTTGACTGGGAACTGCCCCGCCAAATTCATGCTGCTCGGGAACAAGACCTTCCCCTTAACCTGTTGGTAATCGATATTGATTATTTCAAGGCCGTCAACGATCAGTACGGTCACCTAGTGGGCGATCAGGTTCTCCAGATGGTGGCCGAACGAATGAGCAACAACATGCGCTTCTACGAAACGCCCTTTCGCTTTGGTGGAGAGGAATTTGTCGTAATTCTCAGCAACACTCAGGCCAAAGAAGCGCTCATGATTGCTCAACGGCTCCGCAAGCTGATCGGGGAAAAGCCTTTTGTAATCAATGAAACCCTAGCGCTATCCATTACCGTCAGCATTGGCGTAGCTTGCTTAATGCCTGAGGATGACAATAAAGGGATTAGCCTGCTTGATCGAGCTGACCATAACTTGCTCAAGGCCAAGGCGGCAGGTCGCAACCAAGTTGTTCAGAGCTAAACCAGGGATTGGGTTTGATGGGTCTGAATAATCTGCTGACAAACCTCTACGGGTTGTCGCTGTTCCAGTGCTTGCACCAGAGCATCTAGGGCGGGTCGATTAGCTTCTATCAAAGTTTTTGCTTGCAGGACCGCCCAACGCTGCTTTAATTGGGCTTCTGCGACAGGCCGATCCAACTGCTGCCAGAGTTGAGTAAATTTCAGGCGATCATCGCTGCCACCAATCGCGTTGCCATAGGCCAGTTGCTCCGCTGCAATTCCCGCCATCCAGACACGACAATAGCGATCCAGCAATTGAGCCGGAATCTGCCCTTGGTCGATTGTTTGCGCTAACACCTGCGTATCAAACACCACACCACCTTGGCCAGGTAAACCCTGCTTCCAGGCTTCCCAGGTATTGAGACTATATGCAACGACTGGAATTTCGAGCAGAGTTGCTACCAGGAAATGTCCTGCTTCGTGGTACAGCACCCGCTGACGATACTCTGGCGAAGCCCAGGAAAACCAATCCACTACAATGTTGCCCACTCGCCCTTGTAAGCCCAACTGGTCAAGCGTCACCAACCCAATCATGCCGACGGTAGCAAGGGCTGGCACGACAGGAGACAGGCTGATGAGCGGCCCCAGCAGACTGAGCATCGTCACGCCAAAGACTGAAAGAGCAATGAGATTGAGAGTAGTGTCACGCATGAATGAGGGTGGGTGATGAATAACAGAGGATGAGAAAGGCTGCTATAGCAATCATCCCGTTATCCCATCGTCCTGTCATCCCACCCTCACACAATTGTCTTTACATCAGGCAGCTTAGGTCCTGAGTTTTCTGGCTAAAGAGTAGATTCTCTCGGTAATCAACAGGGCAATCGATGACAGCAGGCACATCGTCTTCCAATGCCTTCTTCAGGGTAGGAACTAGATCTTCAGTAGACTCGACACGGTAGCCCTTAAGCCCCATGCTTTCAGCGAGTTTGACGAAATCGGGATTAGTGAAGTGGACATAGGCAGATTCGCCATAGTGGTTCATCTGCTTCCACTCGATCAAGCCATAGCCACCATCGTTAAAGATGACGGTGACAAAAGCAGCGCCGACTCGCAAGGCCGTTTCAAGTTCCTGGGAGTTCATCATGAAGCCGCCGTCACCTGTCACTGCGACGACCTTACGAGAAGGGTAAACTAGCTTAGCTGCGATCGCACCTGGAATGGCAATTCCCATCGCCGCAAAGCCATTGGAGATCAAGCACGTATTGGGCCGCAGACAGTGGTAGTTACGGGCGATCCACATCTTATGCGCTCCGACATCCGAAATTAGAATGTCATCAGCAGCAAGAACTTGTCTCAGGTCATAGATCAGCTTCTGTGGCTTGATCGGAAAGCCAAAATCATCGGCATACTGTTCATAGTCAGTCGTGATTTCTTCCCGGATTTTCAGGTTGATTGGGTCAGGGCGACCCTGGCGATTCACCCGCTTGAGAATTTCGTAGAGCGAGTCAGAAATATCACCAATTACCTCGGTTCGAGGAATATAACTGCTGTCCACCTCGGCTTGGTTAGGGTTGATATGAAGAATGGGGAGATCGCCCTTTGGGTTCCAGCGCTTGGGTGAATACTCCACTAGGTCATAGCCCACAGCAATGACGAGATCAGCCCGCTCTAGGGCACAGGTGATGTAGTCCCGCTGTTGCAACCCAAACGTCCACAGTGCCAGGGGATGCGTGTAAGGAATAACCCCCTTTCCCATGAATGTATTGGCGACTGGAATATGGAGTTGGGTTGCAAACTCGGTTAAGGCTTCACTGGCCTTATCGCGAATCGCACCGTTTCCCACCAAAATCACAGGGTTGCTAGCCTGGGAAATGGCAACCGCTGCCTGCTGAATGCTCTGAAGCGACGCATAGGTTTTTTCTTGGTTGTCCCGCCGCAGCGGTGCTCCTGGGGCTTCCATTGCCGCAATGTTTTCTGGCAGGTCGATGTGAACTGCGCCAGGCTTTTCACTTTGGGCTAGCTTAAAGGCTTTACGCACAATTTCCGGGGTAATGCTGGGCCGGACAATTTGAGCATTCCACTTTGTGACAGGTGAAAACATCGCTACCAAGTCAAGATACTGGTGCGACTCAATGTGCATCCGGTCGGTCCCGACTTGCCCGGTAATGGCAACCAAGGGAGCCCGGTCGAGGGTAGCATCGGCAACTCCAGTCATCAGATTGGTCGCTCCTGGACCGAGGGTCGAGAGACAGACTCCCGCTTTCCCAGTAAGGCGACCATAGACATCGGCCATAAAAGCAGCGCCTTGCTCATGCCGAGTGGTGACGAACTGAATGGAGGAATGCTTGAGAGCTTGCAGAAACTGCAAGTTCTCCTCTCCTGGTACGCCAAAAATGTACTCCACACCCTCATTTTCCAGGCAGCGTACCAGCAGTTCTGCAGTGTTCATAATGCCTCGACTTAATCTGTGCTCGGTGATCTAACCCTTTCCCAGCAGGAGGCAACAAGTTTAGGCAAGTTACCTGATCCTGTCTTGGGGGTTGATAATGTCCTTTAAATTCAAAAAGAGTGCTTTGAAAAGGGTTTATTTAATCCAGACGGTCTTAATGTTGACAAACTCGTGAATACCCTCAATGCCTAACTCTCGGCCATAGCCAGAGTGCTTAATGCCACCAAAGGGTAAACGTGGGTCGGATTTGACCATGCCATTAATGAAAATGGCACCTGCCTCAACCTCATTAACCAAGCGTTCCCTTTCTTGGGGATCATTTGTCCATGCGCTGGCACCCAATCCCAAGGGGGTTGAATTAGCAATTTGAATGGCTGTCTCTAAATCTGGAACGCGAAACACCATCGCCACTGGGCCAAAGAACTCTTCCTTGGCAATTGCTGTCTCAGGGGGAACCTGGGTCAAAATGGTCGGCGGGAAAAAATGACCTGGCTGCAACCGTTCTGGTAATCTCGCCATGACTGCCTTGACGTCTCCACCTGTGAGCACCGTGGCTCCCTCGGCTACACAAGTTTCCACTTGCTGCACGAGTTCGTCTCGAATGGATGCTGTTGCCAGAGGGCCAACATCAATACCGTCCTCCAGCGGATCCCCAATTGTTAGCGCTTCAAACTTGGCCTTGAGACCCTGCTCGAATTGATCTGCGATCGCATCTGCCACAATAAACCGCTTCGCAGCGATGCAAGACTGACCGTTGTTGATCATCCGGGCTGTCGCTGCAGTAGCAATCGCCTCCTCCAGATTCGCGCTGGGCATCACAATAAACGGATCGGTGCCCCCCAGTTCCAGCACCGTCTTTTTAATGTGCTTGCCACATTCAGAAGCAAGACTAGCCCCTGCCGGTTCACTTCCCGTGAGGGTTGCTGCCTTAATCCGGTCATCAGCAACTAAATCGGTAACCTTGCTTGCTCCAACTAGCAACGTTTGAAAAGCACCCTCTGGAAATCCAGCCTTACTAAACACCTCTTCAATAGCCAATGCGCACTGGGGAACATTCGAGGCGTGCTTTAAAACCCCCACATTTCCCCCCATTAGCGCTGGTGCAGCAAAGCGAAACACCTGCCAAAAAGGAAAGTTCCAGGGCATCACCGCTAAGATGACGCCTAAGGGGAGGTAGCGGACAAAGCTTTGACTAGCATCGCTTTGCCCTGGCACATCTGCCAGAAACCCAGCTGCATTTTCTGCGTAGAAACGGCAAACCCAGGCACTTTTTTCAACTTCAGTGACAGCGGCCTTCAGCGGCTTACCCATTTCTAGGGTCATCATCCGAGCATAGGCAAACTTGTTATCTTCCAAGACTTGCGCAGCAGCTTGCATCCAGACAGATCGCTGCTCAACAGAGGTTTTCCGATACTGCTGATAAGTTGCCTCCGCTTTTGCTAACTTGGCCTCAACATCAGCGTCCGTCAGCGCTTCAAACGTTTTAATGGTTTCTCCGGTAGCCGGATTAATGCTGGCAATTCCCATAGCCTGACCTCCTTCATGTGTCCCATGAGGTCGTTAGCCACATATAGATAGTCTGAAATCGAGTTGGCCGCTAAAACAGGAAGACTGGCAGTCAGATCGACTTAACGTATCGCACCAGCTTCCTACTCTTTACGCCACCTCAAGAAGATTGGCAGAAACTTGGCTGACAACCCCAAATAAATTGGCGTCTCTCTTTACTGTGCCAGCAGATTTAAGGGCTAGCCTAGGTTCTGTATAGATTGTTAACGCTTCCAAGGCGTATCATTAATCACTCCGTATTTAGTGTCAGCCTCTTGGGCGAATACCCCAAGCACTGCTGCCCTCTTCCCACTTTGAAACCCGTCTGGAGTCTTCCTGGAATCGACTTTCCAAGGACTATCTGTAAGACCTAGGCCTAGTTCCTAATGAATTATGAGCAAGTCTCACGCTCTGGGATCTAAATCCTTGAGTCAGCCGCTTGATCCGATGAAAAAGAACACTTGGCAGCGTCAGCGGTGCCAGCACTAGGGAAAAGATAAGGGTCATCCAGGAGGTGATGCTTCTGCTGTTAGGGGTCTTGTCCCGCAAAAATGCTGGCAGGACTAAAACCAGTACCCCTAGAACACTTAGCAGATAACCCTTCAACAGGAGAGTCAGCGTGGGAAAGGAAGTCATATGTATTAGATTGGCAAGAAACCCTTCCCTATCATTGAGGGAAACTCCTGTGGGTGACATCCGTAGAATTGTAGGTTCTTGACCCTATCAAGACGGGTAATTCATTATTAAGATGCCAGGTTCAAAAAGCAGGTTTCTTCCTCAAGGTTAAAAATTTGAAACTTGCTGCCCGAAAGCGTTAAGAACTTATTAAAACTCGCCCTTCTCACTCTTTCAGCAGATATGGTTTAAGCAAGATACCTCCTAACTGCGTCTCCAGCCCCACGCAACTCCCTCTGCCGGTGTTTTAGCGATGGGGCTGATACTTTTTAAAGGCACCCATCATGCACCCTTCGCAACCTTGTCACCTTCTCGACTTCTCACAATTTCCACTGCTATTTGACCGCTGAACTCAGGAATAGGTGGCGTGAGTTTGGTGAGGCGCACTTTGACTTGGATGAGGCGAGGATCTGATTGCAGAATTACGGTTGCGATCGCACTCGCCAGCTTTTCGATCAGCTTAAAGCGACTCTCTCGAATAATTTGCTGGGTAGCCTGAACCCCATACACATAATTGTGAGTATCGGCCAATTGGTCGCTTTCTCCCGCTTTTGCAAGATCAAGCCAGAGGGTGAGATCGACTTCAAACCACTGCCCCAATACGTTCTCTTCGGGTAGGGCACCTGTGTAACCGTAAGCCCGAATACCCGATATATGAATGTGATCCTTTGAGGAAACGAAATCTTGTGTCAAACGGCTTCTACCTAGGCTAGATCTCGATGGGTGAAGGGTTTGGCGTTCTCACCAGAGTAAGTGGCGACAATATGACCATTGCCTACCAGTTGATACTTGTAGGTCACGAGTCCCTCTAGGCCAACAGGGCCACGGGGCGGCATTTTTTGGGTGCTAATGCCCACCTCTGCGCCAAACCCATAGCGAAAACCATCGGCAAAGCGGGTGGAGCAGTTGTGGTAGACGCCAGCCGCATCAACTCTGTTCATGAAAATTTGAGCGGCTTGCAGGTCTTCGGTTGCGATCGCATCGGTGTGCCTCGACCCGTAGGTATTGATGTGGTCAATAGCCTCGTCCAGAGAATCGACCACCTTAATCGCCAGAATCAAATCACTATATTCAGTGGCCCAATCCTCTTCAGTTGCAGTTGCAATGGTAGGAAGCACTTCGCGCGTGGCGGCATCTCCCCGTAACTCAACCTGGAGAGATTGAAGCACTTGGGCCACTTTCGGCAGAAAGGTTGCAGCCACTTTCCGATGAACTAACAGCGTTTCAATTGCGTTGCAAGCAGAAGGGTAGCCAGCTTTGGCATCCGCTGCAAGGCTCGTCGCTTTATTCAAGTCAGCCGCCGCATCAACATATAAATGACAAATGCCATCGGCATGGCCGAGCACAGGAATACGCGTATTTTCCTGCACGTACCGTACAAAGGAGTTTGAGCCACGGGGAATGATCAGATCAACGTAGCCTTCCAGTTGGAGTAAGGCCCGCGTTTCTTCTCGGGTGGTCAATAGTTGCACCGCTGCCGGATCGACTCCCGCCGTTTCCAGCCCTTGCTTAATTGCTTTGACTAAGGCCTGGCAAGAGCGCACTGCTTCTTTACCACCCTTCAAGATCACCCCATTACCTGACTTCACCGCTAGGGAAGAAATCTGCATCACCGCATCGGGCCGGGACTCAAAGATGACACCCAAAACCCCCAACGGGCAAGCTACCCGCTTTAGCACCAGCCCATCATCCAGCTCTCGGTGAATCTGCACCGTTCCTACCGGATCTGGCAGCTTAGCGACGTCACGCACACCTGCGATCGCACCCTTGAGCTTAACGCTATCCAACTTCAGTCGCCCATAGAGGGGCTTGGCTAGACTATCTGCGATCGCCGCTTCACAGTCAGCTTGGTTAGCCGCCAAGATTTCTGTTTCATGAGCCTCCAAAGCCTTAGCAATCGCCTCGATCGCCTGATTTTTAGCATCAGCCGAAAGACCCGCCAGCGCTTGAGCAGCCTGCCGGGTTTGCTGTGCGATCGCGGTCAGCGAAACCGCCTCAGAAGCTAGGGGAGAAACAGTCATGGTGCAGTTAATCTATACCAGCGTGCAGATTGAAAGTTTAACAAAAAGCGCGTTCACAAAAAGCGGGGAGCGCCATAAGCAATTTTTCAGGGCGAAAGACTCACACTTTTTGCTTGTCATCAAATTAGTTTCAAAAACCAGCAACACTACCCTTCTGCCTTTTGCCTTCTTTTACCTTCTGCCTTCACTTCACTGGCACTAGCAAAAACCGAATCAATACAAACACTCCTAATACCGTGAGCTGCATCGCCATGGTAGGGAGCCCATATTTCAAAAAGGTAGAGAAGGAAATGGGCTTACCATGTTGCTCCGCAATACCTGCCGCCACAATGTTTGAAGACGCACCTACCAACGTACCGTTTCCGCCCAGCGTCGCGCCGTACATCATGGCGTAGAAGAGCGGTAATGTCTCCAAAGGAAACACTCCCGTAAAATCTGGACTGAGCACCTCTGGCGGAGCCATGCCGACATTGACCACATATTCCTTCAAAAGAGGCACCATTGCCACCACTAGAGGAATGTTCGGGATCACGCTAGACAGCAGACCAATTACCAGCAGCAGCAAAATACTGCCCATAGCAATGTTTTTTCCCAGAATAAAGGCTAGCAGACCCGATGCGCTGCTAATTACCCCGGTTTTCTCTAGGCCCCCAATCAGCACAAAAATGCTCATAAAGAAAATCAGCGTACTCCAGTCCACATCTCGCAGGACGTGCTGGACAGAGTCGATCTTGCTGTGGTGAGTCAAGAGCAAACACAAGGCTGCACCTAATAGCGCCACTGTGGCAGGGGAAATGGGTATGGGCATAGCCTCCCCAACCACGAAAAAAATCAGCACGAGGGCTACCACTAGCCCTCCTAGGGCCAACATGCGGGGATGGTTTACCTGGGGATGGGGCAGGTGGGACAAGTCATCAAGCTTCCTATTCCAGATATCGGAAAACAGAACGGGTAGCAGCACCACAACCGTTGCGACCGCCAAAATACCGCCCACACTGAGCTTACTTAGGTACTCTAAAAAGCTCATGTTGATCGCATCACCCACGATGAAAGTGGCTGGATCGCCCACAAGAGTCAACAGTCCTGCGCTGTTGGCAACAAACACCATGAGAATCAGCAGCGGCACATAGTCGACTCCAATTTCCGCAGCAATTGGCGGAATCAGCGGTGCTAGCAGCATCACAGTGGTCGCATTAGGCAGCATGGCGCAGACTGGGGTAGTCAGAGCCACAATACCCAATAGCAGGCGCTTGCCCTCGCCCTTAGCGAGCAACACCATCTGAGTCGCTAGGTATTCAAAGATGCGTGTCGGCTCAAAAGCCCGCACCATCACCATGACGCCAAAAAATAGGGCTAGGGTGGCATGACTACGGCTGATGTAGTTGATCCCCTCCTCTAGCGTCAGGATGTTCAGAAACACCAGCAGCAGTGCTCCTAGAAGGGCTGCAATGGTCAGGTGCAGCCACTCGGTTGTAACAAAAAAGATGACCCCAATGAAGATCGCTAGAGATGCGATCGCTTGCCAACTTTCCATGTCCGCTCCTTGCAAACACTCAACTGAGCAACCGTTACCAGGAGATAGACAAAAAGCAACTTGTCTAAAGGCTTTTCGTAAGTCTCCTCTCAATGCCGACGAAGTTAGCTGACGGGCTAGGAATGAGAGATTTCCTCCTCATGGATTGAGGTTGGCCCCTGGAACTGGTTCCTCCGCTTTGGCCTAGGAGGCCAAATTAGGCTGACTTGATTACTGGATTTTCAAATGAAGCTAGCATTTCTTTTGACTGGCGGCAATCCAAGAGGCATCTACCTACAGCCAGGTTTTGGGATAATTGCCTTCTTAACTGGTTGACTACTTCGCGCTAAGTTAGCCGCTGCCTAAGCCAAAAATCAAGTAGCGGAAGAGCAATGCGATAGCGCAACTCAGGACCATACAGCAGTCCCTTTTGCTCCAGGCTGTTCAAAGCTCCCTGCAACCCACCACCTCGGGAGAGCTGGTGTTTTTTGATGTACGACTGAGATTGAGGGCTATCGGTCGGGTCTAAAGACAAACTTTCAAGTACGCGGGCCTGGGTAGGGGGCAACAGCAGCAGCAGAGCTTCAAACGTAACTGTTAGGTCCTGTACCAGAGCTAACATGCTGCGTTGAACGTGGTGAGCCTGAATTAATCCTGGACTATCCTTGCAGCCAAAGGCTTGATGGTTTAGCCAAAGGCGCTGAAGCAAAGCAATCGCATCACCGAGATGTCCTTGAACGTAGCTTAGAAAAAGTTCTAGTGCCCCAGTATCGGGATCAAACTTTAGCCCTTCTGAGGCCATCACCTGGATCACCCAAGCTTCTAGATCAGCATTTTTGAGGGGGGGCAGATGAATCACGGGTAGACCACTTTCATGCACCCAAGGTTCAGCCATCGTTGCAATCAGGACGTAACTCACCCGGCTCTGACGCTGGATCTCCTGACGCAGGTAGGTTTCCCATTTGCCCTGCCGATCCCAGGAACGGATGTGGGGAAAGTTTGAAAATACAAGCACAACCTGACAGTTGAGCCATTCCGCCATTTGCTGAGGCAACGCCAATAAGGCTTGAAACAACAACCATTCCTTACCTGATTCGTCTGGCCAAACCAGACGAACCTCTGGGGCCAAGGACTGATCAAGAGACAGTGGATGCTCTATGCTCCAGCGTTGGATTAGAGCCTGTTCTGCAGGTGTTGAAAACGTTTCTGTTATTCCATCAGCTAAAAATCTAAGAAATTGTCCGCCGCTGCGACACCGCAAACAATCTATTTCTAACCGCTTAGCGCCTACTCGATGAGCAGCAGCCCGAATCAATGTCCGACGTCCAATCCCAGGAACGCCCACCAGCAAAAAGTCACGATCTTGATCAAAAAGCTGACAGATCTGGTCTAGCTCTGCCTTTCGGCTGATCAATTCTTGAGGTGTGAAGGGACGGTTAACCATAGGATTGTGAAGGACGTTAAAACGCTCCTCTCTGTCAACTTTCGAATCAAGCTTTTAATAGCACTATTAAATAGTGCTATAAAGTGTAACAGAGTACTTCCTATTAGTGCCGTCGCTCCTAATTCCCAAGATAAAGCACCGTCTATGGCTAGCAGTTCTTCCCTGAGATCGACCCCTGATACTGCGTCAACCTACTGGCATTCCCTTGCTCCTGACCAGGCGGTCACCCTTCTCAAGAGCAACCGTCAGGAAGGGCTGACGCTTGACCAAGTGACGGAGCGACAGAGCCAGTATGGCTTGAACGAACTAGAGGAGAGTGTTGGGCGAAGTGCCCTAGAAATTCTTTGGGATCAGTTTAAGAACATCATGCTGCTGATGCTGATTGCAGTAGCGCTGGTGTCTCTATTTTTGGATTTGCGCAGCGGTGGGTTCCCCAAGGATGCGATCGCAATTTTTGCCATCGTCGTTCTTAACGGCCTACTGGGGTACGTGCAAGAAAGCCGGGCTGAGAAAGCCTTGGCAGCACTCAAGGGCATGACCTCGCCTCGGGTGCGCGTGCTGCGCAGTGGGCAGGAAGTAGAACTGTCTGCTAAGGAACTCGTGCCCGGCGACATTCTGTTGCTAGAAGCCGGGGTGCAGGTTCCTGCTGATGGTCGCCTGCTAGAAGCCTCAAACCTACAAATCCGAGAAGCAGCCCTGACAGGCGAGGCAGAGGCTGTAAACAAGCAAGCTGCCTTGATTTTGGAAGAAGATGCACCCCTAGGTGATCGCCTCAACCTCGTGTTTCAAGGCACTGAGGTACTCCAAGGGCGGGCCCTCGTGCTCGTAACCCGCACAGGTATGAGTACCGAACTAGGCCGCATCGCCACCATGCTGCAATCGGTTGAAGCCGAAGAAACCCCCCTACAACAGCGCATGGCGCAGCTAGGCAACGTGCTCGTTTCAGGGGCCATGGTGCTAGTTGCCGTGGTGGTGGTTTTCGGCCTGCTGCGTACAGGCGACCTAAGCTTATTTGACGACCTGTTGGAAGTCTCTCTTAGTATGGCTGTCGCAGTTGTACCCGAGGGGCTTCCTGCTGTCATTACCGTGACCTTGGCCTTAGGAACCCAACGCATGGTTCGCCGTAATGCGTTGATCCGGAAGCTGCCTGCAGTGGAGACGCTGGGTTCAGTCACTACTATTTGCTCCGATAAAACAGGCACCCTGACTCAAAACAAAATGGTGGTGCAGCAAATTGCAACCCCTACTCACTTACTTCAAGTGACAGGGGAAGGCTACGCGCCGACAGGTGAGGTGCTGCAAGACGGACAGGTGATTGATCCGACAAAATATGGCGAAGTGCAAGCCTTAATGCAGGGGTGTGCCCTCTGTAACGATGCCACGCTGCAAAAGCAGGGCAGCATCTGGACAATCTTGGGAGATCCGACCGAAGGTGCTCTGTTGGCCTTGGCAGGTAAGGGCGGCTTTGATAAGAGCAAACTAGCCGGAACCTTTCAACGGGTAGGCGAAATTCCGTTCTCCTCCGAACGCAAACGGATGAGCGTGATCTTGCAGACGGCACCCGACACTGATCTCGTAATGATCACCAAAGGGTCTCCTGAACTAGTGCTTGAGCGCTGTCGCTTTTGGCAAGACGGCAATGTGAGCGAAGGCTTGACTGGGGAGATGCGCGATCGCATTCTAGCTCAAAATAACCAAATGGCTTCTCGGGGTCTGCGAGTATTGGGCTTTGCCACCAAACCCCTGACCACGCTACCCAGCGAAGCTAATCAAGACGCTGCCGAGCAAGACTTGGTTTGGCTGGGCCTGGTGGGAATGCTCGATGCCCCCCGCCCCGAAGTGCGTACCGCTGTCGCTGAGTGTAAGCAGGCCGGCATTCGTCCGGTAATGATCACGGGCGACCACCAGTTGACCGCCCAAGCAATCGCTGAAAATCTGGGCATTAGCACTCCTGGTGATGCCGTTCTCACCGGACGACAGTTAGAGCAGCTTAGCCCCCAGCAACTAGAGGAAAAGGTGCATCAAGTCAGCGTCTATGCCCGCGTTGCCCCTGAGCACAAACTGAGAATTGTGCAGGCGCTCCAGCGACGCGGCGAGTTTGTCGCCATGACTGGAGATGGGGTCAACGACGCCCCGGCCCTTAAACAGGCTGACATCGGCATCGCTATGGGCATCACTGGCACCGATGTTAGTAAAGAGGCCAGCGATATGGTGCTGTTGGATGACAACTTTGCCACCATCGTAGCTGCCACCGAAGAAGGCCGGGTAGTGTACGACAATATTCGCCGCTTCATCAAGTACATCTTGGGCAGCAATATCGGGGAAGTACTCACCATTGGTGCCGCTCCTCTGATTGGATTGGGTGGGGTACCCCTCTCCCCGCTACAAATTCTTTGGATGAACCTGGTGACAGATGGTCTACCCGCTCTGGCCCTGGCGATGGAACCCGCAGAACCAGATGTGATGCAGCGTCCGCCCCACAACCCCCGAGAAAGCATCTTTTCACGTGGGCTTGGCTCCTACATGGTTCGTGTGGGTTTGGTGTTGGCGGTTCTGACGATTGCTCTGATGGGCTGGGCCTACGTCCACACCCACGCCCCCGAGTATCCTGGCGATCCAGACACCTGGAAAACCATGGTCTTTACCACGCTCTGTCTGGCCCAGATGGGACACGCTATGGCAGTGCGCTCTGACACTCAATTGACCTTTCGGCTGAATCCCCTCTCCAATCCTTTCGTCCTAGCAGCTGTGACGCTGACTACACTGCTGCAACTGCTGTTGATCTACGCCCCCCCATTGCGTGCATTTTTCGGCCTACACCCACTCACAGGTTTAGAGCTAGCAATTTGCTTTGGATTTAGCGCCCTCATGTTTGTTTGGATCGAATTAGAAAAGCTATTCATTCTGGTATGGAAGAAGCGCCAAAACCCGACTCTCAAGAAGAAGTAAACAATCGGCAGGGAAAGTTCTCTGAGGAGATCAAGGCCCTACTAGAGCGGCTAATTGTTCAGCCGCTCACAGTCGGCGAAATTTTGTCAGAAACCAAAGAGCGGGGATTTTCCCTGATGATTGGTCTGCTGGTTCTCCCCTTTCTCTTTCCCCTGCCCCCTGGGTTTACCACGGTGCTAGGAGGGGGCGCTCTGTTGCTAGCTCTCCAGATGGCACTCGGTCGCCACTCTCCCTGGTTACCCAAGAAAATCGCCCAGTTTCGATTTCCTCAAAAGCTAGCTCAGCAAATGCTCAATCCGCTCAAGCGGATGAGCCACTGGCTAGGCAACATTGCTCGACCCCGCTGGCCGAAGATTACTCGTCATCCCCAAATCTGGCAGATCAACGGTATTTGTATTAGTTGGCTAGCTGTGCTGTTAATGAGTCCTGTTCCTTTCACAAACCCCATTCCCACCGTTGGTATTTTGGCGTTTGTCATTGCCACTTTAGAGGGGGATGGCCTTCTTCTTTGCGTGAGCTACGGCCTAACCCTTCTCAACACCGTCTTCTTTGGCGTGCTGGGATACCTTCTATGGCGCTCTCCTGACATCATTCGCACGCTCCTCCAAAACGGACCTGATTTTCTGCAAAATCTACAACCGTAACCCCTATATCTGCCCTGAATCAGTTCAGAATCAGCCCATAGGATATAGCACATCCTATGGGCTGATTCGCTTGTCTTCCATCCCAAGGAAGATTTTGGATGAATTCAATGTAGATTAGGAATCAACCGTAGATTAAAGAAAAGTGGCTGAGCTACGGAAAGCATCCATGCCTTTTCAGAGCTAGCTTTTCCTCTTTGGCTGTTTCCGCCCTTCTACCATAGTGCCTTCTGATAATGACTCATCTGATCAATCCAATCCTGCTGACGCTACTGGTAGTTGGGTTAGCTCTGGTCGCCTTTGTCGCTGAGTGGTTTCCGATTGATATCACGGCCCTCATCGTGGCAATTGTGCTGATTTTGCTGGGCTTGGTCACTCCGGAAGAGGGGATTTCTGGCTTTAGCAACTCAGCGACGATTACGGTTATGTGCATGTTTATCCTCAGTACAGGGATTTCTCGCACAGGAGGCTTGCAAATCGCCCGAGATTTGATGATCACTTGGGGAGGCAAGCACCCAAGCCAGCAAATTTTGGTGATGGGGGCAATTGTCGGCCCAATTACTGCCTTTATTAACAACACGGCAGTTGTGGCAGTTTTTCTGCCAATTGTGGAGGATTGGTGCCGAAAACAGCGCATTTCCCCTTCTAAGCTGCTAATTCCTCTCTCCTATGCCACAGTTCTAGGCGGCATGATTACGGTGATTGGCACGTCTACCAATGTGCTTGCTAGCGGTATTTCTAAACAACTTGGCTATGGCGAGTTTGGCCTGTTCCAGTTTACGACGCTGGGTCTTATCACCTTTTTGGTGGGATTGTTATATCTGTCCCTGGTGGCTCCCAAACTATTGCCAAACCGCCGACCTCCTAGCAGCCAATCGCTGAGTCAGGACTATGGCCTGGATGACTACGTGACGGAACTGGTTATTACGCCCGACTCTAACCTGATTGGCGAAACACTGCGATCCTCAGGCTTACAGCGTAAATACGACATTGATGTTCTGGAGCTGTTTCGGCAGGGTGCCCACTTTCCTCAACCATTGGCCGATAAGGTGCTGGCAGCGGGCGACATTTTGCTGGTCAGGGGAACGCGGGAAGACCTCATTCAGATTCGGCACCAGCGGGGGCTAGACCTACTTTCTGACCAGCACTTGCAGCCTGACGAATTAGAAGATGACCTCAATTCGGGAGAGGAACAAATTGCCGAGGTGATGATCCTCTCAAACTCGCGGTTAGCGGGGTCTACTCTGAAAGAGCTGCGATTTCGGCAGCGGTATAACGCGACTGTGCTGGCCATTCGGCGTGGGGAGGAACTGCTGCGGGAACGGCTAGGACGAGTCCCTCTGCGCTTTGGCGATCTGTTGTTGGTTCAGGGTCCTAAGGATAGTATTTTGGGGCTGCAAACCACGCGGGAACTGCTGGTGATGACCCAGCGGGATGCCGAAACCCTTAGACCAGACAGGGCTTGGATTGCACTGGCGATCATTCTGGGGGTCATCGTTGTCTCAGCATTTAATTGGCTATCAATTTTGGTGGCTTCTCTGGTCGGTGTAGTATTGATGATCTTTACCGGATGTCTACGACCTGGAGAGATTTACGGCGCAGTACGTTGGGACATCATCTTTCTGCTGGCAGGGTTGATCCCGCTAGGGATAGCGATGGATAAGTCTGGAACCACTGAGTGGTTAGCGAATAACCTAGTGGCCCTAGGCGGTCAGTTCTCAGGATTTTGGATTCTGCTATTTTTCTATGTAGTGACTTCGTTTTTGACAGAAATTCTGTCGAACAACGCTGCCGTGGTGTTAATGATCCCGGTTGCGGTAGAGGTTGCAACTAAGCTGAGCCTGAATCCCCTGGCCTTCATGTTTGCTGTCACCTTTGCAGCCTCTAATAGCTACATTACGCCGATTGGATATCAGACTAATACGATGGTGTATGGACCTGGTGGCTACAAGTTCCTCGACTTTACGCGGGTAGGCCTACCCCTTAATGTGATTCTCACTATTCTGACGCCGCTGTTGATCACCTGGTTGTATGGGCTACAGCCGTAACGGTAGCTTTTCCTGGCATGGACTTTTGCCCATGCCAACAAACGATTATGGGCGGTAGGTACGTCTTATGGAGGGTTGGAATCACCTCCCATAGGCGTTCCTGACGCACAAAAGCCTTGCCAAACTAAAGATGGCACTTTTATCTCGTGGCTTCATGGCATCTAGTCTGCTTGAACAGTCTTTGGCCAGCGCTTCACAGCATGTCGTCCCACAATTGGGCCTGGTTTGCATCACAACCTCGCAAGCAGTTCGCTACAAAACATTGACCCGTAAACGGCTTTTGCAGATGAGTTTGGGAGAGCAAGAAGCAGCTCTGCGGACACTTTATGCAGAGAACCTAAGACGGCTTGATCTGGCCTTAACCTTTTGTAATGAGCAAAATATTCGGCTGTATCGGCTGCCTTCAGGGTTGTTTCCCTTCTCTGATATGGATGTCGGGAAAGCCATTCTAGAAGAATTTGCTGTTCCTCTACGGCAGATAGGTGATCGCGCTCAGGCGATCGGCATTCGCTTGGTGCTGCATCCAGAGCAATTTGTGGTGCTCAACTCTGACAATCCCAGTGTCATTGAGAACAGCATTACTATCCTGTCCGCCCTAGCCTACCAATTTGACCTGATGGGGGTGCCGCAGTCTGCTTGGACAGTGATGAACATTCATGGCGGTAAGGGGGAGCGGGCCGAACGCTTAGTGCAAGTGATTCGGGATTTGCCAGACTCAATCCGCTTGCGGCTCACCCTGGAAAATGATGAGCATACTTACAGCTCAACCGAAATTTTTGAAATTTGTCAGGCGGCTGGCGTGGCAATGGTCTTCGATGCCCATCACCACATTATTCATGAGCGAGTCGAAAGCTACGATCATCCCAGCGTAGCCGAAGCCGTAGCCCTAGCCCAATCCACTTGGCCCGATCCGTCTTGGCAACTTGTCCATATCTCCAATGGGCGCGATGCCTTGCTGGATCCCTCCCATAGCGACTTAATCTGGGCGATGCCTGAAGCCTTCCAACGGGTGCCTTGGATTGAGGTTGAGGCTAAGAAGAAGGAAGATGCGATCGCAAAACTCCAACAAGAATGGCTACCCAATCTTCAGGCCTGATCGTAGGGGAAGCATTAGGGTCATGCTTCCCCCAGCAAGCTCTACTGTTTTGGCTCAAATACCTTCACAGTCTTAATTTCGCCGTTATCGATAGCCCACTCAGCAAACGTGCCAGCGACATCTCCCTGCTTGTCAAAGTCTAGAGAGCCAGAAGCCCCGATGTAGTTGACATCCTGGCCGTTCTTGATGGCTTGAACAGCTTTGGCCCACTCCCCAGGCTTGATTTCCTCACCAGGACCATTAGACACATCCCGCAGAGCATCCCGCACGGCTGCCCCATCTGTGCTGCCAGCCTTTTCCATTGCCAGCGCAATCAGCATAACAGCATCATAGGCAGTGTCGATGTAGGGTTTGGGAGGCAGTTGACCATACTTCGTTTCGTAGGCTTTCACAAAGCTTTGGTAAGCGTCGCTTTCAGTTACCGCTTGAGGAGCTGTGCCGACAGACCCATTCAAAAAGTCAGCCCCGATTGCATCAATTACTTCTGGCGCTTTCATGCCGTCCGTGAAGACAAACTTATCGAAGAAATTCTCTTCGAGGGACTGCTTCAGAATAGTAATGCCATTCTCTGGGTAGCCAATCAGCACCAAAGCTTCTGCATCGCCACCCGCCAGCTTTTGGAGTTCACCTCGGTAAGAGGCCTGACCTTGTTCGTAGGGGACTGATGCAGTAATCTTGCCGCCCTTTGCCTCAAACGCTTCCTGGAAACTTTCAGCGAGACCTTGGCCGTAGTCATTGTTGATGTAGATAACAGCCAGATTTTTCAGGCCTTTCTCGTTAACCACATCGGCCAGAGCCGTTCCCTGAAAAGCATCCGATGGTACGGTGCGGAACATGAAGTCGTTGTCATTCAGCCCCGTGATGACAGGGGAAGTGGCTGAGTTGGAGATCTGTAGCACGTTGTTTTTGCTGGTCACGCTTTCAGCCACGGGAATGGCTTCGCCACTCGACATGGGACCAATTACAACCTTCACCCCTTCTACCGAGATCAGCTTTTGGGCCGCATCAATACTGGGCTGAGGAGCCGTTTGAGTATCGCCAATGGCCAGTTTGAGAGGTCTGCCCATGACACCCCCAGCCGCATTGATCTCTTCAATGGCTAGATTGATGCCATTGAGAGCACTTTCACCATACGCCTGCAAGTCACCCGTCAACGGCATCAACGCACCGATATCAATTGCATCTCCGCTCGCTGCTGTTGTTGCGGCACCTTCGGTAGCTGTGCCGCCATTATTTTCAGCCGTAGGTTGACCGCCGCCTGCACACGCAACTAAGGCCGCCGTTACGAAAGCAGTAAATCCCAACTGGCACAACCGCAGCGTTGATTTCTGTAAGGTCCTGGTCATAGCGTCCTCTGTTCTATTTAGGTTTGGCTATAGGGTAAATAGTAAATTTTAGCTTTGCGGAGAGGCAGAGGGCAGAAGGGAGGAAAGGAAAAAGAGCAGAAAGAAAAGGGAATAGGGAAGAGGGCGGAAAAGAGAGGAAGAGACTTGATTGACTTCTGCCTCCTGTCCTCCTCCTTTCTCTTATCAAACTAAACCAAGAAGAAATCTACCTTCTGCTTATTGACTTCTGCCTTCCCCCTACAAAACCAAGCAAAGCAAAGCAAAGAAGAGACTCATC
>DATNQF010000210.1:0-9419 GCA_036702855.1 Trichocoleus sp. | reverse complement strand
TTTCACCATAGCTTTGGCAAGCACTTTCATGAGGCCTATACCATTGGACTAAACGAGGGAGGCCAAGGGAGCTTTTACTACCAGGGGAAAACCTGGTGTACTTCTCCCCAAAGTCTTAATCTTATCAACCCAGGGGCAGTTCATACAGGGAAGGCTGAGGTAGAAACTGGGTGGGTTTTCCGTAATCTTTATCTCAGTGTGCCCGCGGTCGAACTGCTTTTGCCTCAGTTGGATTGGCTAGGGCGTGGATTACCTTATTTTCGTCAACCTATTGTGTGCGATCGCACCTTGGGAACGGCCTTTTCTCGCCTGTTTCAAGCCCTGAGCGAACCTACACCCCTTTTAGAGCAACAGTCTTGTCTTCTGACGGTGCTCTACCAGCTTTTTAAACACCATGCCGAGCCACGTTACGAAGGCCCATCGCCTCGATCTGAAACGAATGCGATCGCACTCGTTCGGGCCTATTTAGAAGCCCATTACACCGATCCCGTTTCGATAGAAACGTTGGCCCAAATGGTAAGTCTAAGTCCTTACTATCTCATTCGCAGTTTTCATCGGCAGGTTGGGGTGCCACCCCACCAGTACCAACGCCACTGGCAACTGCTACAAGCCAAACGCGCGCTCCGCACCTCTAAATCCTTAACGGAGGTAGCGCTAGCCCACGGATTCTATGACCAGAGTCACCTAAATCGTCATTTCAAACGCGCTTTTGGGGTAACACCGGGACAGTACCGCCAGAGCAACTTTGTCCAAGACGGTTAATACCCAAAAACTTAGGCTTGGAAAGCATTCATTCCTAAACCCTATGGTTTCCAAGCATTTCTCTTCCACAGCGGTTATGGCCGCTGTAACTGCGTTTGTCAAAGATTGCTCAGCCTCTGCAGTCATGGCTGGCTTTATCACCGTATTGGTGGGTTTTACCAGTTCAGCCGTGATTGTTTTTCAAGCCGCCCAGGCCCTCAATGCTTCTCCCGCCGAGATTGCCTCTTGGATGTGGGCACTGGGCCTAGGGATGGGACTAACCTGCATTGTGCTATCCCTGCGTTACCGAGTACCTGTCGTGACTGCCTGGTCTACGCCAGGAGCCGCCATGCTGATCACGTCGGCAGCAGGGGTGCCGATGGCAGAGGCAATCGGGGCTTTTCTAGTGTCTGCAGTTTTGATGACGCTGTGTGGCTTTACTGGTTGGTTTGAGCGGGTCTTAAACCGCATTCCCCTATCAATCTCGTCTGGAATGTTAGCAGGTGTCTTACTGCGGTTTGGGCTCGACATCTTCCTTGCTATGAAGACGCAGTTTGGGCTAACCATTGCCATGTTCTGTGCCTATCTGATTGCACGCCGCCTATCGCCTCGCTATGCCGTCATTGCGGCGTTGGTGCTGGGTGTGTTTATCGCCGGGGTGCAGGGACTCCTGCACTTTGATACCGTGCGCCTACAACTGGCCCAGCCCGTTTTCACGCTGCCCCAGTTTTCAGTGGGGTCGTTGGTGGGTGTAGCCTTGCCGCTCTTTGTGGTCACAATGGCCTCTCAAAACGTGCCTGGGGTTGCGGTCATTCGAGCCTCAGGCTACTCGGTGCCGATCTCACCGCTGGTTGGCTGGACTGGGGCCGCGACGCTGGTGCTGGCTCCTTTTGGCGGCTTTGCATTGAACTTGGCCGCAATTACCGCCGCTATCTGTATGGGCCGAGAAGCCCATGAAGATCCTAGTAGGCGGTATATTGCCGCGATTGCAGCAGGCGTCTTTTATATTCTGGTTGGCTTGTTTGGCGCAACCGTCGGCGCTTTGTTTGCAGCGTTTCCTCGAGAGCTGGTGCTTGCGATCGCAGGCTTAGCCCTACTAAGCACGATCGGCAACGGTCTTGCTGCGGCTCTAGCCCAGGAACGCGAACGAGAACCCGCACTGATTACATTTCTGGTTACTGCCTCTGGCGTGACCTTGTTGGGCATTGGGTCGGCTTTCTGGGGGCTGGTTGCAGGCGGGTTGTCCCTGGCGATCTTGCAGGCAAAGCGGCCAGTCAGCATCCATTAATGTGAGCATCCTACCCACAGATAATCGTTTCTTGATTCAGCGATGTCCTAGCGAATCTTCTAACCTAAACAGCTCCGGTACGCACACCGGAGCTGTTTAGAGTTTTCTGGGATGCGAGCATCACTTAATCGAGCTGAGACCAAGAACTCCCAAAGAATATGCCGGGTTTGAAGTCGTTACTGGCAGGGGTGGCTAGCTGGCTTCAGATTGGGGAAAGGCTAGACAGCGTAGTCAAATAAGGAATCAAGGTAGATGCGGTTTACTTTGCGATCGCACATTCCATTCTGCATTAGGAACAGGGATAGCGCTGCACAGAAAACCCGATGCTGACTCCAGGTCGGATGAGTATCGAGATAGACCTGCATCGACTCGTGTAGCTCCTCCGGAATTTCCACATCTAGGCTAATCCGGGGCATCATCGTTGTCATTAGTTCAACCTCCTTCACAATAGGGATCCTAAGAATAGACGCACAAAAGTTGCGCTCGACCGACTTGTAGTAAATCCCAGAGCCCCTAGTATCCGGAGAATCTAGTGGCCCAAACCGACGTAAGTCAGGGCGCTGCAATAGCTGGTCGCATCATTTTGACCAACCCTTCTCACCCTGTCAATGTTGCCAAAGTGGTTGGAATACGCTAGCTTGCGCGGACCGAAACGAGAGAATGCGGGTTTCCACGCTCTAAGTTGAACCCGACCGCAGGCCAAATGACAATTGCAATACTTTTAGGAGGCCGACAGTCATAATCCACAGAAAACGCTGAACCCCTGATAGCCCTGTTCAAGTCTGTGGAAAAGGGGCAACCCTTCTGGGGAGAACCTTGGGAAAGACTGGGGAAAAGAAAATTACATTCCAAAAAAATCGTAAAGACTCACAACCAAAGTTAGGTAGGGTGATTTTCTAGAAACCTTGCCTCTTTGCAGGCAGCCCTTTCAAAGATCAACAAGCTGTCCATTGATGCTTACCGAGTCAAAGCATTGCCAAATACCCATACTGCATCCCAATAAATAACCCCGGCATTTCTGCCGGGGCTGATTACTCATAAGAGGTTATACATAGTAAGAGCGCTTTGCTCAGATAGATAAGAGCGCTTTGCTCTGACCTTACTGTAAGAGTTCCCACTGGGGGAAGCCATAAACTCTCTGTAAAGGACCGTAAAGGGCAATTAAATCTTTCTTTATAGGCAGTTGCGATCGCACGCTAGAGACTTGGCTTGGTGATCATCAGCACGCCGCCAAGGTTCTGAGTTTCATCCAAGTTGGTTGAGTTGAGTAGCGTTAATCGTTGCGCGACTTAATGACTCGAACAAATGACGAGGCCACGATACGAGGTTGGCCGTTGTTCATCTGGACTGTGTATGTGCGCTCCTCCCGCTGCGTTCTACCATCCGAATAAACATAGGTGTTTTGGCCAACAAGCTCCACACTATCAGCGGTTTGATTGGTGACTCGCAGATTTTCTACAGTGACCTGCTGAAACTGCTTAAAGAAATTTGGGTCAAACTGCTGGGCTAATGAACCCCCAAACGAAGCACGGGCCGAACTCCAATCCTGACTTGACACATGGCTGTACAAGCTAGCGACTGTCGTTTCAGCAGCCGAGGGAGTTAACGCTGCGGCTGGTTCCGAAGTAGCAGGGGGAAGCGCAGGGGGAGTTGCTTCAGACTGGGGTTCTGGAGCCGTTGCTTCCGGAGGATCAGGTTCAGCTTCTTCAGCAGGAGGGGGTGTTTCCTCAGGAGATGGAGCAGCGGGCTCTGGCTCTGCTTCACGCGCGCGCGCGGCCTCTTGGGAAGGTTGCTCAACTGGATCCACTATCGCGCCTGGGGAAGTCTCAGGCTCGACTACGGGCGACTCGGCCACAGGGGTTTCTTCTGGAACGGTCCTTGCATTTTCAGGGGTGGGTGTAGGGGTACAGGCTCGCCAAGTCAATAGGCCCAATCCCAAGAGGACAGCAGCACCAATCCCGACGGGTACAGCCATCTTTCGAGAAGGCGCGGATTGCTGTGCCTTGGGCGGCGTCGAAACAACGTTCGTATTGCCAACTGCTTCCGTTCGACCCGGACGACGCGCTGCAGCAATACCCTCTGTTGCATGAGGTCGCCCGCCCACCGCAACCG
This sequence comes from Trichocoleus sp., assembly GCA_036702855.1. GTDB lineage: Bacteria > Cyanobacteriota > Cyanobacteriia > Phormidesmidales > Phormidesmidaceae > JACVSF01. Next base: position 5,278 of record DATNQF010000210.1, on the reverse strand, counting down.
TTGGAACCGCCATAGTGGGTGATGGCTGCGGTGGCAATGGCTGCTGCAATGAGGGACTGCTCGGCTGGGGGTTGGTTGGAGGAACCACTTGCTGAGCGCTAGCCGCTTGCTGAACACCAGCCGCTGGGTAAGCGTACGTTAAGGGGGGAATAAACTGGCTGAGTTCAAGAGGCAAAGACTGAAGGGCTGACAAAGCCTGCACAGCGGTGGCATAGCGAGCCCGAAAATCGTACCGCACCATGTAGTCCAGCAACGCTATCAATCCAGGATGGGTGCGTGGGGCAAACGAATGCCATTCCAGTTCGCCTGTCTGGGGGTGAAGCGGAATGGTGTAGGGGGGCTGTCCCGTCAGTGCTTGAATGGCAATCATGCCCACCGCATAGACATCGCTACTAAACTGGGGGCGACCGGCGATTTGCTCATTCGGCATGTAGCCTTGAGTCCCAATAGAAATGGTGTGGCTGATACCCGATTTAGCAGCAGATACTTGGGTACTCACCTGCTTCACCGCGCCAAAATCAATTAGGACGATACGGTTGTCACGCTGTCTTCGAATTAGATTTGAGGGTTTTAGGTCACGGTGGATAACCTGGTTGCTGTGCACAAAGGTTAGGACACCCAGAATATCGCCGAGCAGAGTAACAACCTGGCCGTCACTCCAAGGCACTGCAGTTATCAGCTCATCTTCTAGGGAGCGACCTTCAATCAACTCTTGGGCAAGATAAAACTCATTGTTCTCCTCAAAGTGAGCAAACAGAGACGGAATTTGAGGATGGCCGCCCAGTCGATGAAGTACTTTCGCCTCTGTGTCAAACAGCCGTCTGGCGATCTGCATTTCCTGGGGAGTCTGGATCTGAGGCTTGAGCTGTTTAACCACGCACAGAGGATGCTCAGGCAAGTGGAGATCCCGCGCTAGAAATGTTTGCCCAAAGCCGCCAGCCCCAAGCTGCTGCATGATCTGGTAGCGTCCACCGAGCGGTTTAGCCCACTCGGGGTGAACAGGCTGAGGAAAGTTAGGTCCCATACGTCTCTAGGTCAACCACTTTGAGTGGAGAGTATTATCCATTAAGCAAGGCTACTTCACAGGGATAGTAAACACCCTCTCTCGCCATGCGCAGTCTTCTAGTGATTTTACTGATCTTTAGCGAGAGCCCTTCAGCATCTTCAAAATCTTGACTGCATGCAGGATAAGGAGTGCCCAGATCATAAGTTTGCATGAAGGGGAAAATCAGGAGGAAGAAATATAGTCCCTGCTGCCGACTACAGGTTTAGAGATAACTGCTCAAAATGAAGACAAGCGCTGCTAGAGGCGTGTATAGGGTGCTTCAGCAAAGACAAACAGATGCTGCAAACATTTTTCAGGTTTTACGCAGATCTCAATGACTTTCTACCCCCTCATTGGAAACAAAAAGCGTTCGCCCATACCCTTAAGGAACAGGCATCTATTAAAGATGTGATCGAAGCGCTCGGAGTGCCCCACCCTGAAGTAGACCTCATTCTAGTAAACGGTGAACCCGTTGGCTTTGATTATTTAATTCAAAATTGCGATCGCATCAGCGTCTACCCCCACTTTCACAGGATTGATATTGCTGAGGTCTCTCTGGTTCGGCCTACACCCCTGCTCCAGGTTCGATTTGTTGTGGATGTTCACTTAGGAAAACTAGCAACCTATCTCCGATTGCTGGGCTTTGACACGCTGTATCGCAACGACTACGAAGATGATGAACTTGCCCAAATCTCCAGCCAAGAACAGCGCATCCTGCTTACTCAAGACCGAGGGTTACTAAAGCGCAGCGTTGTCACATACGGCTATATTGTTCGATCTCACGACCCCGAGAAGCAGGTCAAAGAGGTTTTAGATCGGTTTAATTTGCAGGATGCAGTGGCTCCTTTAGAGCGTTGCCCCCGCTGCAATGGACGGGTCGTCATAGTAGACAAAGCGGAGGTTGTTGATCGCCTCCCTCCACTCACTCGCGCTCATTACAATCAATTTGCTCTGTGCCAAAACTGCGGACAAGTCTATTGGAAGGGCGCACATTATGAGCGCATCCAGCAATTAATAGCACGCGTGGCCCCAACTGATGACTTCTCAAAAATGCCCTGAAACATTTGGTTAGAATTTGCATTGGTATGAAGCAAACGCACAAAACTCCTGAAGATTCACCAAAGGTTTTGCACCAACCCTTTCTGAATGGTTTAGGGTTCTATCTAAGGTAGGCTTCCACACAGCAGAACGGCAAATTAACCATTTCTAGCTCTGTGGAAAAACCTCTGGCTTTAGCTTATTCTTTGGGATCTCATGAACAACGTCTCCTTAGCCCCCGATCAACTGATCGCCCAACTGCAATGGCGCTACGCCACAAAGAAGTTTGATGCTACCAAAAAAATTCCAGACGATCTTTGGAATACGTTGGAGCAGAGCCTCATTCTAGCCCCGTCATCCTTTGGGCTTCAGCCATGGAAGTTTTTTGTGGTCCGCAGCTCCAACCTTCGCCAACAACTGGTAGAACATGCCTGGGGCCAAAGTCAGGTAGTCGATGCCTCTCATCTAGTCGTCCTTGCTATTAAGAAAGACGTTAGCGCTGAGGACGTTGACCATTACATAGAGCGAATGGCAGAAGTGCGACAAACCTCAGTAGAAAGCCTAGAGAGGCTTGCCGACACTGTCAAAGGCTTTTTGAATCAGCCCCCTTATCCTCTCGATATCAATGCATGGTCAACGCGCCAGGTTTATATTGCCTTGGCCTTTTTAATGGCTAGTGCAGCCTTGCTCGGCATTGATACTTGCCCGATGGAAGGGTTTATTCCAGCTAAGTTCAATGAAATTCTGGGTTTATCCGAGATGGGATATTCTGCGGTTGTACTTTGTCCGGTAGGTTACCGGGCAGAAGATGATAAGTACGCAGACATGCCCAAGGTTCGTTTTGCGAAGGAAGATCTCATTCAGTATCTTGACTAAAAATAAGGCCCTGTCTTGTTTCCCTGTTTCTTAGGGAAACAAGACGAGGATTTCAGCACTGAATTGCAACAGAGTTAATCGGGTCTTAGGGTTGGGGAACCCTAACAGCAGGCAGTGGCTCAACTGTTTGACCCATTAACAGGGCTAACTGCAGTCAGTCCTACTTCAACCAAAATTGTGAAACGGAAAATTGCGTTGATCTTTCTTTTTGTTGCCACCGTTATTTTAGTGATTGGGGCGGTCGTTGGGGTTTTCCCAGCTGTGATGACCCCGATGATGTTTGATAGTCCCGGCTCACTTGAAAATCCGGCTACCGTCATCTTCGCGCTCAGTGTTGCCACCTTTCCTATCGTCTGCATTCTGGCTGTCATATTGAGCTGGCTGACAGCTCTGTTGCCAATCATGGCCCGATTTCCCCAGCACTATACCTGGGCTTGTACCTTGACTGGGCTGCCTCTAATCAACGTAGTTATTGGCGGGTTGGCTTTGGCTTGGATCGCAATTTTTAATGGCGGCTACTTTTCATAGCACTACGGCAACAGAACCGGGTTTCTTTTGAGAAACCCGGTTTCTAGTAGGGATCAAGCACTAATAAGGGGCGTTGCGGTTGCTTTGAAGTCAGCTTTCATCAACTCGCGAACCGCTATTTCGGGATCTTTAACGCGGAACCGGGCACCGAGCCGTACTAGCTGCCGTTGGTTGTTGGCAGTGATGGCGACAACGACCGGAACTCGGGCATACATGGGGTCATCCCCTTGATTGTTGAGAATGACGTTGCGTAGACGGTACTGCTGCTCAATGTCTCCGGCCAGCTTTGGCTCTAGCTCTACCATTACTAAACGAACTGACTCAACGGGTTCAGCATCGTCCACAATAAATTGCGATCGCTCATCGCGTTTATCGACCTTGCCCCACACCATCAACCGGGCATCCGCAACGATGTGCTGGCCGATGCGCTCAAAAGATTTGGGGAAGACGACGCCTTCGGCCTGGCCGGTCAAGTCTTCGAGCTGAATAATCGCCATGCGATCGCCTTTCTTGGTCACCACAGGCTTAACGCTGGTGAGCATGACAATGGCACTGATGGTCACGTTGTCGGGTTGCTCGTGCAGTTCGCCTAGCCCAATGGGAGCGAGGACACGGGCCGAGCGCTGTACCGACTTGAGGGGATGGTCAGAGATATAGAAGCCCAAGAGTTCTTTTTCTTGGCGCAGCTTTTCCTGAGGTTCAAAGTCTGGGACGGGAGGAGCTTTGGGCGCAGTTTCGTAGCCAGCCAGCGGAGTAGATTCGTTCGCACCACCGCCCATCAGCATGTCAAATAGGTTGCCTTGACCAATCGCACGGTCTTTGGCCCGACTCTGCGCCCAGTCCAGCACCAGATCGAGATCTTGCATGAGCTGGTTGCGGTTAGGATTGAGCGGGTCAAGGGCACCACTGAGGATCAACGCTTCTAGGGCGCGGCGGTTGACGGCATGAAGCTCAATGCGATCGCACAATTCCGCCAATGACTTAAACGGCCCTGCTGCCTCTCGTTCTTTGATAATGCATTCAATCGCGCCCAGACCCACGTTGCGCACTGCCGACAGGCCAAAGAGAATGTTGTTGCCCTCGGGCGTAAAGTCCACCCCAGAGCGGTTCACGTCGGGCGGCAGCACCTCAATCCCCATGCTGAGGCAGTTGGCGATGTGCATCTGCACCTTGTCTTGATCGCCGCTATTAGCCGTTAGCAGCGCCGCCATGTACTCAACTGGATAGTTGGCTTTCAGGTAGGCGGTTTGGAAGGTGACAAAGCCGTAGGCAGTGGAGTGAGACTTGTTGAAGCAGTACTCCGCAAACTTCACCATCTGGTCCCAGAGTTCTTCGGCCACTTTCTTGGGTACGCCTTTGCCGACCGCACCGCCAACGAAGTTCTCTTGGTGCTTAAGCATTTCCGACATTTTCTTTTTACCCATCGCCCGCCGCAGCAGGTCGGCTTGGCCGAGAGAGTAGCCGCCCATATCCTGGGCAATTTTCATGATCTGCTCCTGGTAGACCATGATGCCGTAGGTCTCATTCAGGATGGGCTTGAGAATATCGTGGGGGTAGTCAATTTTCTCCTGGCCATGTTTGCGGTTGATGAACTTGGGAATGAGGCCAGCATCGAGCGGCCCTGGGCGGTAGAGGGCCAGTACTGACGAAATGTCCTCTAGACCGGAGGGTTTAAGATCCCGCACAATCTGGCGCATCCCTGACGACTCAAGCTGGAAGATGCCGCCCAAATCCCCTCGTTCCAGCAGTTTGAAGGTGGCTGGATCGTCCATCGGCAGATTATCTAGGTCG
>DATNQF010000202.1:0-4391 GCA_036702855.1 Trichocoleus sp. | reverse complement strand
CGACCTCCATTGCCTCGACAGCCGACACCCCAGCTTCCCTCGCCTGCCTACATCACACCCCCAACCCCTACACCACCGCCCTATACTCCGAAACCTGTATCAACCTCGTCCTATGGAGATCCAACCAGTAGGGCGAAAAAGAACACTCAGGCATCAGGCTGTTTTCAAGCACTTTTGGGGCTTTTGGTGCTGCTGGGAGTAGTTAGTCTTGGCTGGTGGGGGCTGAGTGCTTCTGGCTGGTTTGGGTTACAGGATTCGGTAGTGACCCCTGGTAATGTCGATGATGACAACACGTTTTCCCCAGAAGAGCAGGCTCGTAAAAAGAGCATTCGCGATCGCACGTCAGCCCTCAAAGTAGACAGCGCCTACTTAACCCGCCTCACCGACCAAATTTTCTACGAAAAGCACCCTGAGTTACAGGGCGCTCAACTCACTGGAAAGCCAGAGGATGCTGAGCTACGAGGCGAGTGGGATGCGATCGCAGATGCCCAACTTACCTTGATCGAGCAAAATCTCAGTACAGACGCGCGCTCCCGTCTTGGCCGCTACAACCCAAGCGATCGCGATCGCTGGAAAGCTCAAGTTAACAAGCTCTACGTCAGCAGCCGTGCTCTAAACGATTTGGCCGATGCTAAGTACGCCCTGCTATTTCCTGGCCGTACCAGTGATGACTTTGTTGAGAAGGCTACCGATCAAATCTGGTTTGCTCTGGCCCAAGACCGGGTCAATGCGATGGAATCAGGCAATAAGCTCACTCCAATTCGGTTTGAGTCGGGTGCGTTTAGTCAGCAGGTCCAAGGCAGTCTCGATCCAGGGGAAGGCCATGTTTACACCCTTAACTTGAGTGAGGGTCAACTAATGCGCCTTAACCTCCAGCCCTCTTCACCAGAAACGCTGCTGTCTCTCTACCTGCCCAGCCCCACCAACGAACAGCCCTACCTGCTGTCTGATTCCAAAGACACCACCTGGTCAGGTGAACTCACTCAAACCGGATACTACGAAATTGTTGTGGTATCAACCTCGCGGCAGCCCATCACCTACCAGCTCAACGTTGCTGTCGATAATGTCATCGAAAATCCGACTGAAGCACCTGCCGCGCCAGAAGCTAAGAACTAGGTCCAGAAGAGCCAGTTTGCAGGGGAAACTAGAGCGTAAACAGGTGTGTGGGTTAGTGGTAGCTACTCGGTCTTGCGCTTAGGATCGGAGTATTCCTCCCATGCTAATCAGCCTGTCATGACCGAAGCTACCACAACCGGGTCGCCCAACTCCAAAGGGAAGTCCTCAGGGAAGTCGTCCTCCCGCCTGGTTCAGTTTTACCAGTCGCCCATCGGCAAAAAACTGATCACAGGAGTTACTGGGCTGGGCTTAGCAATCTTTGTACTGGTTCACATGGTAGGCAATCTGATTTTGTTTACCGGAAGCAATGCTTACAATCAATATGCTCGCACCCTAGCCGAGTTAGGCCCCTTTCTCTACTTAATTGAAGGGGTGCTGCTAGTTGCGGTGTTGTTTCATGCAGTACTAGGGATTCAAATCTATCTAAATCGGTTGAAGGCACGTCCGGTGCAGTATCGCCAGTACGAATCTGCTGGCAGTCCTAGTTTGCAAAGCACCAGTTCCCGCACCATGATTTTCACCGGGTTGGTGCTGGCAGTTTTCCTCGTATTTCACCTCAGAAGCTTTAGATTTGGCCCCTACTACAGCACCGCCTTGGGGGATGCAGACATCCGAGATTTAGCCCGACTGGTTTTTGAAAAATTCCACGAACCAACTTACGCCTTTGGCTACCCAGCTGTGATGGTGCTGCTGGGCTTTCACCTCCGCCACGGACTTTGGAGTGCGCTCCAATCTTTAGGAGCCATGAGTAAATCTTGGCGACCTGTGGCGTATGCCCTGAGTACCGTTCTCGCTGCGCTGATTGCTGCAGGATTTATTGCCTTACCCATTGCCATTTACTTTGACTGGGTGGGTTAGCAGAGAAGGCGCACATTCTACACACGCACAAGCAGAGACTTGGAGATTAGCAAAATGGGATTGGATGCACGGGTTCCAGCAGGACGGCTCCAAGATAAGTGGGACAGCTTCAAAGAACACTGTCGCCTGGTTAGCCCCAACAACAAGCGCAAGCACACAATCCTAATTGTGGGCACTGGATTGGCTGGGGCTTCAGCAGCAGCCAGTTTGGCAGAACTGGGCTACAACGTTAAAAGCTTCTGCATTCAGGACTCTCCTCGGCGGGCTCACAGTATTGCTGCTCAAGGGGGTATCAACGCCGCCAAAAACTACACCAATGACGGGGATAGCGTCTGGCGGCTGTTTTACGACACCATTAAGGGGGGTGACTACCGCGCCCGTGAAGGCAACGTTTACCGATTGGCCCAGATCAGCACTAGCATCATTGATCAGTGCGTGGCCCAAGGCGTGCCCTTTGCGCGGGAATATGGCGGACTGCTCGACACTCGTTCCTTTGGTGGCACGCTCGTATCTCGCACCTTCTACGCAAGGGGACAAACAGGGCAGCAACTTTTGCTAGGAGCCTATAGCGCCATGATGCGGATGGTGCAGGCCAAGAAGATTAAGGTGTTTCCCCGCCGGGAAATGCTGGACTTGGTAATGGTCAATGGGCAGGCGCGGGGCATCGTGGTGCGCAACTTAGTAACGGGCGAGCTAGAACGCCATGCTGGGGATGCGGTGCTGCTCTGCACTGGAGGCTACGGCAATGTCTATTACCTCTCAACCAACGCTAAAAACTCAAACGTCACAGCCGCCTGGCGCTGTCATAAACGGGGAGCCTACTTTGCCAACCCCTGCTATACCCAGATTCACCCTACCTGCATTCCCGTATCCGGTGACTACCAGTCTAAGCTGACCTTGATGAGTGAGGGACTGCGCAACGATGGCCGAGTATGGGTACCCAAAACTCCAGGTGATACGCGTTCTCCCGAAGCCATTCCCGAGGCCGAGCGGGACTACTATCTAGAACGGCGCTATCCCACTTTTGGTAACTTAGTACCGCGCGATGTGGCTTCTCGCAACGCCAAAGCGATGACAGACGAAGGACGGGGTGTGGGTGAAACTGGACTCTCGGTATATCTGGACTTTCGCGATGCGATCGCAAAGCACGGCGAAAGTGCGATCGCAGCTCGCTACGGCAACCTCTTCGACATGTACCAGCGCATCACGGGCGAAAATCCCTATGAGGTGCCCATGCGGATCTATCCTGCCGTTCACTACACGATGGGCGGGCTATGGGTGGACTATCACCTAATGAGTACGATTCCCGGTCTTTTTGTGCTGGGTGAAGCTAACTTCTCAGACCACGGTGCTAACCGATTAGGAGCCAGTGCCTTGATGCAAGGGTTGGCCGATGGCTATTTCGTCATTCCCTATACTCTGGGTGACTACATTGCCAGCACCCCTCTGCCTGCCGTAGATATCAATCAAGATGCGTTTACCGAGGCAGAAGCCAGTGCCAAAGCCCGAATCACCAAACTTTTGAGCATCCAGGGCAATAAGACTGTGTTGGAGTATCACCGAGAACTGGGCAGGCTGGTTTGGGATTCTGTGGGCATGGCCCGCAACCGCGACGGTCTGGAAACTGTAATTGGCAAAATCCAAGACCTACGCGAAGAATTTTGGCAAAACCTGAGGGTGCCGGGGGCAGCTAACACCTACAACAAAAACCTGGAGTTTGCCGGACGAGTAGCCGACTTTATGGAATTAGCCGAGCTGATGGCACGGGACGCCCTGCACCGAGAAGAGTCCTGTGGTGGACACTTCCGGGAGGAATTTCAAACCCCCGAAGGCGAAGCCAAGCGCGACGATGAACACTTCGCGTATGCTGCCGCTTGGGAACACCGAGGCGATGGCCGAGTCCCAGAGCTGCATCGAGAGGACTTGGCGTTTGAGAATGTGAAGCTGACTCAGCGGAGTTATAAGTAGGGGAAGAAGGCAGAAGACAGAGGGGAGAAAGACCATACCTTCCCCCCCTCTGTCTTCTGTTTCACCCTTCAAGAATTCCATATCTGGCTCCTCGCACCGTTACTGTGATCTCATGGGCCTGTAACCGAGCCAGCAGCCGCAACAGAATGCGAATTGCGGGGAGAATCACAGCGGCGCGTCCAGCTTCCATTCCCGGTAAGTCTGCCCTTTGAGCCAGGGTCAGGCGGTTGAGTTCTTCGTAGAGGGACTCGATTTGGGAATGTGCGATCGCACAGCCGTCAATCTTACGGATGTCGTAGCTTGTCAGATCGAGCATGAGAGCAGCCAAGGTTGTGGCAGTACCTCCTGTCACCAGGGTTTTCTGAGGAACAGCAAACAGTTCGATCTCTTGAAATCGAGCGTCTAGGTAGGTGTCAACAGCCTGTTCCTCAGAAACTGAGAGGCAATCT
>DATNQF010000199.1:0-24268 GCA_036702855.1 Trichocoleus sp. | reverse complement strand
GGTTTGCGAGTGCTAGGGTTTGCGTATCGTCCCCTGGAAGCTCCCCCTGCGGAAACCGAAACTGAAACGGCTGAGCAATCTCTGATTTGGCTTGGGCTTGTGGGGATGATTGACGCGCTTCGGCCTGAGGTGAAACAGGCGGTAGAGCGCTGCCAGGCGGCTGGGGTGCGTCCCATGATGATTACGGGCGACCACCAGTTAACAGCACGTGCCCTGGCCGATGAACTCGGTATTTTGGGGCAGAGCGGTCGCGTTCTGGGTGGCAGCGACTTGGAGCAGCTCAGCCAGAGTGAACTGGAGGATGCAACCAAGTCCATTAATGTTTATGCTCGGGTTTCGCCTGAGCACAAGCTGCGCATTGTGCAAGCGTTGCAGAAAGACCACCAGATTGTGGCAATGACGGGAGATGGCGTCAACGATGCCCCCGCGCTGAAGCAGGCTGACATTGGGATTGCTATGGGCATTACAGGCACTGATGTCAGTAAGGAAGCCAGCGATATGGTGCTGCTAGACGACAACTTTGCCACGATTGTAGCGGCAACCGAAGAGGGGCGGGTAGTCTACACCAACATTCGCCGCTTTGTAAAATACATCCTCGGCTCCAACATTGGGGAAGTGTTGACGATCGCAGCCTCCCCCCTGCTGCTGCCGATTGTGGATGTGCCCCTCACGCCATTGCAAATTCTCTGGATGAACTTGGTGACAGATGGCTTTCCGGCCCTGGCCCTGGCGGTCGAGCCTGCAGAGCCCAATGTCATGAACCGTCCGCCCCATGACCCTGAGGAGAGCATCTTTGCTAGGGGTTTAGGGGCCTATATGGTGCGCATTGGCTTGGTCTTTACCGTGATTTCGGTGACGTTAATGTACTGGGCCTATCACCACACCCATGCTTCCCCAGGTGATCCAGAACGTTGGAAAACCATGGTGTTTACTACCCTCTGTTTGGCTCAAATGGGACATGCGATCGCAGTGCGCTCCAATAGTCAAATGACCTTCCAGATCCCGCTATTGTCTAATCCCTTTGTGGTGATCGCGGTGACGCTGACTACCCTGCTGCAACTGATGCTGATCTACATTGAGCCGCTGCGCAACTTCTTTGGCACCCACATTCTGAGCCCCCTTGAGTTATTGGTTTGTGTTGGGTTCAGTCTGTTGCTCTTTGTTTGGGTGGAGATGGAGAAGCTGGTGCGGCAGCTCCGTCACGCTCCCCCGGCTGCTGCTAAAAAGCACTAGCCCTCCCCCTATTCAGCCTATTTATGCGTTTATTTGGGAATTGCAGTGTAGTTCAACGCATCCAGGCTAGAAGGTAAGATTTCCCCTAGAGAGAAGCCGTCTACTGAGCTAATCCGACCACGCCAAAGCGCTTCCCCATAGCTCGGCATTCCTTTGCCCTGGGAAGGATACATTTTGGCTTCTCGCAGGTGAATGAATTCTGGCAGTAGAGACCGCTCGGAGTCGGCCGATTTGGTTTTGAGGCCTTCCTGCAACTGATGGATGAAATCAGTGAGCAGATCCTTGGTTTCGGACGGAGTTTCTCGATCCTCGGTAATGCGCTCGGCGATGCCCCGAAAGTAGGCCTCTTCGCTGATAAGAAAGCCGGAAACAATAATGCCATGAACGCTCAAGGTAATTCCCAACTCCAGCTTGGTTCGTTCTGGAATGGCTGCGAAAGCTCTCAAGGCCCGATCCATGGGGGAAGAGAGACCCGATGAACGGGACACCTGTTGGGTCATATCCATAAAAGTTGGCCCCCGGTTGGTGTGCTCGTTGGCTCTAGTCTCGCTAAAGAACCAGGAATTCCCCTCTTTCATTTGGGGGAATGCTCAGGCTGAGCCAGTTAGATTTGTAGTGCGGAGGATGCTTTCGTTTATGCCTTGCTTAAGCTAGAAGAAGCTTCTCGCAGACCCATCTGCACCTTCCAGAGACTGGCGTAGAGACCGTTTCGCTCCAGCAGTTCTTCGTGAGTACCCCACTCGACCAACTGCCCGTATTCCATCACATAAATGCGATCAGCATTACGGACGGTGGAGAGGCGATGTGCGATCGCAATCGTGGTTCGATTTTGAGTAATCTTTTCCAAGGATCTTTGAATGGCGGCCTCAGTCTCGTTGTCCACTGCTGATGTAGCTTCGTCTAGCACCAGGATCGGCGGATTCTTGAGCACCGCTCGGGCAATGGCAAGGCGCTGACGCTGCCCACCCGAGAGCTTCTGGCCCCGCTCTCCTACAATCGTGTCGTAACCCTGCGGCAATTGCTCAATGAATTCGTGGGCTTCCGCAATTTGGGCAGCCCGCACAATGTCTTCACGGGTTGCGCCAAAAGTGCCGTAAGTGATGTTCTCAGCCACTGTGCCGTGGAAGAGAAACACATCTTGGCTCACCAAGCCTACCGCCTGTCGCAAATCCTGGTAATTCAGTTCTCGCAGGTCAATCCCATCTAGTGTAATTCGGCCTTGATTGACTTCGTAGAATCGCAGCAGCAGCTTGACCAGGGTGCTTTTACCCGAGCCTGTGGACCCTACAATTGCGATGGTCTGGCCTGCCGGAACCTTGAGGGTCAGGTGTTGCACGACGGGCTGACGATCTTGGTAAGCAAAGGTGATGTCTTCAAAGACAATCTCGCCCTGCACATTGCTAACAGGTAAGCGATGGCTGCCGGGGTGAAGCGTCCGGGGTGTATCGAGCAACGTCATCACGCGACTGGTCGAAGCCATAGCCCGCTGGTATTGGTCTAAGGTTTCGCCCAAGCGGGTCAGGGGCCAGAGCAATCGCTGGGTAATGAAGACCAACACACTGTAGGTACCCACCGCCATATTGCCTGCAACAGTTTCCAGACCGCCCACCACCAAGGTGGCCGTGAAGCCAAACAAAATCAGAATTCGAATGAGGGGAATAAAGGCTGCGCTAAGGGCAATGGCATGGCGGTTACTGAGACGATAGGCCTCGCTTTCCTGGCGAATGCGCTCCACCTCATAGTCCTCAGCCGTGAAGCTCTTGATTGTTAAGATGCCACTGAGGTTATTAGACAGGCGACTATTGAGCAGGCTCACCCGTTCACGCACGACCGCATAGCGAGGGGCTAGTAACTTTTGGAATGCGATCGCGCCCCAGACAATTAATGGCATGGGCAACATTGCCAACCATGCAACTTGGGGAGCCAGCACAAAGAATGCTCCTCCAATCAAAATTACGGTGGTAATGACTTGCAGAACCTCGTTCGCCCCTTTGTCGAGGAACCGCTCTAACTGGTTGATGTCATCGTTGAGCACCGCCATCAATCGCCCAGTGCTGCGTTCCTCAAAATAGACCAAATCGAGATCTTGCAAATGAGTGTAGGCATCTACCCTCAAATCACGCTGAATCGTTTGGGCCAAGTTGCGCCACAGCCAGTCGTAAGCGTACTCAAAGGCCGACTCTAGTCCCCAAATGATGAACGTGAGCACAGAAAGAATGAGAAACTGCCCCCGAATGCTCTCAATTCCCCAGTGGGCAATCCAGGAGTCCTGTTTTTGCACCACTACATCAACCGCCAGACCAATCAGCACTGGGGGAGCGAGGTCAAACACTTTGTTTAATACGGAGCAGATGCTCGCCAGCCAAAGCTCCTTACGATAGGCGTGACTGTAGCGGATCAGGCGCTGCAAAGGATGAGAATTGGCAGGTGCAACTGGGGTGGTAGATGAAGCAATCATTGAAGCGTGGATAAAGTCGCAGGAATGGGTAGAAGCAGTGTGTAGCTGAAGTTAAGAACCTAGTGGGAACATCTATCCTACCCCATGAAAAAATCCTCAACGGCCCAGCTCAATATTTGGTTGGTTGCGACAGCACTGCTGTATTTATGTCTTTTTCTGATAATTCTGTGGCTGGCCTACACCCATCAACTGCCTGACTTTCTCCAGACCATTCCTCACTATGACAAGCCTGGACACGTTATTCTCTATGCGTTAGCGGCCTACTTGGGCCATCGAACCTGCCGTTACCGCCGATTTCCTGGTATTAGCCTCAACCTACCTGGCTTTCCAGCTTTCTTTGCCCTCTTCACGGTTTCTGAAGAACTGCTCCAGAGCCTTTCGCCCTACCGCACTTTGGATGCTGTCGATCTCATTGCCAGCTTTGCAGGCATTGTTTTAGGTTGGTGGCTAGCAGAGCAAAGCCGCCCAGTGATATGACTTGAGGTTAAAAATAGAAAACACGGACATAGTTACTCAAACTATATCCGTGTCCTATTACTCTTACTTGTTATCCGCTACCTACTAATTGTTGTTGTCTGGACTTAGTGGCGCGGACTGGGGTGTTTGCTGCTGAGGTGTTTCGGGCGTTGTGGTTCCTCCCAACGGGGCAGGCGTGTTGCCAAACGGAGAGAGCGGTGTATCGGAGGGGGCAGGCGTCAACGGGCTAGTTGGCGATTGCCCTTGTCCGGGAAAGCCAGTGCCGCCGGGAATGCCTGGCTGAGGGGCGAGTGGATCACTGGGTTGTTGGAGTTGTCCTGCTCCCGCTTCTCTAGGAACGGTTGCCAAGGCAACTCGATCTCCCCCGACTGATCTCAGCAGGTCCAACACATTGACCACGTCCTCATAACGAGCGTCGCGGGAGGCGTAGAGCACAATCAGACCGTTTGGAGCAACCTGCTGGTGCTGCTGAAGCACATCGTAGAGAAGATCTTGGGTGACGGGTTGCTGATCGAGATAAATCTGACCAATGCCATCAATGCTGACGTAGAGCCGATCTGAAGGAGCTTGAGGTGTTGTTTGCCCTGGAATCGGTGTTCCAGTTTGAGCTGAGGGCAAATCTAGGTCAATGGCCTGCTGGCGAGCGAGCCCGACTGCTGCAAGAAGAAAAAAGGTCAAAATGCAGAAGATGACGTCGATCAGCGGGATGATCTCAATGCGCACATCTTCTGTTGGGGTTTCTAGAAGGTCTACTTTCATAGGGGTTTAACTTCAGAAGACGGGGCTGGGATGGGGTTAGCAGGGCGAACTTGCTTAGCCCAGTCCTGACGATAAAGTAGCTCTAGCTCACTGCCGGCTTGACGAAACACTTTGGCCTGCCCAAACACAAATCCTTGGAAAAGACGGTAAAACGCCAAACTGGTAATAGCAATGATTAGCCCCGTTGCGGTACTAATTAGGGCTTCTGCAATTCCCAGCGAGGTTCCTGCCGTAGCATCTCCTCGGCCTAAATCCGCCAGGCTGATGGACCCCAAAGAGCTAATCAAGCCACTAACGGTTCCAAACAGCCCCAGGAGAGGGGCTAACGCAATGACGGCCTCCAGAATTTTTTCGCCCTTACGCATGCTGTAGAGTTCTTCGTTTGCAGAGGTCTCTAGGGCTAATCGAAAGACTTCTGGGTCAGGATCTTGCAATTTGAGAGCCGAGTAGAGAAAGCGCCCCATGGGTAGGACGATAGCTCGCTGGGCAAGATCGGTTGCGGCTGTCCAATCTCTTCTAGCCGCTTCTACCACCCGGCCAGCAACTTCTCGCTCTCGGGTCAAGATTCTGGACCAAAACCAGATGCGCTCGATGATGGTGCCCAAGGCAAGAATGGACAAGAAAAGCAGCGGCCACATAGCAATGCCGCCGCGTGCAAACAGCTCAGGAATATTCAAAGGACACCTCCTAACGCCACATCTGCTGCCTCAATTTAGGATAAGCCAGCAAGAGCATAACAAGTGTAGAAACTTTGGGGTTGCCTGGTTGCTCTAAGGTCAGATTGTGGGAGAGCCTCATAATTCGCACCGTTAGTTGCAAAAAGGCCATTTAATTAGGGCTTTAGGGTAGAGCTTGAGACTGACGAGCTTGCAGCAGATTGAGAATTTCATGGGCCGCGCGATCGCATGCTCCCGGTTCGCCCAAAGCTCGACGCATGCTGGCATACCCTGACAACATTTGCTGACGAGAAGTTTCATTCGTCAGCAAGTCCAGGGCTTTTTCAACGATAGCCTCAGGCGTAGCCTGCCATTGGATCAACTCTGGTACGACGGGCTTCATCTCGACCAGGTTTACGGGAGAGACAAAGGGGATCGAGAATTTGAGAATGTTCTGAGCAATCCAAGCCGAAAGTGGATTGAGGCGGTAGGTAACAATCTGAGGAACATTCATCAACGCGATTTCTAGGTTGGCCGTGCCAGATTTGGTGATGGCTAGGTCGGCGGCTGCGATCGCATCTTGAGTTTGCACATCCACGACCTGAGCCCGTAGCCCATACTGCTCACAAGCCTGCTCAAAAACTGGCCGGAATTGGGGAGCCGATACAGGCATGAGGTACTGCACCCCTGGAATTTGCGCCTGAAGCTGTCGGGCTGCTTCACAGATGGTTGGCAGCAGGTACTTGAGCTCCTGATTGCGAGAGGCAGGCAGGAGCGTGACGATTTTGGCTGAGGGATCGAGTCCTAGCCTTTGGCGGGCGGCTAGCTGATCGGGTGGCGTGGGGAAGCGATCAACGAGTGGATGTCCTACCCAGGCCGTTTTGGCTCCAAAGTCCTCAAAGTAGCTAGCCTCCGCTTTGAAGATGGCCAACATCAAGTCGCTATTATCCACGATCTTGGCAGAGTCTTTTTGGCTAAAGGCCCAAACCCACTGCTGAGGTGCAATGTAGTAGACTACGGGCACATTGGGCAGGCTGCTGCGAAAATACCGCCCAACTTCCAGATTGGGATTCATGTAATCGATCAGCACAGCCAAATCGGGCGGTCGCTGGGTCAGCATCCGCCGCGCTTGCCGTTGGATTCGTAAGGTGGGTAACAGGTAGGGCAGCGCCTCAAAAATACCGACTGAACCGATGGTGGTGGTGTCGGCAATCAGAGTTGCACCTGCCGCTACCATCCGCTGTCCGCCCAAAGCCATAATTTCTAGATGCAGCTGACGCTGAGCGGCCTTCCGCTTTAAGGCAGACACCAGCAAGCTGCCCTGAAGATCGCCTGAAACCTCTCCAGTGCTGATAAACAACCGGACAACTTGACCCGGAGAAGTGGGTAAGGCCTGACTCACCGATCAGTCCCCATTCTCTTCCGTGTGCTTGCGCGAAGAGACTCTTCCAGGCAAACTGCCTCGACGTTTCGCGCCCTGAGAAGCCTTTAGAAACTGCTGCAAGTGAAAGACGTGCTCATTACCAGCAAACTCTTCCAGCTTGGCCAACGCCGCCTCAAAACCTAAATCGCCTCGGTAGAGCAACCGAAAAGCTTGTTTCAGTTCTTGGAACGTTTTTCCGCCTTCGGCCTGAGTGAGCCCAGCTCGGCGCAGTCCAACCAGGTTCAGACCCCGTACACGGCAAGGGTTGCCTTCCACAATGGTGTAGGGGGGAACGTCACGGTCAATCCGGCTCATGCCACCCACCATGGCGTAGCAGCCGATATGCACGAACTGGTGAACCCCTAGTACGCCGCCAATGACTGCATTTGACTCCACTTCAACGTGCCCCGCTAGGGCGACGGAGTTGGCAATGACAATGTTGCTGCCTAAGACGCAGTTGTGAGCAACATGGACGTAAGCCATGAGTAAATTGTTGTCGCCAACAAAGGTGGCCTCCCCAGCCCCGGTGGCCCGATTAATCGTGACGTACTCCCGGATGAGGTTGTTATCGCCAATCTTGACGCGGCTCATGGAGCCATCGTATTTGCGGTCTTGACTCTCCATGCCAATCGTGGCCCCCGGAAAAATCCGGTTGAGAGAGCCGATTTCGGTATCTCCGTCAATTACCACATGGGCACCCACTTCAGTGTCAGGACCGATGGTGACCTTTTCACCAATGACTGCGTAGGGGCCGACTTTAACACTGGGGTGCAGTTTGGCACCGGAATGAATTACAGCCGTTGGATGAATAAGCGTAGTCAAAGTCTTGCCTCCGGAAACCAGAGCGTTAGGTAGAATGCCTGAGGACACAGGAGCACTGTTGCTAATTTTGATGGCGCTAATCCACCACAGAAAACATGAGTTCTCCTTCACAGGCGAGGTGGCCATCGACCTCGGCGCGTGCCTGCATCTTGCCAAATCTTAGTCGTTTGATTGCCAGTAGCTCCACGGTCATTACCAGTTGATCACCTGGCACAACGGGGCGGCGAAAGCGCACCTTGTCAATTCCGGCAAACATGCACAGCCCGCTCACCCCAGGGATTTGGGTCAAAACGATGCCCCCAACTTGGGCCATGGCCTCGACAATTAGGACTCCCGGCATAATCGGGCGACCTGGGAAGTGTCCCTGAAACTGGGGCTCATTGAACGTTACGTTTTTAATCCCGACCGCCCGCTGACCGGGAACATAGTCAATAATGCGATCAACTAGGGCAAAGGGATATCGATGGGGTAGCAGAGCCTGAATTTCTTCAAGGGAGTAGGTCTGCTTCACAGCAACTTCCTCGCAGTGCTCTGAGATGACGTCCTTATAGGCGACTGAATTTGAAGCGTTCGTGTTGACCACTGTCTCGATTCCCATCTGCATGTGAATAGCAGTCTGGAAATTGAAGCATTTCCCACTGCATTTACTGATTCTCCCATTAGATGGTCATCCTCACCAGGTCAAGTGCCAGGTGAGAGAATCTTTTGCAGTGCTTGGGCCAACTGCACATGCAAGCGATGACTGGCTTTGAAGGCAATTACGTGTCCTAGGGGTAACTGCCCCAGCAGGCTAATATCGCCTATCAGATCCAGAAGCTTGTGTCGGGCAGGCTCATTGTCAAAGCGCAGGGGTGGGTTGAGCCAACCCTCCTGGCCGCACACGAGAGCATTGTCTAGGCTGCCGCCTTTGATCAGGCCTTGCGATCGCAAATACTCAATTTGGTGAGCCAAGCCAAAGGTGCGAGCTGGAGCCACCGCTTCGGCAAATACACTTTCCTGATCGCTCCAGAGCCAGCTATGCCACTGATTGCCAATGGCAGGTACCTCGAAGTCGATACCGTAGGTAAAGCGAGTTTCAGGCGAGGGTAGCGCCGACACAAAGGCATCGCCATCATAAACGGTGATTGGGGTATTCACCCTAAAGCCGCGTTTGGGAGCAGATTGAGGGGTAGGGTTAGCCTCCAGAATGGCCTCAACCCACACCTTAGCTGACCCATCGAGCAGCGGTACCTCAGGTCCGTCAATTTCAATGCAGACGTTGTCTACCCCTAGCCCCGTCAGAGCAGCCAACAGATGCTCAACTGTTCTAACGCTGGCCTCGCCGTTGACCAACTCTGTGGAAAGTTGGGTTTGGCGAACGGCATCGGGTTGAGCTGCGATCGCAGGTTGCCCTGGCAGATCTGTTCTCACAAAGCTGCGGCCCTGGTCGGCCTGCGCGGGCTTTAAGGTAACTCGGGTGAGTTGACCAGAATGCAGCCCCACTCCCTCGCGGCTCACCGCTTGAGCTAGCGTTTTTTGGGGTGCTTCAAGGTCCACACTGACCACTTGTGGCAGGGATCGTTCGGTGATGGTTTGACTCATTAGAAGCGCTCCCCAATGCCAAAGTGCAGTCTGCTACCTCCGCCCAAGCTTAGACCGTAGTCAATGCGCAGGGGGCCTAATGGCGTTTGTACCCGTAGACCTAGACCATAGCCCAGGCCACTGCCCGGCTTGCCACGAGAGGGGCCGGGGGCACCCGGAACGGACCTACCACTACCTAGGTCGGTGCCAGCATCAACAAAGAGGGCTCCTCCCAGGAAGGAGAACAGCGGAAAACGGTATTCGACTGTAGCTTGAGCGTAGCTGCGGCCACTGCCGACGGCTCCCTCATCAAAACCTCGAATGGAGTTGGTGCCACCCAAAGCAAAGGCTTCGTAGGGCGGGACTTCACCAAGGATAGTGCCACCTTGGACATTAAAGGCGAGTGCCTGTGGCCCCTCTGAGATGTTGATAAAGTTGACCGGGATGTAATAGCTGTAGCCTGCCCGGACCCGGTTCATTAAGATGCTGCCGCCGCCTATCGGAATAGACTGCTCGGTGGACAGCCGGAGTAAGCTACCACTAGTGGGGTTAAAGGTATCGTTGCGGCGATCTAGAGAGCCCCCAAAGGTCACTGTAAATAAATCATCTACACCACTGCCGCCCTCTACGGCAGACCGCGTTAACGGGTTCCCCTCAGCATCAACAGTAAACAGCCTGCCGCCCCCGTCACGGGTTGAAACACGTTGATACTGAGTGCCCAGAGAGGCTGTCCAGCCATTACTTAAAGGCCGATTGAAGGTAATGCCAGTGCCTAACCGACGAACTCGGACTTGATCACCGTTGGGGAGGTTGATCGGGTTAGGGCCACCCTCAAAGTTTAAGTTGATTGATCGACGGGCAAAAGCCTCTGCTGTGTAGGAGGTGCGGAAGGGATCGCCACCAATCCACGGATCTGTAAAGGAGAGGTCAAAGAGCAAATCCCGACCACTGACCTGAGCCTCCGCTCGAAACTTCTGGTTGTTGCCCCCGAAGTTGTCCTGCTGGTAGCTGACGGTACCAAAGAGGTCACCGGTGAAGTTGAAGCCCAAGCCAGCGGCAACTGAGCCAGTGTTGCGTTCAGTCACGTTGACTACAACATCAACCTGTCGGGGATCTGTCTCACCCGGTTCCAAGGAAAGTCGAACATCTTCAAAAATACCGAGACCAAAAACCCGTTGCAGATCTTGCTCAACCTGCGCTTGGTTAAACACCTCACCGGGTTGAGTTGCAAACTCGCGGGTCACAATGAACTCACGGGTACGACCTCGAATGGGGTTGCCCTCTTCGTCCTCAGTTTCTCCTTCTCCATTGAGGAAACGCACCCTAATGTTTTCAACTACTCCCTCAGCTACCTCCAGGGTCACAACCCCGTCAGGAGAAACTTGAGGCGCAGCCACAACCTGGGCCAAAACATACCCGTTGTTCTGGTACCACTCATTCAGGGCCAGAATACCCTCTTGAAACTCAATTAGGTTGATAATGCTGCCATATTGAGGCGAGAAGATATCATCAACCACCTCCTGGGGAAGAACCTCGTTGCCCGAGATTTGGACTGATTGCAAGATTGGGTTGGGCTGAACCAAGAAGGTCACTCTTACCCCTAGCGGCGTGTCGGTCGGGATGGCCCGAACATTGGAGAAAAAGCCCGTGGCAAAAATGCTGTTGATGTCTTGCTGGAGCTGGGTTCGGGTGGTGGTACGACCCGGTAGCGTTTCGATCGCACCATATACCGTCTCAACCAGCTCTTCGTCTAGCTCAAAGCCTTCAGGCGGAGCTACTTCAACCTCTGCAACCAGCACTCTCGGTTCTTCTGCCTGCTGGGTGGTACCTTCTTGTTCCCCTTCGGGTGAGGTCGTCGTGTCCTCAGGCGTTGGTGTTCCGGCAGGAGGGGTTGTAGTGGGCTGGGTGGAACTTGGAGTAACGGGTTCC
The DNA here is from genome assembly GCA_036702855.1 of Trichocoleus sp. Classification (GTDB taxonomy): domain Bacteria; phylum Cyanobacteriota; class Cyanobacteriia; order Phormidesmidales; family Phormidesmidaceae; genus JACVSF01. Next base: position 12,951 of record DATNQF010000199.1, on the reverse strand, counting down.
GTGGTCGCAGGTATTGCCGGATCAAACGGAGTGTTTGTATCGGGAGTGTTGTCGTTTGTTGGCAAGCTAGGCGCTGTGGTAGGCCCGGTTGGGTTACTAGGAGACTGAGCCAGTGACTCAACCTGCGTCCCTACATTGGCGGGAGAAGTTGCTGAAGGAAGGGTTAAATCATCCGCCGAGGGCGCATTGGGCTGCTTTGCCGATGGATCTCCTTGCTCTAAATTTAGTTGAGCTGGGCTAGAAGTATCCCGTGCATCAGCCGTATCGCTCAGTGGAGCAACCGCCGTTGCAATAGAAACCGGAGTTGCTTTTTCCAGCATCTCCTTTCCCTTTGCTTGGGAGGGTAACCCTAAAATTCCAGAAACCGTAATGACAGCAATTAAAGTCGGAGAGAGGCGCATCAGCTAACACCTGTACAACACATCCACACACCACAGAAGCCTCTGACTCCTGTAGTAGAACACTACAGGATGAGGTCACACCGAGTTTGCCAAGAAACGGACAAATTCTACCGCATCACCGGATCTAAAAACTGGTTGTATGGGCCAGCACCCGCTCTAGGACTTGCTGATAGGCCTCCTCAACCTGTCCTAGATCCTGCCGGAATCGATCTTTGTCTAGCACGCGCTGGGTTTCATCCTGAGTTGATTGGTCCCATAAGCGACAGGTGTCAGGACTGATCTCATCGGCAAGTAGCAACTGGCCTTGGGCATCTACACCAAACTCCAACTTGAAGTCCACTAGCGTAATGCCACAGTCTAAAAAGAAGGCGGTTAGATAACGGTCTACTTCTAAAGCCAGACGTCTCAGTTCCACTGCCTGTTCCGGGGAAGCCAGATTTAAGACCCGCAACCGATCATCCGTAAGCAGGGGATCTCCAAGCGCATCATTCTTGTAGTAAAACTCCACCAGAGGAGGGTCGAGAAGCGTTCCCAAAGGTAGCCCAGTTTGCTTACACAAACTGCCTGCTGCAATATTGCGCACCACTACCTCAATGGGGACGATAGTGACTGCCTTGACCCGCATTTCCCGCTCACTAGACGTTTCTAGCCAGTGAGTAGGAATGCCTTTGGCCTCTAATAATTGAAATAAATGAGTTGAAATAGCGCAGTTGATCCGGCCTTTGTCTACAATTTGCCCCTTTTTCTGGGCGTTAAAGGCGGTCGCATCATCTTTGAAGTAGGTGATAACAACGTTCGGGTCATCCGTCGCGTAAATAATTTTGGCCTTTCCCTCGTACAACTTGGGGCGATTCGTCATGGAAAGCTGCCCTCAGCAAAACCAGCCTAATCATCTTAGACCGTTAATGGTAAGGAATGAGGGTTGTTGCAGGTTGGCTTTGGCTTTAACAGAACCCAATAAGCCTCTCTAACGTTTGGGTTTCGCAAGCTACGGCTGGGCAGAAGCAAGCCGTAGCCGAACCTGCTGAATACAGCTTGCTTCTGCCCTCTGTCTTTTGCCTTCTGCCTTCTTCTGCCTTCTGCTCTTTGCTTTTTTCAAGCTACTTCGTCGTCATAATATGCACCCCATCCCAGTTGTCGGGCGGAGGGGCACTTAAATACTCTTTAGCTCGCTTGATGTGAACCGACACTGCACGGTCACCCGGACGCAGTTGGCCAGCCTTCTCAAACAGGCGGATGGCCTCGTCAAACCGCATTCCTGTGTAGGCGCTTCTTGCTGCCTCGTAGAGACCTAGAAAATCTTGGACCTGGGGCGCAAGGGCATTGTCTTTTCTATCAATAAGTTCATAGAGGTTGACAGGCTGCATCTTGCCCTTAACGCGGATGCGGTCTAGCTCTCGCACCCAAATCAAGTTTTGACATAGCTCGTAGGTGTGTTCGCTCAGGACGATGTCACAGCCATATTCTTTGGTGACACCCTCCAAGCGGGAGCTGAGGTTGACCCCATCCCCAATGACGGTGTACTCCATTTTGCGTTGGGAGCCAATGTTGCCAGAGACCACTTCACCCGAACTAATGCCAATACCGATACGAATTTCGGGCTGATTTTGAGTGATCCGCTCGGAGTTGAAGCGAACCAAGCGCTTGCGCATATCTAAGGCAGATCTAATAGCTGCCCAAGCATGGTTTTCAAGCGGCAGGGGAGCTCCAAAAACAGCCATTAAAGCGTCGCCGATGAACTTGTCTAGGGTACCTTCACAGTTAAACACCGCTTCGACCATGGTTTCGAAGTAGGCGTTCAGCATTTCCACCACTTTGTCGGCTTCTAAGTTTTCTGTCAGGGTGGTGTAGCCGCGAATATCGGAGAAGAGGACTGTGACTTCCCGTCTTTCCCCCTTCATGAGCAGGTCATCGCCTAAAGCCATGACTCGCTCGGCTACACCAGGAGTCATGTAGCGGTAAAGCGTGGTCTTCATCCGCTTTTCTTGGCTGATGTCTTCTAACACCATCAAACCGCCTCGCACCCCTCCTTCAGGATTGGTAAGGGGGTTAACGGTGAGGTTGATGCTCCGCTCCAGCAGTTGTACCTGCTCGCGGGAGTAGGAGGAATGCTTAGTATCGCCCCAAGGCAAAAACCGACCTTCATTGCGATCGGGCAGCATGAGCGTGTAATCTTTGCCGTTGCCGTTTTGGGAAGCGAGAATACCAAAGCGAAGAGTCTGCTCGGGAACGTAGTGTTTTGCCCCTGTGGAGAGACTGTCTTCCAGTCGGAACTGAATTTTTTCTAGGGGAATGACATCCCAAACGTAGCGGTTGAGTAGCTTGGCTTCCCAGGTTTCCTTCAATCTGCGGGTGCTCTCGTCTGTAAGGGGACAGCCTAGAAGTGAGATGGCGGCCTCGTTGATAGTCACGATACGCCCTTCTAAGTCTGTGGAGATCACGGCATCCGACAGGCTTTGCAGAATATCTTTTTGATACTGCTTTTCGACCAGCACTTTCTCAAAAAGCTTGGCGTTTTCTAACGCGATGCCTGCCTGAATGTTGAAGGCGCGCATGAACTCTTCATCGGAGCTGGTAAAGCTACCCTGCTGCTTATTGATGAGCTGAGTTACAGCAATGAGTTTACTGCTAGAGTCGAACACCGGCATGCAGAGGATGTTGCGAGTGGTGTAGCCAGTGCGCTTGTCGGCTTCGGGGTTGAAGCGGGGATCTTGGTAAGCGTCGGGGATATTGAGCGTTTCTCCCGTGGTGGCCACATACCCGACAACGCCTGAGTCGGAGGGCATCCGGAGGTTGATCATTGATTTGCCATCACCCGATTTGACCCGTGACCAGAGTTCCTGGCTGCTTTCGTCGATTAGCCAGAGGGTACTGCGGTCGGCCTGCATTAGTAGCCGTGCTTCCTCCATGACTGATTGGAGGGTTTTTTCCAGGTCTAAGCTTTGCTCTAGGGAGGAGATTGCTTTGAGTAGGGAGGAGACGCCCTTCTGATTGCGAGCTGCAATATAAAAGGAGTTACAGCTTTCTAGAATGACGCCAATAGAGGCCGCAAACTCCCGAAAGCTCTGTTCGTCCTGGCTATCAAAGGGAAAATCGGTCTGCTTATTGAGTAACTGCACTACCGCGACAATATTGCCTGCTTTGTTCAGGACAGGCATGCAGAGAATATTGCGGGTGCGGTATCCCGTTTTTTGATCGTGACTGGGATCGAAACGCTCATCAGCGTAGGCATCGGGAATGTTGAGGTATTCCCCAGTGGAGGCTACATGGCCAGCAATGCCTTTGCCCATCGGAACGCGGATTTCCAAGCAGCGCCCGCCATCCCCTTGGGCAATCTTGGACCAAAGTTCTTGTTTCTCATGGTCCACCATAAAGATGGTGGTGCGCTCAGCCTGAAGAATTTGCCCAATCTTGAGGGTAAAGGCCTCCAGGATTTGCTCCAACATGGTCTCCAAGGACTCATTGTTGATCATCTCAATGGCCCGGAGGAAATGCTCAAATTCCCGTGTTATTTGCTCCAGTAGGTCAATAAATTGGGGTGTGGGCAAATCCCGCACACGGTGAGTTAAGGCATTTTTTTGGTTGACCTGGGACAGGGTGGCGAGCATGCTGCTTGGGGTCTGGGTGGCCATGATGGTCCTTGCTCAGGATATGGCGGTGATCGGCTGGTAAGGCAGTCTAGCTGAGCGCCTTCACTCTATCCTTACTCTCTTAACCTACCCCTATCAGGGTGAAAGTAGACTGCACCTAAGCCTTAAGCTAGATGGCATCTGCAGCCATCCCCTCAAGGTAAGTGAACCCTTACTACTTTAACCTCATAACTCATCTGTCGGCAGTGAAAAGCCGTTCAAGCTACAGAATGTTGCTTTCTGGTGCAGATATTCCTTACCTGCGTCCATATAAGTCTATACCTGAAGCCTTACGGGATAAAGCTTCAGATTTCAAAGTGGACTGGGTATCGTCTCAATGCTTCCTAGGTATCGGATGCATCAGCGGTAGATTCTGCTTTTTCGGGCTTGAGTAGGGGAAATGCGATCGCATCTCGAATACTGGCGCTATCTGTTAGTAGCATGACCAGTCGATCAATTCCGATCCCCAATCCTCCAGTAGGCGGCATGCCATATTCCAAAGCCGTTAGGAAATCCTCATCGACGCTGTTAGCTTCGAGATCGCCTGCTGCTTTTTTCGCCGCTTGCAGCTCTAAGCGCTGCCGCTGGTCGATGGGATCGGTCAACTCGGAGAAGCTGTTAGCGGTTTCCCGACCCACGATAAACATCTCGAAACGCTCGACTAGTCCGGGCTTCGCACGATGAGGTTTAGCCAGCGGCGAGATCTCTACCGGATAGTCTGTGATAAAGGTGGGCTGAATGAGCGTTTCCTCAACAGTTTGCTCAAAGCCTTCATTGAGAATATGGCCGATGCTTTCACAGTCATCGATCCCAGTCAGACCCGCTGCCTTGGCTGCTGCCTTGGCTGCTTCTAAATCGGTGAACTGGCTGAAGTCGACGCCCGTCTTCTCTTGTACAGCTTCGTGCATGGTGATGCGCCGCCAGGGAGGTGTCAGGTCAACGTCCTGTCCTTGGTAGGTAATTTGGAGGGTGCCTAGGACGTCTTTGGCAGCGGTGGTAATGATGGCCTCGGTCAAGTCCATCATGTCGTGGTAGTCGGCGTAGGCCTGGTAAACCTCAATGGAGGTGAACTCGGGGTTGTGCTTGGTGGAAACGCCCTCGTTGCGAAAGATGCGGCCCATCTCAAAGACCTTCTCAAAACCACCCACAATCAGCCGCTTCAGGTGCAGCTCGGTTGCAATCCGCAGGTAAAGCTGCATATCGAGCGTGTTGTGGTAGGTGATGAAGGGACGCGCTTCGGCCCCACCTGCTTCGGCCTGAAGGACGGGCGTTTCAATCTCAATGAAGCCCTGCTGATCTAGAAAGCGGCGAATGGAGGCGGTGATTAAGGCCCGCTTACGGAAGGTGTCACGCACCTCAGGGTTCACAATTAAATCGACATAGCGCTGGCGGTAGCGCTTGGCGACATCAGTCAGGCCATGCCACTTATCGGGCAGGGGTAGCAGCGACTTGGTGAGCATGGCGTATTCGCTCACCTTGACTGAGAGTTCGCCCTTCTCTGTTCGCTTAATACTGCCCTTCACGCCGATGATGTCGCCAACATCGGTGAGGGTCTTGAGGTGTTCAAAGGCATTGGCATCTCCTGCGCCCATGCCTGCCTCGATGGCTTTTTTGTCGAGGTAGAGCTGGATGCTGCCTGTCTCATCTTGCAGGCTAAAGAAAGCTAGCTTGCCAAAGACGCGTCGTGCCAAGATTCTTCCGGCTAGGGAAACCTGAATGTCTACCTCTTCCCCAGCAGCGATATCGGCATACTTTTCCTGAAGGTCGGCTGCGTGGTGGGTGGTTTCCCAGCGGTAGGCGTAAGGATTGACGCCAAGCTGCTTCAGCTCTTCCACTTTTTGCAGACGAATAGCGCGGATATCGTCGCGGGAAGATCCGCCGTTATCAGAAGAACGGTTCGCGTCAGAGGCCATGATGACTGTTCGTTGCCAGAATTCACAAACTCCCATTATACGGAGTCTGGGTCTTGTCCTTACAGTAAACTCTCGGTTCTGAAGTTGGTTCTGAAGTGTTCACTGACGACTGCTCTCGCAGATGGCCGGATCTGGTTTTCTTGCTATCGAGCGACGAGGCAAGCGATTTAAGTTTGGTTAACCCAACGGTGGATTATTCCAGTGGGATCGCCTATATTTTCGATGCTTACGGGCTTTTTCCAAAGCCAGGTTCTCCACAAATGCTATGAATCTACCCTTCATTCTTGATCTTGCCCTTGGGCTGATCTTTACTTATCTGCTCCTGAGCTTGCTGGCGAGTGAAATTCAAGAACTGGTAGGTGCGGTGCTGCAATGGCGAGCAGAGCACTTAAAGCGCTCGATTGAGGTGTTGTTGTCGGGTAATGAGGCAGAAAGTGCTGCGATCGCAAAAGACATGGCCGATGCCCTTTACGAGAGTCCTTGGATCAAAAGCCTTAACCAAGAGGCCAGGGGGCGAATCGCTCGAAGCTTTCGATCGATTTGCCACGCCATTGGCAAAATCTACCGTACCTTGACGGGTACGCGTAATGTTTTCGGGGAGAAAACGAGCGGCCCTTCCTACATTCCCAAGGAGGCGTTTGCTAACAGTTTGCTAGATCGGCTGCGGGTTTCTGAATCGGCTCAGATTTTGGTTGAGAGTCGTTTGAAACAATTTGTGGATGACCAAATTTTGCAGCCCGTTAACAACGTTTTGGCGGACCTACGTGCGAGTACAGCAAATGAGTTTTTGCTCAATAGCGAGATTAAGCAACTAGAGCAGTTGGTTCAGCAGATTTTACAGGATTTTCAAGCTGGTCGAGTGGGGCTGCCTGAAACCCTGGAGCGACTAGACGGCAGGTTTAAAGAGTTTTACACCGTTGCCAAACGGGTATTGCCGGAAAATCACCATCTCGCGGAAACCTTTTTGCGGCGGCTAACTTATATTCAGCAAAACATTGCTAGCAACTCAACTGAGAAGATGGCATTGTTGAAGAAACTTCAGCCGAGTATTGCGCAGCTACTCGATATTTTTGATGACGGCAGCGTTACCTTTGAAGAATTTTCTGCCATTGCGAGTCGAGGCAATCCAAAGGCCCAAGAACTATTGACTCGGTTCAAAGATAGAGCCATCACGCCTGCCCTGAAAACCTCTCTGTTAGCCCTGGCGAATAAGGTAGAAACAACTGTAGATGTGACCGAGAACCGGGTGATTGCCTTTGGCCGGGAAATTGAAGCTTGGTTTGATCGGGGCATGGAACGATCTACAGGGGTCTACAAACGTAATGCAAAAGCGGTAGGTCTGATCATTGGCTTTTTGATTGCGATTTCTCTAAATGCTGACTCTTTTCATATCGCAACCCGACTAGCAACTGATTCAGCCTTGCGCAGCACAATCACTCAGGCTGCTAGCCAAGCTGCGGTGAATGCTGAACTTACCAATACGGGGAACTTGCAGCAAGATCTGGCGAACTTGCAGACAGCAGTGAATGGCAGCCTTGAGCAGTTACCGTTTCCAATTGGTTATAGCCCGATTGTGCTGGAGCAGCAGCGGTTAGAGGAGGCCTCTTGGCCCATTCCATTTCTGCCTCGTCGTCTTTTTGGCTGGCTGATTAGTGCGATCGCAATTGGTATGGGTGCTGGCTTTTGGTTTGATCTGCTGAAGAAGGTGGTGAACATTCGCACCAGTGGGGGCAAGAGCGGGAGCAGTGGCGACGATAAGTAGGGGTGATGGAGTGGCGAGATGGTGAGTTTGGGAGATTTGAGGCACGGGTTGCCAGGTCTTACAAAGGAAGCGACTGAGTTCGTGTGTCAGCGCGACCTCAACCTTTATAAGTCGCCTCAGCAGGAGAGCTTGGTGACGCAAGCGGCAGCAGGACGGCATCTGCGACCACTCGCAATTCCTGATGTTCCTGAGGCTCAACTCACGGCGGTTGAAGTCGTGCTGTGTGAAGATGACTATCCGGGGTGGGTTGCGATCGCAGATCTTCTCTACTTACAACCCGCTCCTGCGCCCTACCGCCCTAGCCCACTCACCCTTGATCAAATTCAGGCTCAACTGCCTGCCGTGATTGCTTTTACCCAAGTGGCAATGAATCAACCCAATGAGTATCTGTGGGGCGGCACGGTAGGGCCGAACTATGATTGCTCTGGGTTAATGCAGGCGGCTTTTGCTTCGGTGGGCATTCGTTTGCCGAGAGATGCTTACCAGCAGGAGGCATTTACAAGTGCGATCGCACTAGAAGATTTGCAACCGGGAGATTTGATTTACTTTGGGACGGCTGAGCGCACGACCCATGTGGCCCTGTACTTAGGAGAAGGGCAATACATCCACAGCTCTGGTAAAGATCAAGGACGCAATGGAATTGGCATTGACTCGCTGACGGATACGAGCGACCCGGTGAGTTTGGCCTATTTCAAACAGTTGAAAGGGGCAGGGCGGGTGGTCGCTAGCTATTACCCCAAAGCTGCTCTGCCCCAATAGAGACATTGCTTGCAATGCCCCGATTGGGGCTAACCTGATTTACTCAATCAGCATGATTTTGGTCAGGATGATCATCCATCGACCGGGTTCTTCGGTGGGTATGGGTTCGCTCCATTCCTTGATTTCGGCATATTTGAGCACGTGCAGAATCTTGGTAATGCGGTCCAGCGCTTTGAGACTGCCATAGACGACATGGCGAATACGTTCTTGGTGAGGTTCAGGGTTTGACGATTGAGCAGGCGAAACTTTGGGCGCGTTTGCGTCCGGTTCAGAAGATTGAAACATGGGGTTTGTTTTCCTGTTTTTGAGGTTAACCCGCAGAACGGGGGAGGAAAACAGACCCGAAAACCCCAGCCACGCCGCTATTGAAGTGCAAAATTGGAGTGACTAGGGCAAAATTGCACTAGCCCGTCAATCTGCTCATACCAGGTTGCGGGTCAGGTATCTGAGACGTGTTGCGAGCACTCTCAGGTACCGCCAGAGTTTTCGGTTCTGCACCACTGCCTCGGAAGGCAGCTTAAGGAAGCAGCATACGCATACAATCGCTTCAAGTCAACCGTATCGAGTCAACATTTGAGAGCTGTTTAGGCAAAGTTGCAGCATGGACTGATCCTAGATAATTCTGGTCGAAGGGTGTTATCTAGCAAAAATGACGGATAAAATCCGCAAACTTCAACGTTAACTATCAAAAGTGACGGATAAGACTCTAAGTGACGGGTATTATCCTGCGAATGTTCTATTTGATTCATTAAAAATAGGGTGTTATCTAGCAAAACTCACGGATAATTGCAGGCAATAGGGGTGTTATCTAGCAGTTCTGAAGGTTAATACATAGTTGTGTTGCTTACGCGGCTCGGTTGCAATCCTAGGAATTATGATTACGTTTGAAGAAGCCAAGCAGATCGCACTCAACAAAATAGGACCAGACTGCGCTTTATTCGAGGATAAGATAATCGAAAAGCCATATGGCTGGTATTTCTGTTATCAAAGCAAAGCCTATTTTGCATCTGGTGACTGGGACGATGTGTTCATGGTAAATGGTGGGTTCATTGTCGATCGGGAAGATGGACGGATTTTTGAGTTTGGTTCAGGTTATGGGTTAGAGCGCAATTTTGCCGCTTATGAGGCTGGCTTCAAATTTCACTCCTATGATCTAACGATAATATCCGTGTCTAATAAAAAGCAGACCGTTAGCTTGCTGCACAAGCTTGATATGACCTACGTTATTCCTGAGTATGCGCATGGGGTCGTTTGGAAGATCCCACAAAGATTTACTAAGTCTCAAATAAGGTCATTGATGAATTCACTGCCACATACTTTTTACGCTCAAAATTTCTACTTTAGAATCGAGGTATTTGCAGAGATAGATGCCGCTAGCTGCTGTAAGTATGCGCTACGAGAACATCTGCCAGAATGATCGGACAAGCAACACAACAAATCATTGCACCCGACTGGCTATGCTTCATTCGTCCCTCACTCTGCTTCCGCTAGCTGATGAATTCAATCGTTATGCGCCACAAAGTGATAGATGGGTAGTGCGGAAGATTGCATGACCGAAAAAGAACGTGAACTCATTCTGTCATTTGCGCTGGGCAGAATTAGTGAAGCCGAATTCTTGTCGTCTTTCGGCCATGATTTCCGCGCCGACCCAGGGCGCGCTGTCGAATTACTTGATAAGGCGCGGCAAGAGCGTTCGCCTGAAGACGTAGAGTTATCGCTCATTCTGGCTGGTAAATTCGGTAGCCTGCCGAGCGCACTTCATATCCTCAATCAACTCCTAGCCGAGGGGTGGCATTATAGGCACGAAGATATTGCCCTTGCTCTCGAAGAGCTGCATGACCCGAGTAGCATCGAACCTTTGTATCGGGCGGCGCTGTCGCGTCACGAGTATTTAGATTACGACGATGGTTACGCGCTGGCCCGCAAATGCACGTGGGCGTTATACAAAATCGGCACGCCGGAAGCGTTTGAGCGGCTGCGTGACTTATCGCGGGGCGAGAACCTGGTCATCGCGGGATATGCCCGCAAGCGCCTATGAGCCGCGCCGGGTGACGCATAACAACGGCATGCACCCGACCGCCGACACGACAGTTGTTATCTGCTCTCAGAGGTGCGGGGCGGCTGGTGATGCCGGGCGTTAGACCTATATAGCGATCTCAAATGAATTATGAGAAGCAGCCATAGGTAAAAAGCTTGGGGAAGTGAAAGGTTTGATGGTGAGTGACAAACTGAAACAGGAACTTAACCGCACTGAAGGATTGGCACAGGAGATAATACTCTCTAACGAATCGCTTGGCCTGTAACTAGATGTCCTCCATCGGGTTCTGCTTGGGGTCATTAGGTGCAAAGCGAAGGCAAGTTATCTTCCAACTTGGTTCGTCCAGTCCTTGGTTAACAGATTCCAGAAACGCTTTGACTAGCTTGGAATGATGATGAGAAGCGCCGTCCCAAATCAGCGCAATCTGAGCATCAGGATGCTGGGCTAGCAGATACTGAAGAAAGGCTATGGTGTTTTCGGAGTTGCCTGTCTGGGTGGCTTGAACCCAGCACTGTTGGGTCTGCACATCGATAGCCCCGTAGTAAGTCTGTCTCTGGCGTTCGTTGACGACAGGAACCTCAATCCGCTCATCAGTTTTGCCCCAGACATAGCCACAGACGTCCCCCCACAGTAAATGACACTCATCCTCAAAAAATACTCTCTGGCATCGGGGTGCTCTTTAAGCCAACTTTCCTTCCTCTATACTCTTACATCTCAGTTGGGATTGCTATAGCAGTTCTGAAGGTTAATACATAGTTAGATTTCAGTTTGCTATTGGTAGAAGGCTGTATGTTAGAGCTAATTAATAAGACATTGGTAATTCAACGAGAACTTAGTTGAATTAATTGTTAACCAGGGTTGTTTTTAAGGTGTTGGATAAGGTGATTAAATGCAAGGACTTTGCTCCCCAGCCTATTCTGCGAGGGCCTTTTGGAGGAGTCGCCGAGGTCGAGCCTTTCTCACAGGTTGTTAGTGCTGCCAATCAGTGGATTGAAAATCAGTCAGTGCAGGTGATAAATGTTGAAACAGTTGCTTTACCACAGAATGCCAACAGTACAAATGATGGTGTGTATGGATTTACGATCGCTAACGGTACTGGCTTAGTTCAGTGGTATCAGTGTGTACGAGTATGGTATAGAGAATAAAACAAGTTTTATATGTCTAGAGCCATGTATTTTTAGTGCAAGAAATAACAACGCTGATGTATCGGTGACAAAAGTTTAAGATTTGGAAAAGGGTGAGTGGGTTTGCAATCCAACGATTGCGGTGCAGCGGATTGAGGAAAGCGGCTGATGCTGAGTTCAAGATTTGGGCAACCGCTGATCGCAACCGTTATCTTGTTTATCTCTAATGCGATATTTTAAGCATCTCTGTCAGCTTTCAATGTTGGCTTGCTTTCACCGTTTACCTGCGCTAGAACTACCACTTAGTTAAATGGCAATTCTAGAAGCCTCAACACAGTTTTTAGCAGACGGGACAAAAGTCACCATTCGTAGTGCTGCGCCAGAAGATGCAGCGGCTACATTGAACTTATTTCGCTCGATTGTTGAAGAGGGATTGTATACATTAGCGGAACTCACAGAGCTAACGACGACTGTTGAAGATGAACAAGCCGTGATCGCGAAAGACCAGGAGTGTTCAGGGAATCTTTGTCTGGTTGCAGAAGTAGATAGTGGGATTGTTGGGATGATTCGCGCTGAATCAGGTTCCTATCGACGGACACTCCACTTTGCCGATATTGACTCAATGTGGGTGGATGCTAACTGGAGAGGACGTGGCATTTCAAACGTATTGATCATTTCTCTATTGAATTGGGCAAGGCAACATCCCATCTTAGAAAAGCTTGGATTATTTGTGTTCTCGACTAACACAAGGGCTATCAAGTTCTACGAGAAACATGGCTTTGTCATTGAGGGAAGATACTCGCGAGATATGAAGTTGAGTGAGAATAATTATGTAGACACGGTAGCAATGGGGCAGTTAATTAAGCCGCGTGATGTGCCCGCAAGATAGCAAGTCGTTTACAAAATCGAATAACTTTCTCAATAAAGCGTTGCTGATGCACCGGAAACTAATTGGTTACTTAACAGTAGATAGCGGGCAACTCTTCATCACCGATCCGGGCTATCTCAGGAATTGGCAGCATGGCGAATACACCCAAGGCGTTGAGCCTGACAACTCCTATGCCCGCGTAACCACCTTTATGTTTGAAAACGATGGCTACGGAGAAATCGAAAACGGTATTGTCGTAGGCGTTGACGGCGACGGTTACTATCCCGTGTATGCACTCGAAGATGAAGACGGCCATCTCATCAAACTCGAAGTCGTCTTTCAGCCAGAACAGAGTTAGCCCAGCAGCCTGAGCTTTGATTGGATACTGAATTGCGGCCAGTGCGATCGCATTTTTCCTTCAGGCACAACGGAAAAAGATCAATCGTCCTTGAAGCTA
>DATNQF010000130.1:0-26013 GCA_036702855.1 Trichocoleus sp. | reverse complement strand
CTCTGGCGCGATCGCATTACCGCAATGTCTGCTGATTATCCAGATGTCGAACTGTCTCATATGTATGTAGACAATGCGGCCATGCAGTTGGTGCGCTGTCCCAAGCAGTTCGATACTATCGTCACCGGAAATTTGTTTGGCGATATTCTCTCAGATGAAGCGGCCATGCTCACGGGTAGCATCGGGATGTTGCCTTCGGCTAGCCTCGGCGCGGATGGTCCTGGTCTGTACGAACCCGTTCATGGCTCTGCCCCCGACATCGCTGGGCAAGATAAGGCGAACCCATTAGCACAAGTGCTGAGCGCAGCTATGATGTTGCGCTATGATTTGGACCAACCCGTCGCAGCCGATCGACTAGAGCAGGCTGTCCTGACCGTGTTGGATCAGGGCTACCGGACAGGCGACATTATGGCGGAAGGAATGACCCCCGTAGGGTGCAAAGGCATGGGTGAAGCTCTGTTGAAGGCGCTCTCTTAAGAAACGTTAAGGGTGTGCCGCCCCGGGGGAGATTGAATACAGTCTTGTCTAGATGAGTCAAAAATAAGCCGTGTACGGTCTAAAGCAACCTATTTCCCAGAGTCCCGCACCTAAGATACTCTCAGACACGAACGGCTTGCCGCCCATTATCGACCCCACTTTGCTAAAAGCGGCTCGTCAGATCTATCGCACCTATTACGAAGTTCATCCCGAAGACATGCAGCGCCCCGTTGGGGTTGCCATTAGCCGCAAAACCCACCGGGGCAAGCTGATTTTTGGGGGTAGACCCATTCTGTTGCCGATTGAGTGCTTTATTCCCCTGAACCAAATTGAGCCAGGGTTGCACTAGACCCTTCACGTTGAAGCCTTTACCGCCCGTTATTTTCTTAGCCTCTCGGTACCAGTCATTGTCCTGGGTCACAAGCAAGTGATCGTAAGGGGCTTCTGACATGGCTTGAAGTTTTGCCTGTTTGTCGGCGCGAGGGGTGGTGCCTACAGCAATCCCACCGTAGTGCTTGACGACTTGGGCCGCTGCGATCGCAACACTGCTGCTGGCCCCTGGAATCAACACCGTCTCTCCATGCCGAAGAGACTGTTTCCATACCAGGCAACCTCAAGCGGTGAGGTAAGGCAGCCAAAGTGCCCTTAGCAGGTCATCCGGAAGGCTTGAAAGCACGGGCACAGTCTGGTCAGCCCGAACAGATAAGTCCCCTGTCCCGGCCCCTTGCTGGCTGGTGCCCCCAACGCCAAAATCACGTGCTGTCCCATTTGGCGCTAGTTCACCCCCTCGCCTAGGGCCACAATAATGCCGCCCCCTCCAATCCGGGCGTAAAAGGTGGGTTACCAGAGACGAGCCGGTATTCACCTCGACGGGTCATGAGTTCAGCATTGTTCATGCCAATGCTGGTAAGACGAACCACCACTTCTCCAGCACTAGGGCTAGGATCGGGGAGATCGATACCTCTAATTTTTCGGAACTGCCAAAGGCACGAACAACGACCTGATACATGATTTAGCACTATGACCTAGTACGGGCTTGCAATTCCTTGTCTATTCAGGTTCAAATAGCAAAAATCATTTAAACCAGACTGATTCGGCCATAGCTAGTTTTTAACTTCTGGCTCGATAATCAAAGTTAAATCTCATTCAGTGTCGCTGACAACGACCTGCTTTATGTCTAAGAGTTAGGTTTGGCCGGACTAGTGCTTGAATGGATATCGAGTTTCAGGAGTGGCTATGTTTCTTTCACGAAGCATAGCCATTTCTTAACGGTAGCTGACGGGGAGGGCACGAGCGTCCAGTCAGCCAGCGTTACAAAGACGGTGTTAGGAGTGAAATAAACCGTGTATGCAGCAACTGATTTCGCGCAAGACCCTGAGAGCCTCACTGGATCTGTCTTTAACGCTGATTTTAATGAACAGCCTGCTGTTGGGGCTTCCGGCTGTGTTTTACTCTCTGCTTCTCAAACAAGGGGGATCGTTGCTGCCACTCCAGCTCGTCATCTCCGGGCTCTACCTCCTGGCGACAATCCTCATTGTGGTTGAAACAGCAGTCGTTTTCTGGGCTATTAGTCAACCTAAGGAGGTAGCGTGTCGAGGGTTGCTTCAACGTCTATTCGGCCAACGGGTATTGGGACGGACGAAGGACAAAAAACGGCTCCCTTTTTGGGAGCCGCAATTGTGGCGACGGCCTCGGGTTTCAATTGTGATCGTTGCCTACCTGCCTAATGAACAAGGCATCATTCTAGAGACGTTGAATCATATTTTGGCGCAGGTGCGCTGGCCTCAGTCCCGGTTAGAGGTCATCCTGGCCTACAACACTCCCACCACCCTTCCTGTCGAGGCAGACTTGCACATGCTGTCGCGCCACTACCCAACCCTGAAATTGCTCCGGGTAGAAGACAGCACCTCCAAAGCGGAAAACCTTAATGCTGCTCTAAAGGTTATTTCAGGAGAAATGACCTGTATTTTTGATGCGGATCATCATCCCAGTCCCGACTGTCTAGAGCGGGCGTGGGCATGGCTGGAGCAGGGCCGCTATGACTTAGTACAGGGACGCAACGTCATCCGAAACCACGATGAGACTTGGTTGACCCGTCTGATCGCCATCGAGTTTGAAAGCCTTTATGGGGTAAGCCACTATGGCCGATCCCTTCTGGTTGATACAGCGCTTTTTGGTGGCTCCAACGGCTACTGGCGTACCTCGGTTCTACAGGAGACTTGCTTCCGCTCCACAATGCTGACAGAGGATATTGATGCCACTTTAAGGGCTCTTATGAAGGGTTATCGGATTGTTCACGATCCCTATGTCGTCACGACTGAGCTAGCCCCTACCGATATCTCGGCGCTTTGGAGCCAACGGCGACGTTGGAGCCAAGGCTGGCTGGAGGTAGCGCTAGCTCATCAGCAGCGGGTGATGCGATCGCGTCACTTCGATCTGCCACAGCGCTCTTACTGGCTGATCATGTTGCTGTACAGCGAGGCTTTTCATCCCCTGGCACTGCAAATTATTCCCATGACCCTTAGCCTTTCCCTTTCAGGGTTGGCCATGTCCACAGCACTGTTCAAGTTCACCTTGATTAGTACTGTTTTCACCTTGTTTAGCGGCTTCTATCAGGTATCCGCTGCTATGCGCTTCCGCAACCCGGTAATTGTCTTTCCCACCTCTTACTTTGTGCTGTATAGCCTCTTATCACCGTTCTATTTCTGGTTTAAGAGCTTAGTTGCGGTGGTGGCACTGTCTTACCATCTAGGAGGTCGGCGGGAGTGGCACGTGACCCGTCGTGCTGCTCAAAAACCCAAGGTTCACATGCTAGATGCTGTCTTACGGTGATAGAAGGCTGGCTTAGACGTTGAAAAGCGACCCCATTAGGAAGTCCTGATGGGGTTAGCTTCTCTTGATAATTCCAGCATCGTTCAATCAATAACTCAGGACGGGGAACAGATGAAGTTCAGTTGGCATAAGAACGGCTTTCCCTCCAAATCACCCTGTCACGACTCAGAGGGTTAGAAACCTGTCTGCCATATTCGTGAAATGTTCAGGAAAGAAAAGAGACTGAACTAGTTGTTTTGAAGGGCTGAGTTTTTATGAGTTTTCTCGTATCGACGTCTGTAGTCGAGTCGTTCATGCTTGGGGAAAGCCAAACACCGTGTTGTGGCTTGGGTTAGAACTTCCTTCGGTTCCGCGGCCCATTACCTGTTAAACGCTATTCCCCTAAAACCATGCCAGCATCTATTGTTACAAGTGCATCTGTAGAATGCCCTAAGTGCGGTAAGCACTCCATTGTTCACGAAGACAGTGTTTATCAGTGTCTTAACTGTGACTTTAAGCGGGAATTTATAGAAAAACCTGCTGAGGAGGAGTCCAGCGGTATCCTACCGATGCTCTCCGGCATTCTCACTTTTGTTTTCGTTCTGATGCTGTTCCTCTAGACTCCAAAATCAGCAGTACCGGATTAGTTCAAGTCGATTCGATAGGGCATTAAGGCGTAAACCCCACGAGGATCATTTAGGGTCCTGAGCAACGCAAAGTCTCGCTTAACGTTTTCTAGCTGGGCTGTTAAAGGATCCTGGGCTTGGGTTTGCTCTGACTCAAAGAAACGAGTAAAGAAGCGCTCCCACTCGTCGCCCTCAGGGTATTCCTTCAGTTTCCAGTCGTCCCCGAGCTTAGCTAAGTCGGCAGCTACCTCAATGGCTCGATCTAACCCACCGAGTTCATCAACTAAACCCAACTCTTTAGCGGCCTTGCCGGACCAAACACGACCTTGAGCGATTTCTGCCACCTTAGTCGCGGGCAGCTTACGGCCCTCAGCCACACGCTTTAGAAATTCGCTGTAGATCTGGTCTACTGCTTTTTGCAGAATTGCCAGTTCTTTGGGGTTTTTGGGCCGAGTACTGCTGTAGATGTCGGCCAATTCCGAAGTCTTGACTCCATCCCAATTGATGCCGACTTTGTCTCCGAGCTGTTGCAAGTTGACAAAGAGGCTAAAGACGCCGATGGATCCGGTAATGGTGGTAGGTTCAGCCACAATCTTGTCAGCCAAAGAGGCAATCCAATAGCCACCAGAAGCCGCAACATTTCCCATAGACACCACAACGGGTTTTCCAGACTCGCGCAGGAGCCGAACCTCGCGCAGGATAATTTCGGACGCAGTGGCGCTACCACCCGGACTATTAACCCGCAACACAACCGCCTTGACGTCGTCGTCTTTCCGCAACTCGCGCAATTGGCGGGCAACCCGATTACCTGCAATGACCTGACTACTGCCTAAACCACCCTCGCCATCCCCATCTACAATGGGGCCTTCGGCATAAACGATAGCGATCTCATTTTCTGAGCTTCGAGTTGTTAAATTGTCTTCAGTCGTTTCGGCATAACGAGCCAGGCTGATCTGACGCACGCTATCCCCATCATCATCCTTAGACTCTTCATCGTCTTTACTCTGGCCTGTCTTGGCTCGAAGGGCGGTAATGACCTCATCTTCGTAGGCAATCTGATCGACCAGTTTTCGGGTTTTGGCCTCTTGGCCAAAGAGAAAGCCTTGGTTGTTGGCAATGGCCTGAAGGGCTTGTGGTTGTAGGGAACGAGGTTTGGCTGAAGTCTGAATGAGGGTCTGCCACAAGTCCCCAAGCAATCGCTGGGTTTGCTCCTTTTCTTCCGAACTCATTTCATTGCGAATGAGGGGTTCTACCGCGGACTTGTACTTACCCACGCGGGTGACTTGCACCCCAACTCCCAATTTCTTCAGCGCTTCTGCCTGGTACATCATCTCGGCAAAGAGACCGTTCATCTCCAGATCACCGAAGGGGTTCATGTAGAGCGTATCGGCTTGGGAAGCCAGCAGGTACTCCCGCTCTGTCCAAGAAATGTCGTAGGCAATAACTGGTTTACCCGATTCTTTGAAGCGCTGAATCGCTTTTGTAAGCTCTATTTGAGCGGCTAATCCCGCTCCCATCTCGTTGCTGCCTTTCAAATAAAGCCCAACAATTTTGTCGTCTTCAGCCGCTTTTTGCAGAGCAACAATGGCTTCTCTTAAAGTGAGTTGATTTGGCACGCCAGAAAGCAAGACCTCTGTGGGGCTAGGGATAACCTCAGAGTCGGGAATGGTCGTCGAGAGATCATAGACCAGCATGGAGTCTTTCTCGACCAAGGGGGTGCTATCTTTCGCTAAATTGGCTGCTACGAAGCCCATTAGCCCAATTGCGCCAATAGTTGACAGCACACCGAACAACACAACAAACAAAAATGTGCCCGTCAGGCTGGCGAAAGTGTATTTCCAGAATTGACGCATGGGTTCTTGATAGCCACTAGGGAAGGTGAGTTGTTTCAGGAGTTGGTGGGATCAATCCTTTTACAAGGGTAATCCTTCCCCTAGGGGGATGTCCGGCTCATGCTTAAGTTTTTAAGAGTTGCATTGCTCCAGCCTTGCGATCGCAATTCCCTCAGGGTCAATGCAGCCACAAATTCAGGGATTGCAGTACTCGCACTGTCCGGGGTCAGCGTGAGTTTTGCCTTCTGGAAAAGAAAGGGTAGTCTGATGCCCGCAGTGCTGACAGCCGTAGCGCAAACTGTGGAGGAGCAACGTGGGTGCTCCACAGCGTTCACAGGGCAATCCAGGAATTCGTTGGCGCACGTCGAAGCCTGGCCAGTGACAGTTGGGGCAAGTGCAGCGGACTTTTTCTACCAAGTTGCGGGTTGCTTGAGCAATTACCTTCATCCGAGTGGGGTTGTAGAGGGCTCGCATGTCAGTCTCTACCCAAGCGCTGCCGTTTTGGGTCAACGTCCTTTCGACGGCTGCTTCGAGCTGTTCGGCTGTGGTAATACCTTTGTAAATAGCGTGCTTTGGGCTTTGGGCCGCATCGGGCATAACCACTAAGCCGTGGTCAGGAAACCCAGCTTGCTGGGCAAACTGAAAGGCCTCTGCTACAGCCGTTACTCGCTGCTGACGGTAGTTCGTTTCAGAGGACACTGCTTCTCCAATAATTTCTAGGCCGCTGGTGCGATCGCACAGCAAGACCACTTCGCGATCGCAAGCCATCCAAGGCATAACTGGGTGAGGCCCAAAGGTGCCCTCGCTAGCAAGACCTAGCCTTTCTCCCGTCATTTCTAGCGCGTTAAAGACCTTTTGTCTGGCGGCTTCAATTTGGGATCCTGGACGGGCCACCTCTCGGGTAAAGGTACCAAACAAGTCGGAATTAAACCCCTCAGGGACCCGTACCTGCATTCCGAGTTCAGCCATCAATACAGGTGCGATCGCCTGCTCCTTGCGATGCATCGTTGCGAGGATAGCTGACTTGTGAAGGAAATTGGGCGCTTCTGGCTTGGGCATTTCTGACATGAGGCTGTCCTAAATTGCCTGCTTCAATCAGGGGAGAGAGCTACAAAAGCAGATGCCCAGACGAAGCCTGGGCACTCAACATAGTATCGGACACAGAATTGGATTAGCGAAGACTAACGATAGGTCTCGTCGTCATCGTAGGCCTTCAGTTGATCCTCCGGTTCGTCCGGCTTATTGACCTCTTCTTTGAAGCCTCGCAGTGTTTTGCCTAAGGCGCTTCCCAATTCAGGAATTTTCTTGGGGCCAAAGATGAAGATGGCAACCCCAAGGATAATGACGACTTCTGTCCAGCCGAGATTGAACATAGCAAGGCCTGTTGAGATACCAATCACTATACCGTGAGCGACGAGGAGGAGAGCGGAAAGGTCTGAGTTTGGGCACGTCCCCTCTCTCTCCTCTCCCTTCCTGCTTAAACTGTTGCAGCTGCCTCGTACCGGATCCCGGCCTGCCGCAACCGTTCGACGGCCTCACCCAAGCGATCGCAATCAGCGATTAAGCTAATGCGCACATACCCTTCACCGCCAGGGCCAAACGCATTACCAGGAGTGAGGACGACACCTGTCTGCTGCAGCACATTCAGGGCAAAGTCAGTCGATTTGATGCCAGGTGGACAAGGCACCCAAAGGTACATAGTGGCTCGGGTCTTGGGCACATCCCAACCTAGCGTGGCCAATTCCTGAATCAAGAAGTCCCGGCGGGTGCGATAACGAGCTTGGACTTCATGCAAATAGACATCGGGCAGAGAGAGTGCCGTTTCAGCGGCCTGCTGAAGGGCTGCAAAAATGCCGTAATCTAGGTTGGTCTTCAGCGTTCTTAAGCCCTGAATGATGTGGCGATTGCCCACCACAAAGCCAACTCGCCATCCAGCCATGTTGTAGGTTTTGGACAGGGTATGGAACTCAACCCCGATTTCCTTGCCGCCAGGAATTTCTAGCAAGCTAGTAGGCTGATAGCCGTCAAAAGCTAGCTCAGCATAGCAGAGGTCATGCACCAGCAAAATTTTGTACTCACGGGCGAAAGCGACCGCTTCCTCAAAGAATTCGCGGGGAGCGGTAGCCGCAGTGGGGTTGCTGGGATAGTTAAAAAATAGAACCTTGGCTCGGCGAGCCACATCTTCAGGAATATCGTTAAAGTCGATTAACCAATCATTCTGAGGCTTGAGATGAAGATGATAAATCTCACCGCCTGCAATCACGGGACCGCGAAAGTGAGCAGGATAAGCGGGTGTAGGCACCAACACCAAATCCCCAGGATTGACGTAGGCCATAGCCAAATGCCCCAACCCTTCTTTAGATCCCAGCAGCGGCAATGCCTCGCCATCAGGGTCAAGTTCTACCGCGTAGCGACGGTGATACCAGCTGGTAATGGCTTTGCGGAAGCTGGCGGTGCCCTCAAAGGGGGGATAGCCGTGGTTAGCAACGTTATCCAAAGCTTGCTTGGCTGCTTCGACTACCGGAGATGGAGTGGCCCCATCGGGGTTGCCCATCCCTAAATCGATCAGATCCAGCCCCTGCTCACGAGCACGAGCCTTCAGTTCATCTAATCGAGCGAAGACGTAGGGAGGCAAGTCGCTGAGCCGCTGGGCAGGTTGAATCCAATCCAGGGTCATAGGGATACCTCCGAAGACGTTTCAAAAACTTCTGAGTGGGATAGGGACTTAGAAACAGGGCGCAGTTCAGCAGCCAGGGTAGAGACCATTGCTGCCATCACTGCATCTGGTGTCACCGTGAAGGGTAAATGGTGAATGTCTGAGCCTTCTCGACAGGCGAACTGAGCGGCTTGTCGCAGATCGGTTAGGGAAATGGCACCCATACCCAGATCTTCCAAACTCTTGGGCAAACCCATCTGCGTGTAGAACTGGATAAGCTGCTGACGAGCTGCGATCGCAAGGGTGTTTTTATTCGGCCCCATTTCCTCCAGCCGCATCTGCACCAGAATGCCATAGGCCACCTTTTCCCCGTGCAAAGTGCCATGACTAGCGCTGAGCTGAGTTAACCCATTGTGGACAGCATGGGCAGCAACGGTGCGACATTGGGCTCCACCCAACCCGCCGATCACCCCAGCCATCAGCACCGAGGCATCTACGACTTCTCGCCATTCTGACCCACCGGGCTCTTGCAGCGCAGCGGCAGTCTTTTGAAAGAGAATGTCTCGCAGAACTCGGGCCTGCTGCACTGCCGCAATAATCAGTGCCTTATCAGATGCACCGCTGCTAACAGAGGCCTCGTACCATTTAGCTAGCGCATCCCCAACACCAGCCAACAGAGTCCGCTGAGGAGCTGTCAGCACGAGGTCGTAATCTAGAATCAGCAGATCAGGACACCGATCAAGCGCTACATCGTAGAGAAAAGCGCCCTGATCAGAGTAAACATTAGACAGTGCTGTCCAAGCCGCACAGGTAGCGGCTGAGGTAGGAATAGTGACAACAGGCAGCTTGAGCTGATGGGCCACCAGCTTGGCCGTATCCAACGCCTTACCGCCACCGATGCCGATGATTACATCTGCTTTGTGGTTCTTGGCTGCAGTGCGCAGGGATTTTAGGGCTGCTTCGCTACAGTCGGTCCTGTAAGAAGCCCGTTCTGTGGATAGCCCCTCTAAAGCCAAGTCGAGATGGGAACTTGCAAGGGCCAGGGTGCGATCGCCCCCTACAAGCAAGGGCCGTTGGCCTAGCGATGCGATCGCATCACGCATCTGGGCCAAAATGCCCGCTCCCCGCACTACCTTAGCGGGAGCAACGGCAAGCACAGGCAAAGTCTCAGCGGTCATAGGCGTAGGATCAGGAATCAGAATGAGGAAGTTGGGCCAGCGCTTTAGAATCCACCGTCACAGTAATAGACTCTCCAGTAGCAGGGTCAGGAGTTGCCTTCACTTGACCGACATAGAGTAACTTAGACACGCCTGGCGAGTCGTGCAAGATGATGCGAGCGCGAATGGTGGGGGCTTGCCCAGGTACGCCCAAACGGTAAGGTTTGAACAAATTGCTGGCAGCTTGTCGCAAGGTTGCTTCTAGTTGCGTCTCAGTAATCGTTGGGGGAATCGTGATTACAATCTTGTCAGACCCGGAGTCAAATACAGTGGAATAGGGCACTGCACCAGGAATACTAGTGCGAGTAAAGGGCTGAAAGCTCAAGCCCAAGATACCCACTGTTAGAACAAGAGCAAAGCCAGTTGCCCCCACTAAACGAAACCGAATTCCCCACTTAAGAAGAAACGCAAGCACAGTAATGCCTGCCAGCACTAGAGTGCCTATTCCGGCCCATTTTGTGACTTCTAGAAACTCCGCAGGAGTGATCATAGGTTAATCGTACCGATAGACTTTCCAGAATAACTTAATCAAACACAAGTCAGCCTCCCGATCCTATCAGCAGAGCAGGTCGCTCGGGCGGCTAGCGCCTGTTTTTGCGTCAGGCCAAGGGAGCGCAAATCAGGCTGGCTCCTATCGCTAGCCCAATAGAGGCAAACGGCTACAGCCTCTCAGGGAATCTGAAAAACTCTCCACATTCGACCTATTTGAGAACACTTGGGTATAGGATGGCGGGAGTCATGGCAGTAATGATGCTAAGGAGACAATTCATGCTGACGCGTTGCCCTCGCCCATTGGGGGTTTCAGCGGGAGCTTTGGCAGTCCTGCTACTTGCTGGTTGCGGTCCGTCTAAAGTGTCCCAGTGCAACAAATTGGCTGAGGTCGTCAATCAGACCCAAGGCTTTATGTCGGATTTTGAAACCGAGATTCAAAGCTTTAGCCAAAATGCCTCTCAGGTCAAAAACCTGAATGACATCAAATCTGCCGCCAGCCAGTACACGAC
The DNA here is from genome assembly GCA_036702855.1 of Trichocoleus sp. GTDB lineage: Bacteria > Cyanobacteriota > Cyanobacteriia > Phormidesmidales > Phormidesmidaceae > JACVSF01. The sequence continues at coordinate 15,393 of DATNQF010000130.1, read as the reverse complement.
AGCGGTTGATAAGGTGGTCACTAACTTAGATGGCCTGGTAGGAGATCTAAAGGGCACTCAGCTCAAAGACGAGGCATTGGTGAAGTTCCGGGACGATTACTCAGGTGTCGTCGATGGCTTCAAAACTTCTTTGCAACAGGCTAGCGACGCTATGGATTTAGTGGTCACTGTCCCCTCTGAGGCGGAGTTGCCTGCCCGCATTGAAGAGTCCCAGAAGAAGACGATGGAAGCTGTTAAATCTATTGAGCAACTCTCTCAAACAGAGTCTCAGCTTATTGGTACCGTCAACTCTTACTGTGGGGCCGAGACACCAACAACGCCAACGCCGACAACAACAGCCCCCGCTCCTACAGGCACCGCGCCCAGTACACCCACAAGTGGTCAGTAGCCCTATTGACGGTTCTCACTCAGAAGACTGAGCGAAACTTTGGAGAAAGCGACCCGGTCACTGCTGGGTCGTTTCACTTTCTACTTTCTATAATCAGGTTCTATAAAACAACGCTAGGGCATCAACGGATTAGATAAGAGGAAACCCATCCTTCTTTATTGCTTGGCTAAGTTTACAGCTCGATATTTGAAGGAGAAACTCTAGATCTCGAAGGAGACTTACTATAAAAGCCATCTTCCTCTAAAGAGCTGCCTTAAATTGAGACGCTCTAAATGATTCTGGGAACACTCAAGATGCTTGAGTGAATTAAAACTCTACTTGGAAAATTAGCCGTCAATTAGGAGGGAAAGCTGTTGAGCCGTGGCCGTAAAAATTTATAGTAGGTTGTAAAAATTGAAACTTAAGTACACCGAGGCTTAGAATTAGTAGTCCTGCTCATTCAAGCCGGGATTGCTCGAAAAATAAGTCAATTTTTTTGGAGTGTACAGGTAAACTCTCTTCAGATTAAAAGGAAGCCGCTTGGTGCAGAACTCAGCTTGTCGAAAGCAGAACTTCTGTTAAAGCTTCAATTTGCAGCCTTTAGTTCAACAGTTTGGCGCATTTTGTCCGTATCCTTGATAATCTCTCCCAAGGGCTGTTCAGTGATCTCTCTAGGGAGACTTTGTATAAAAACGCCCTAATCCAACTATTACCAGAGTGATACGGGGACACTCATATCAGCGTGACTAACCCAATTCCAGCGTCTATCGACCCTAGCTCTGATCCTTTCCAGGATCTGGAGATTAGCCCAGCCGATCGAATTCTAATGCATCTGGCCCTAGGGGCTATGAAGATGGGGGGCCATCGGTATGGGGCATTTTTGGATGCTGCGACCACTGCTGCTAAGTTCGCAATCTACAGCACTTACCTAGAGCAGGGCAGGAATATCCGCAAGACTGGGTTCCTATACCATGTTGAGCCAAAGCGAGTAAAGGCCATTACTCAGGAGGTTCAGGAGGCGCTTGATACTGGCAAGACCCTCAAGACTTTGAATTCTCAGGAACCTTACTACCTCATTGCAATGCCTCACCTTTGGCAGGACAGTTTTCCCTGTCTTCCCGGTGAACCTCGCGTAACCCTACATGGGCTGACACCCAGTGAACGGTTGGAAATTGAGCAGAGCCTACCAGCCAACTTGCCTGTAGCAAAGCTCCTTGATTTAACGGAGTTTACAGAGTTAATTCAGGCACTTCATGAGCTGTCTCAAGCAGACTTGCCGCCGAACCAGCGAATGACATTTAGTGAGGCTTTGACTGAGCACATTAAGTTTCGGTTGCTGCACTCAGGAACTGTAATTCAAGTCGATTCGCCTGTCGTCTCAGTGCCACTCTTTGCGTTAGCTAAAACGGTTTACTCGCCCCGGGGTGAACGAGAGCGAGCTTTTACCATGATTGAAGACGTCGCTCGTTTTTTTAGCTTACTCCAGGCTTGGGTGCACGAAAAACCGGGAGTATTGAGAGCTATTGAAGTGTTCGATGTCGCTCCTGAGCGGCAAGACGAAGCCCTCAAGGAACTGGATCAGATGTTGCAAGCATGGGCCGACAAGTACCACCAAGAGGGGGGAATCCCGATGGTGCTGCAAATGGCAGTAGGGGCTCGGGAGTATGAGTAATTGCTGAGCAATCCCTTTCAAGGAGTCAGAGAAGAGGCGACTAGCTGAGCACTTCTGGCTACCACTTTCTAGGTTTTCTTGACTAGCCCTGTTTGGAAAGACTTTCATTTTGTGGACGGCTGCATGGCGCGTTAGACCAGCGATCGCACCTGCGGCAATAGTTTATATCTGGAGAAGAGTTGTTTGAGAATCGTGTTTGGACATCGTGCTAATGGATGTGTTCAGCCGTTGGGGCAATGGATTACAGCCTCTGGTGTGGAGGCCATTCTCTGATTTCTTCGAAGCCTATCCCGCGATTGGTTGGCTCGTAGCTCATCCGCTATGGGGGCTGCTGCTAGTGGGTTTGGGGTTGCTGCTACTAGCAGGGCTGTGGAATGCGATCGCACGTTTGACCGAAAACTTTTGGTTAGCGCTGGTGCGATTGCCCTTTAGGATGACTGTGGCTCTGTTCTCGGCAATCACTAGCCTATGGTTTCGTTGGGTTCAACCCAATCGGGGCAAGCCTACTAAGACTCAAGCCATTGAAAGCAATGCCAATTCTGATCGGCTAACAGAGATTGTTACTCGATTAGAAGCGCTACAGGGCGAGCAGGCAGCCTTAATGCAAGAAATGCGGACGCTGTTGGCAGCGCAATCAGTAAAATCGGGGACGATGGTAGTAAATCTTCCCCCAAAAGAGGCTTAATACCTCCTAGCGCACCGTATGTTTCTGTTTCTGTCAAAGCTGTTGCCCCAGTTTATTTATCCGCTTGGGCTGGCCTGCTTGCTCTTGCTCGTAGCGCTGGTGCTGCTCTGGCGGCGACCTCGCTGGGCAGCAGGTGCGATCGCATTGGCATTATTGCTGCTTGGAGTAGGTGGCAACCCTAACATCAGCAATGCCTTGATTCGATCTCTGGAATGGCAACATTTGCCTCCCGCCAGTTTGCCGCAAGCCGAAGCCATTGTGGTGTTGGGTGGGGCCATTAAGCCTGCGGTCACGCCTCGCCCTTGGGTGGATGTAGCAGAGGCTGGGGATCGCGTGCTGCACGGGGCGTTTCTTTACCAAGCAGGCAAAGCCCCGTTGCTGATTTTGAGTGGGGGGCGCATTACTTGGAAGGAGGGTGGTCCTTCAGAGTCGGGCGATATGGCGCAGTTGGCGATGGCCTTAGGGGTACCCAGAAGTGCGATCGCAGAAGACCCCACCTCTTTAAATACCTACGAAAATGCGGTGAACGTCAAAGCCATCCTGCAACAGAGACAGATCAACCGGGTTCTACTGGTCACTTCGGCCATGCACATGCCTCGGTCGCTCATGATCTTTCGTCGCCAGGGTATCGATGCGATTCCCGCTCCAACAGATTTTTTGATTACCGAGCAATCATTGCAGGAAACCCGCACAACCTGGCAAGGCCGACTACTAAGCCTAGTTCCTCAAGCAGAAAATTTAGCCCTCATCAGCAAAGCCCTGAAAGAATACATTGGCATTGGTGTGTATCGCTTGCGAGGTTGGCTGTAGTTAGAGAGGGCTTCACGAGAAAAGGCTCATGTCGGGCTAGGATGATGCCATCTTGCCTAAGCTCGCTTGTTTCACACCCATTGTCTACCGCTGTTAGGCCCACATTTAACACAATGACCAATCAATGCCGTGTTCTTTGCTATCGACTGGGTTTGGGTTTGCTCGGAGTGGCCTTAGGCTGTGCTCCCGTTCCCGTTCTAGCTCAGACGTCGCCTGAACTGTCCCCCATAGCCGCTACCTCTGACGCCATCCCTGCTGATTCTCAATCCCCTGAGACTACTCCTTCCGTTGATTTGGAAACCTACACCTATGGGGATCTATTTTCGATTCAGTTTCCCCAAGAGTGGCAGGTTTCCCAAGCTGGTGACTCCCTGCCGATCGTGATCACTAATTTTTCACCGGAAATTCTTGATCGACCGAGTCAGCCAGCGGATATTCGGACAGAAGTGACTTGGGTAGAAAAGCCACCAGCAGAGGTCGTTTCTCAGGCACTGCAAGAGATCCGCAGCAAAGGGTACACGATGGCTGACTACGGAGCGCTTACCATTGATGAAACCACAGCGCTGCAGATCTGGGTGACGGACTTGCCAGAACAGCCCTCCCACGCTGTGACAACCTATATTGGCTACAACAACGGAACAGCCATTGTCTCTAGTCGTTTTGGGACAGTAACCCCAGAGGTTCAACAACTGCTGATGACTCTGCACCGATCATTCAACCGCCTCTAGGGGGCTATTAGCGGCCTCAAGATGATATGCAAAATACTGATTGCACCCTCGTTGCTTAGCCTCGTAAAGCGCTTTGTCTGCCTTCTGAGTTATAACTTTTGGGAACTTCGTGATGGTGGCAGTTTAATGAGGTCGTTGTAGGCCATTGCTGTCTGGCGAACAATCCTGATCCCAGACTACCAATTGATTCATGCAAGAGGTCTACAAGCTCACGGTTAACTCCATATGCAACCCAAAAAGGCTGTCTTCAACAGAAGACAGCCTTGAGCATAGCCCCTAAACCGGGGCTATGCGGGAGTATTTGACTTTAGTAGTCGAAGTCGCCGCCCATGCCAGCGCCAGCGGGTGCATTTTCTTTGGGCTCGGGCTTGTCAACCACGATGCACTCGGTAGTTAGCACCATGCCTGCAATAGAAGCCGCGTTTTGCAGAGCAGAACGGGTCACTTTAGCAGGGTCAACGATACCGATTTCGAACATGTCAACGAACTGGTCGTTGGCAGCATCGTAGCCGGTGTCGAAGGGCAGTTCCTTCACACGCTCAGCCACAACAGCGCCGTTCTTACCAGCATTCTCAGCGATCCGCATGAGAGGAGCCGCCAGAGCGCGAGCAACGATGGTGCCGCCGGTCAGTTCTTCATCCTTCAGATTGGCATTAACCCACTCGGTCAGGCTGGGAACCAGGTGAGCCAGAGTGGTGCCACCGCCGGGAACGATCCCTTCTTCAACAGCGGCCTTGGTCGCGTTGATGGCATCTTCCAGACGCAGCTTGCGGTCTTTCATTTCAGTTTCGGTAGCCGCACCGACTTTGACCACAGCTACACCGCCAGAGAGCTTAGCTAGACGCTCTTGCAGCTTCTCTTTGTCGTAGCTAGATTCGGTTTCTTCGATCTGGCGACGGATTTGCTCACAACGAGCCTTGACTTGAGCCTCATTACCCTCGGCCACAATGGTGGTGCTGTCTTTGGTAATGGTGAGGCGACGAGCGCGGCCCAACATGTCGATCTTGGTGTTGTCGAGCTTGAGGCCGGTGTCTTCGCTGATCACCTGACCACCAGTCAGCACAGCGATGTCTTCCAGCATGGCTTTACGGCGGTCGCCAAAGCCAGGAGCCTTAACGGCAGCCACGTTCAGCACACCGCGCAGACGGTTGACCACGAGGGTTGCCAGCGCTTCTTTCTCGATGTCTTCAGCGATGATCATCAGAGGACGACCTGCACGAGCGACTTGCTCTAGTACAGGCACCAGGTCTTGTACCAGGGTGATCTTCTTGTCGGTGATCAGGATGAAGGGCTCGTCGAGAACGGCTTCCATCCGCTCAGTGTCGGTGACGAAGTAGGGAGAGGTGTAGCCCTTGTCGAAGCGCATCCCTTCGGTGATTTCCAGTTCGGTGGTCATGGACTTGCCTTCTTCCAGGGAGATGACGCCCTCGCGGCCTACTTTGTCCATGGCCTCAGCAATCATGCGGCCCACTTCTTCGTCGTTACCGGCAGAGATGGAGCCGACTTGAGCGATAGACTTAGAGTCTTCAACTGGGCGAGCGTGCTCAGCGATTTTGTCTACCAAGAAAACGGTTGCTTTGTCGATACCACGCTTTAGTGCGATCGCATTTGCACCAGCAGCGACGTTGCGCAGACCTTCTTTAACCATGGCGTGAGCCAGGACGGTTGCAGTGGTGGTACCGTCACCAGCAGCATCGTTGGTTTTGGAAGCGGCTTGGCGAATTAGGGCAACGCCAGTGTTCTCAACGTTGTCTTCTAGTTCGATTTCCTTAGCGATGGTGACACCATCGTTAACGATTTGAGGCGCGCCGAACTTCTTCTCTAGAACCACGTTGCGGCCTTTGGGGCCAAGGGTCACGGCAACAGCTTCCGCCAGAATGTCCATACCGCGCTCTAGAGCACGACGGGCATTTTCGTTATAAATGATGCGCTTAGCCATAGTTCTCTCAGTGTTGCGTTGTGAGTTGTTGAAAAGTCAGAGCGGTTGTAGAAGTCTGAAGGGGGCAGGTTGTGTTCAGAGTCGGCTTTCAAGTACCGGGAGAATCTCTGTCAAACCTGCGCCTGCAAACATCAATTCGTCAGTCCAAAAATTAGCCTAGAATAGCCAGAATGTCTTTCTCAGACAGCAGGACGTACTCCTCAGAACCGAGCTTGATGTCGGTACCCGCGTACTTGGAGTACAGTACCTTGTCGCCCACTTTTACTTCGACTTCTTGACGGCTACCGTCGTCGCTGCGCTTGCCAGGACCCACAGCGGTGATTTCACCAACCTGGGGCTTCTCCTTAGCGGTGTCAGGCAGCAGAATGCCACCAGCGGTTTTTTCTTCAGATTCGCTTACTTTAACCAGAACACGATCGCCTAGCGGCTTCAAGCTAGACGCTGCTAAAGTGATAGCTGCCATAGAAATAATCTCTCTCCAGATTTGCTACTCGTTACGCGCCTGTGGTCACAGATCCCGTTAGGACTTGGGCCGTTAATGATTCGGGAGCGCACTGCTTGTGAGGAACTTAGCACTCTCAAGCCCCGAGTGCTAATTTACGGTGCTGGGGTGTGCGATCGCAACCTTCCTATCTGTACGGGTTCCCGAACTGGCTTTAGCGTAAGGTGCACAGCGCTGCACAAAAGTGTTGGCTTTGCTCTCGTGTAGGTCAATCATTTTGTTTGAGCGCATGTTTCGAGAAAGCTGCCATTATTGGCTATAAGCGACCGAGTGATAGGGTTGATGGGTATGGCAGCAGAGACAAAACGGTTGATTCTGGTCGTGGACGCTAACCCTGACCATGTCCACACTATCGAGCAAGCCCTGAAGGACAATTCGGAACAGTATGAATTGGTTGCGATTTCAAATAGCGACCAAGCACTTGATTTTCTCCACCAGCGGGGAAGTTATGAAGCGGCTTCCCGACCAGACTTGATTCTCTTGGAGCTAAACCTGCCTGAAAAAGACGGTCAGACGGTTCTAGCAGATATTAAAGCAACACCAAGCTTGCGGCGTATTCCCATCGTGATTCTGACCCTGTCAGACCAGAAAAGCGATGTCTTCAATACATATGCGCTTCAGGGTAATTCTTATGTCGTGAAGTCTTCTGATCTAGGGCAACTTTATCAACTGGTAAAGCGTATTGAAGATTTTTGGTTAGGCATTGTAACCCTGCCTGTGGATTAGTGCTCTCATAAGGACTAAGTTTTATTAACAGGAAATAAAATTTCCTAAATCAACCGTAAGATTCCCCAGATCAGAATAAGTTTTCTGTTGTTTTTATCTGACTGAAATGCCTTTTGATTTAGCTGAAAACCTTTAATTTCAGGCATTGCAAACCTTACTCTTTATTTAACAATTGACCTTTGGGAGCCTCTTTCTTCTGGGATATGCTTCTGAGTAGAGACGGTATTTGAAGGCGGTATTCAAACCGTAGAAACAGCCGTGTTTGCTTAGCAAAGTAGCATCATTACTCAGGTGTTTGTTCCCTGAACTTTGGGGTTTAGAAAGTAGCAGGAAAACTCTAAATATCGGTTGTGACCCAGTTGTAATCCTGATTAGAGTTACTTAGCCCTGCTGAATAGAACTTTACTTTACGGCAGCCAATCGGTCATGAATAACTTTTCAAAGTAGCCGTTTCTTAAGTAGGTCTGTCCGGGGTTGCCCCTTGCACCGTAAGGATTAGCGACAAACAGGAATTAGTGACAGAGAAATCTAACCAGCTTAGGGAGGGAGCCTCCCATATAACTGCCATGAACCTAGGAAGCCCAGAGATCAATCTCACTAGCCTAAAACAGCCAGAGATCCACAGCCTGACTCAGGTACAGCCCCACGGTGTCCTGCTAGTGCTGCAAGAATCAGATCTGACTGTTTTGCAGGTTAGCCGTAATACCCGCGAAGCCTTGGGTGTTGCACCGGAAGCAGTGTTGGGTCAACCCTTGGACGCATTACTGGATCCTTATCAGGTAGACCAGTTCCGGGCTGGACTCTTTCACGACAATCTCGACATTCTCAACCCCACTAAAGTCTGGGTGCGGCGCAAGGGTGACGATTATGCCGTTTATGACGCCATCTTTCACCGCAGCAGCGATGGCTTCCTGATTCTGGAACTAGAACCTGCCCTGAGCCAGGAAAACATTCCCTTTCTGAGCTTCTATCACCTAGCACGAGCTTCCATCAGCCAACTAGAAGCTACCGCTGGCCTGAAGGATTTTTGCCAAATCATTGTTCATGAAGTGCGCAAGGTCACTGGGTTTGACCGGGTGATGCTCTACAAGTTTGATGACGATGGTCACGGCGAGGTCATGGCCGAGGAACAGCTTGACGACATGGAATCGTACTTAGGGCTGCACTTCCCAGAGTCAGATGTGCCCCAGCCTGCTCGTAAGATGTTCCTTTCCAACTGGATTCGAGTCATTCCCGATGCCAAGGCGGATCCTGTAGATCTGTTTCCGTCTCAGAACCCGGTCACGAATCAGCCCACCGACCTGATCATGTCGATCTTGCGGCAGCCTTATGCCTGCCACACCGAATACCTCGATCACATGGGTGTGGGAGCATCGCTGACCATTTCTCTGATGAAGGATCAGAAGCTATGGGGCCTGATTGCCTGTCACCACAAAACGGCTAAATACGTGCCCTATGAGCTGCGTAAAGCCTGCGAATTTCTGGGGCGCGTGATTTTTTCAGAAATTTCTACTCGTGAAGAAGAGGCTGACTTCAACTACCGGATGAAGGTGTCGCAGGTGCAAACGGCGCTGGTCGATTTGATGTCCCAAGAGGACTACTTCATCGACGGGCTAGTTCGTCATGAGCCCAACCTACTGGAGCTGGTTGACGCCAAGGGTGCGGCTATCTGCTTTGGTGGGCAGTGGACCACAATTGGCCGTACCCCACCGGAGGAGGAGCTGAACTATCTGGTGCAGTGGCTAGCCAAGAGCCGAGACGAAGAGGTGTTTGCCACCGATTCTCTGCCGCTGACCTATTCCGATGCTGAGCGATTTAAGGATGTTGCCAGTGGGTTACTCGCCATTCCTATTTCCAAGCGCAGCTATGTGCTGTGGTTCCGGCCAGAGGTGATCCAAACCGTGAACTGGGGCGGTGATCCCAACAATGCATACACAGTAGAAGGGGAAGGCAGCAATCTACGCCTGTGTCCGCGTCAGTCGTTCCACCTGTGGAAGGAGACAGTGCGGTTGCGATCGCTACCCTGGAAGTCCGTCGAAGTAAAGGCAGCGCTGGAACTTCGCAAGGCTATTGTTAACATCGTGCTGCGGCAGGCAGAAGAATTGGCACTGCTGGCCCAAGACCTAGAGCGTTCCAACGCTGAACTGAAAAAGTTTGCCTACGTCGCCTCCCACGACCTGCAAGAGCCGCTGAACCAGGTGGCTAATTTTGTGCAGCTTTTGGAGATGCGCTACGACGACGAACTCGATGAGGATGGCAAGGAGTTCATTGGCTTTGCTGTAGAAGGGGTGAGCCTAATGCAAACCCTAATCGACGATGTCTTGGCCTACTCCAAGGTCGATCTCAAGGGCATTGAGTGGGAATTGATTGGGGTTCAGACATCCCTGGATCAGGCGTTGAGCAACCTGCGTGGACGAATTGCCGAAACGGGAGCCGAGATCACTCACGATCCCCTGCCCAGTATCGTGGCAGATGGTACCCAACTCATGCAGTTGTTCCAAAATCTGCTGGGCAACGCCATCAAGTTTAGAAAGCTAGATGTGGCTCCCCAAATTCATATTGGGGTAGAGCGGCAGGAAGATGCGTGGCTGTTCTCGGTGCGCGACAACGGCATTGGCTTTGACCCGCAGTTTGCCGAGCGCATTTTCGTTATCTTCCAGCGGCTACACACGCGCGATGAATATCCTGGTTCGGGGATGGGACTGGCAATCTGTAAAAAGATTGTCGAATGTCACCGGGGCCGAATCTGGGTTGAAGCCGAACCCGACAAAGGCGCTACGTTCCTGTTCACGATTCCTGTTGAAGGACGCGATCGCAATCATGCCAACGGCAAACGCACACAAAATTATCTTTTTAGTCGAAGATAATCGCGGCGATATCCGGCTGATTAAAGAGGCGCTGAAAAGCACTGCTGTCCCGTGTGAGGTCGTCATCGCGCGGGACGGTATGGAAGCGATGGATTACTTGCGGCAGGGTGGAGCATTTAGCGGAGCCGATCGGCCCGACCTCATCCTGCTAGACCTGAACCTGCCTCGCAAGGATGGACGGGAGGTGTTAGCTGAGATTAAGGCCGACCCGAACCTCATGCACATTCCGGTTATCGTGTTGACGACCTCACGCAATGAGGAAGACATCTCCCATAGCTACGACCTGCACGTTAATTGTTACATCGCGAAATCGCGCAATTTAGCCGAACTTTTCAAGATTGTTAAGGGGATTGAGGAATTTTGGTTGGAAACGGCTACCTTACCCTGGAACGGCTCGTAGAAAAGCCGTTTGTTCGCGTCTTGTTGATTGAGGACAACATTGCCGAGGCCCGCCTCTTGCAGGAAGTCCTGAAGGGGGTGGTTCATCGCCGCTTTCAACTCTGCCATACCAAGCGGTTAGGGGAGGCCATCAGCCAGCTCCAGGTTCAATCCTTTGACGTTGCCCTGCTTGACCTCACCCTGCCCGACAGCACTGGGCTTGCGTCGCTAGACGTACTGATTCAAAATGCGCCCAGCTTACCTGTTGTGGTGCTAACCAACACAAACGATGAGGATTTGGCGGTCGAAGCGGTGCGTCACGGGGCGCAGGACTACCTGATGAAGCGCCAGATGAATCAGGAATTGCTAGTGCGATCGCTGCGTTACGCCATTGAGCGTAAGCAGTCTGCTGAAGCCTTACGGGAAGCCAATGAAGCCTTGGAGCATCGGGTTCAAGAACGCACTGCCGAACTAGAGCAGGCTAACGAACTGCTCCGGTGGGAAATCGAGCAGCGTCAGCAAATTCAGGAACGGTTAACCCTGGCCCAACAGTCAGGTAAAATTGGCACTTTTGAATGGAACATTCCTCTCAACCAAGTAGCTTGGAGCAGTGAACTAGAAGCCCTATACGGTCGAGAACCCGGTTGCTTTGATGGGAGTCATCAAGACTGGTTAGAAGCGGTGCATCCTGAGGATCGCAATCGGGTTCAGCAGGAGCGCTATCGAGCAGTGCAGGCTGGGCAAGGGCTCAACACTGAGTTTCGCATTCTCCTGCCAACAGGCGAGACTCGTTGGATTGCCACCAAAAGCAGCCTGTTCCATGACAGCAACCGTCATCCCTTGCGGATGATTGGTATTCATATGGATATCACCGACAAGAAGTTGCTAGAGGAGCAGTTTCTGAGGGCGCAGCGGTTAGAGAGTTTGGGCACTTTGGCTAGCGGTATTGCCCATGATCTCAACAACATTCTTACCCCGGTCTTACTCGTGGTGCAGCTCTTGCCGTTGAAGCTGCCGAAATTGGACGAGGCGATGCAGAAAAAGCTGCAAATCCTTGAGAGCAGTGCTCATCGAGGCGCTGATTTGGTGAAGCAAATTCTGGCCTTTGCCCGTGGAGCGGAGGGCAAACGCTTTTTCTTGGAAATCAATCACCTGCTGCGTGAAATTCAAAAGCTGATTCAGCAAACCCTGCCTAAGTCTATTGAAATCCGTACCTTCATTCCCGCCGGGCTTTGGCCTATTTTGGGGGATGCTACCCAGCTGCATCAAGTCTTTATGAACCTGTGCGTCAACGCCCGAGATGCCATGCCTGATGGCGGCACGCTGGAGATTACCGCTAGTAATGTGACACTCGATCAGGCCTTTGCCCAAATGCATCTGGAAGCCAAGGTCGGTCCTTACGTCGTGATTACGGTTACCGATACGGGCACCGGAATTGCCCCCGATATCCGCCATCGAATCTTTGATCCTTTCTTCACGACCAAGGAAGTCGGCAAAGGAACAGGTCTAGGACTCTCGGCAGTTCTGGGCATTGTTGAGAGCCACGGCGGCTTCATCGATCTCCATAGCGAGGTGAATCAGGGTAGCGAGTTTAAGGTCTACCTGCCTGCAACGCTGATAACTGCCCCCACTCCTGAAAAAGAGCTTGATCTCCTGTTTGGGCAGCAGGAACTGATTCTCGTCGTGGATGACGAACCCGCTATCTGCGAAATCACCAAAACAACGCTGGAAACCTACAATTACCGGGTTGTGACCGCAACAGATGGGGTGAGTGCGATCGCACTATTAGCTGAGCACAGAGACCAAGTTCACACCATTCTGATGGATCTGATGATGCCCTCTATGGATGGTCTAACCGCAATTCCCCTTCTGCGACGGCTAAAGCCTGACCTGCGCATTGTGGCAATGAGTGGGCTGAATTCTAAAGAGTCAGTCGCTCAATCCGAACGGTTGGGCTTTCAAGGTTTCCTGCCCAAGCCTTTCAATACCAAAGAACTGTTGCTTACCCTCCGTACACTGGGCAATACCGGCAATGAAACTAGGTAGAGTGACGAAGGTGCGATCGCTTACTCCGCGCGGGTCGTGACCCTTGCACGAGTCATGACCCTATCACACGATACGTTGCTAGCGAGCAGCGGTCTGAGGCAATGCAGAGGCTAGTACGGTGTCAATTTCCTGCAAGACTTCATCGCTTAAGTTCACGCCAGAGGCAGCTGCATTGTCTACAACTTGCTCTGGGCGACTTGCCCCAACGATGGCAGAAGATACCCGTTCGTCACGCAACACCCAAGCGAGAGCCAGCTGAGCAGTCGAAATGTTTAACTGCTCAGCAATTGGTTTGAGATTTTGCACCGCGCTGAGAATGCGATCGCTCCGCAAGTTCTCCATAAATCCATTCATTTTGTCATTAGCCGCACGAGAATCTTGGGGTGGAGCTTCCCCAAGTTTGTACTTCCCGGTCAGCACCCCTTGGGCTAAGGGTGACCAAACGATCTGACCAATGCCATTAGCTGCACATAAGGGAAATACCTCAGCCTCAGGTTTACGCCACAGCATTGAATACTGCGGCTGGCTGGAAACGAATTTTTCGACCCCCTCCATATTGAGAGCTGCTTGAATTTGGGTAGGGTTCCACTCGCTAAAGCCAATGTAGCGGGCCTTTCCTTGCCGCACCACATCTGTGAGCGCTGCCATCGTTTCTTCCAGCGGAGTATTTACATCGTAGCGATGGCACTGATAGAGATCGACATAATCGGTGCGAAGACGTTGTAAGGAAGCATCGATTTGTTTGGAGATCTGGGCAGCCGATAATCCTTGGTCAGTGGGGGACATCGGAAAGTAAACCTTAGTCGCCAACACATACGAGCTGCGATCAACGCCTTGCAACACTTCACCCAAAAATGATTCCGCAGCACCCCGGCCATAGACATTAGCAGTGTCGATAAAGTTAATACCAACCTCAAAAGCCTTATGAACACAGGCTTCTGCTTGCTGTCGCTCAACTCCACCTCCATAGGTTAACCAGGAGCCTAAGCTGATTTCAGAAACCCTAAGATCACTGCTGCCGAGCTGTCGATATTTCATTGCAAAAGCCTGTGGTCTACTCGATCCATCCTAGGGAGCACAATTTTTCCTCTCCTCCGACTATCGGGGGAGAATTGCAGCTAGGCAACTACGCCAGATGGAATGAGCTATCAAGGATTTGGCTTTCTACCATCGGTAAATAAAGCTGCCTGCAAATCCGGCTATAGACTTGGCTGGGAAATAGTTGGGTACTCTCCACTAGAGTTAAAACTTTTGATGAATGGAACTCTGCCATACTCCGGGCTGCAATCAACCGGTGACCAAACTAGGTCACACTCTCTGCTATACCTGCTGGAAAGCCAACCGCTCCACAGAGAAGCTGACAAAGGCTGAAGACAAGCCAGTCAAAATTACCAAGCTTGCGACTGAAGAGAAGCCAATCAAGATTACCAAGCCTGCGGCTGATCCAGAATCTTCTGCTAATCTCTTGTCGGCAACCCGCCTAGCAGATCATTTCAAACTCTCCCGCTTCAAAATCAACCCTGTTCTGGCTGAGTTAGGACTTCTCGATAAAGCCGAAGAAGGTGGTTGGGTTGCAACTGCTCGGGGTCTTGCCCTAGGTGCACAGCAGAAGGCTAGCAAGCGAGGCGATGCTCAATACGTCATGTGGTCGCCTGAGATTTTAGACAACCGAATTTTTCTACAGGCTGTTCAAGTTCTAACAGAAGGTACGTCGTCTACAGAAACCTTAGAAGAAACTTCTAATTTCCGAGAAAAGTTTCAAGACGGAGCGAAGTACCGTACCAATGATGGTCACTGGGTTCGTTCCAAAGCTGAGGTATTGATTGATAACTGGCTCTACTTCGCTGGACTTGTCCATGCCTATGAACGAAAGTTACCTGTAGAAGCTGACAAAGATGCCTACTGCGACTTCTATATTCCCCAAGGCCGGATCTACATCGAATATTGGGGTTATGAGAGTGATGCCAAGTATATTGCCCGCAAGGAAGAAAAAAGAGCTCTCTATCAGGCCAATGAACTGAATTTGATTGAGCTGACCGACCAGCACATTCAAAACCTAGACGACTACTTGCCTATGCTGCTACGGAAATTCGGCATTCAAAATATTGGTTAGGTAGGTTTTAGTTCAAGTCAAGAAAATTGGCTAGGCTGTGTTCCTCGTCACTCTACTCTCACAATTGGCAAAAAACAGCCTTTAAGAACGTCAGACGTTCTTAAAGGCTGCTTCAATTGCTTAATGATGTTTTGATTTAGCCAGGGGTAACCAACACCATTAAAGAGCGCTTATCCAAGGACTGGACCTTGCCTGCCTCGCCCAAATCGGTGACAACTCGGTCGAGCAGTTCAGCGGCGCGGTCGCGGTGCTGGTGTTCCCGGCCGCGCAAGTTAATCATGAACTTTACCGAGTCGCCTTTGCCTAGCCACTGGACAGCCCTATCGATCCGTAGCTTGTAGTCAGACTCGCCCACGTTGGGACGTAGCTTGACCTCCTTCACAGAAGGCTTGGAACTCTGGCGCTGCCGTTTATTTTGCTGGTACTGGAACTTGCCATAGTCTAGAATCTTGGCAACCGGGACTTCTTTGCCATCAGAAACCACGACCAGGTCGAGTCCAACTTCCTCAGCGAGCTGAAGTGCCTCTCGCGTGTTGATCAGGCCTCGATTTTGGTTCTCG
>DATNQF010000127.1:0-18420 GCA_036702855.1 Trichocoleus sp. | reverse complement strand
CTACAAGTTCGGCCAAGAAGAAGAGACCTACAACATCGTTGCAGCTCACGGCTACTTCGGTCGCTTGATCTTCCAATACGCTTCTTTCAACAACTCTCGTTCACTGCACTTCTTCTTGGGTGCATGGCCCGTCATCGGTATTTGGTTTACCGCTCTGGGTATCAGCACCATGGCGTTCAACCTGAACGGTTTCAACTTCAACCAGTCTGTCCTCGACTCACAGGGTCGTGTGATTGGCACCTGGGCTGACGTGATCAACCGTGCGAACCTGGGTATGGAAGTAATGCACGAGCGTAATGCTCACAACTTCCCTCTTGACCTGGCTTCTGGTGAAGCAACCCCGGTTGCTCTCACCGCGCCTGCTATCCACGGTTAATTGCCGCTAGCAAATTAGCTTTGAAAAGCGCTCCCACTGGGAGCGCTTTTTGATTAGGGGTTAGGCAATCTGATATTGATTCTGGAAGGATTCACAAGAGCTAACTCAGGCAGTAACAGACTGCCAGAGAAGGCTACCTTCCTTGCCAACGGTGCTCATGAGACCGAGACGGACATTGTTGGGCGCGATGCCAAAGAGGTGGAGCATGGCCCGGAGTAGTTCTGGAGTAGGGTGAGTGTCGGCCAAGAATCCCGACCATTCGGAGCGAGGCAAGCTGAAGAAGGTCGTGAAAAAACTGGTGAGCTGCTGTTCATTAAACCTCATCAGTTTTTCCAAGCCAAAGAGGTAAAGGTAGTGTTTGCGGACCTTCTCCTTGGGCCAGAGAGCTTCCCATGCAGCGCGGGCAGTTTGGGCAGGAGTGGCATTATCGGCATTGAGGGCCTGTGCGATCGCATCTGCCACAGCGGGTGCTCGTCTCAGTAGTGCGCCCACCATGTAGCCGGAAGCAGGATGCACCATGCTAGTGGCCCCACCGAAGCCAACAACGGCTTGATTGAAATTTGGCAGAGGCATGTTCATAGGGAACAGGCATCGCTCAACATGATGGATTTCCTTGACCTGAACCCCCCGGAACGCCAACCTCTGATAGAGCCGCTTTTCAAGAACCTGCAAAGAAACGCCAGGACAGTGAGACAAGGAGGTCTCTTCCAGAAAGTAGACGTCGTTGCCTAAATCCATTGCGTACAGAAAAGTCGGTGGCTCTCGCCGTTCCTGCTCAGAGAGGTGATCGGAGCGATAGTCCATCAGGACAAATTGACCTGGGCGAATGGGCGGCGAAGAAAAGCGACCAACAATGCCGTAGGCCGATTGAAAGGCGATCTGTTTAGAGGAGGGCCTTTGAACTAGAGCCGGTTTGTGGCCGCTTGCATCTATTACGATTCGCGCCGTCAGTTCTTGGCCTGTTTGGGTAGTGACCCGAGAGTAGTCAGCAAGGTGGTTGACTCCGGCAGCTGTGCCTTCCTGCCAAGAGACTGAGTTGCGATCGCACCGCCCCAACAAATAGGACTGCAGTTTCTCTTTGTCGAAAAGGCCATAATCTCGGTTCAGGACCATTTCCTGAGGCCCGAAGTAGGACGTGGAATCTGTCCAACGGTGACTCAGTAGCTCGGTTAGGCCGAGGGCTTCTAGCTCGTCACACCAGATGCCGTAGGTGTTGGGCCATTCAGCAGTAGGACTGGTTGGTGTCAGACCTTGTACGCTGAGACCGACATCGCAGAGAGCGGCTGCGATCGCTAATCCAGCGGGTCCAGAACCAATCACCAATGCATCAAACACCTAGTGCATTCCTCCGTTGTAGTAAATTCCCAGTTGGACAAACCAATTGAGCAAATTGATCTATGAAATGTAGCTCCGGCGTGGCTTCATAAACGAAAAACCGCACAAAGCTTCCTCTAATCTTATCTGCCTTTGACAGTCGGACGAAATCTTCCGGACAGCAGTAACTTGAGGCCATAGGATAGGTTTGGAACCACGAAGATCACTGGAGCGCTTCATTATTTGTTCTATGTAATGTGTTGTGGTGTTTTTGAAGGATTAAGTTGAGATGGTAGAGAGTCGATCGCCAGTAGAACAACCAAATACCTACCCTCGCGATTTGGTGGGCTATGGCCGTACACCTCCTGATCCGCACTGGCCCGGTAATGCCCGGATTGCTGTGCAGTTTGTGATCAACTATGAGGAAGGCGGCGAGAACTGCATTCTGCATGGCGACCCAGGCTCCGAGGCTTTTCTATCCGAGAGTGTGGGTGCTCAGCCTCTGCTTGGGGTACGCAACATGAATATGGAGTCGATGTATGAGTATGGCAGCCGTGCTGGCTTCTGGCGGTTGCATCGACTTTTCACAGGACGAGGACTTCCCCTGACGGTGTATGCCGTTGCAATGGCTATGGACCGAAATCCGGAAGCAGTGGCGGCCATGGTTGAAGCTGACTGGGAAATTGCTAGTCATGGCTATCGCTGGATTGATTATCAATACATTGGGGAAGATACTGAGCGGGAGCACATTCGCAGAGCTGTTCAGCTTCATACACAGGTGGCAGGAAATCGACCTCTAGGGTTTTACCAGGGGCGTGTTAGCCCCAACACCCGCCGCCTTGTAGTGGAAGAAGGTGGCTTTCTCTACGACGCCGATAGCTACTCAGACGATTTGCCCTACTGGGTGCACGATTACGGCAAACCTCATCTAGTGATCCCCTACACCCTGGATAACAACGATATGCGCTTTGCCAGCTATGCCGGATTCAATTCCGGGGATCAGTTCTTTGCCTACTTACGGGATGCCTTTGACACCCTGTATGAGGAGGGACAGGATGCTCCCAAGATGATGAGTATTGGGCTGCACTGTCGGTTGGTTGGTCGCCCAGGCCGGACGGCTGCCTTGGCGCGTTTTCTGGATCATATTCAGAAACACGACCAAGTATGGGTGTGCCGCCGTGTAGACATTGCACGACACTGGCATGAACACCATGCACCCACTTAACACGATCAAAGTATCGTGTGAACCACAGAAAACCTTGCACTTTGGCTCTGCTTGGTCACTCGCCCCGTACCTGACGTGATGGTTCAGGTCAACTCCATTATTGGAAGGAGCCGCCCACAGCCGCCCACCGCTAAAGAGCTTGACCGGTATCATAGGTCCGTAGAAACTCTGTAGAGTGCTGCTATCGCTTTGCGTGACGCACCCAATTCTGTTCACGTTGCATCAAGCTCAAAGATGCAATGAACAACGCATCCTACTGTTTAACGTCCGGCGTAGGCAGCAATTGGTTCTTTGATAAAGCGGATGTAGAGATGTTTGAAGGTAGACTTTAACACCCGAGGTGCGCCGAAGTCGATGGGCATCAGTCTATCAGGCAATTTCCAGTCAGTAACCCGCAGATCGTGGGGGCTGAGCACAGGAAAGGCAATTTCATCTACGCTTTCCGGGCACAGTCCTAACCGTAAGGATTGAGCTACTGTTGGCACTGCTGCCGGATCAACGCCCAGAATATCGACCATTGCTCGATCTAACGCAAATACGTCAGCAGAGGCCCCCAGAATGCCTAAAAGCTTTGGTTCGCCGCCGCTAGGACCATTGCCCTCATGACCGATGATGCCATCGAGGATGGTAAGGTCGGGATCAACCATTCGTGCTGTTTCCACCAGCATGGTGCCAAAGCGGGCACTGTCTTTGCCCGCTTCCATGTGCCACCAGGCTTTCATCTTGCCAGGGACGCACCCGAAGAGATTTTTCACGCCCAGGGTTACCGTGAGCTGAACATGGGATTTCACCTTGGGAAGGTTAATCACCACATCGGCGTCCATAGCTTCTTTGGACAGCCGTAGGTGGTCAAACTCCTCACAGTTGGTTTCGTAGCGATCACCATGCAGTTCTACAATGGGCAAGCCGATCTTTTGGGCTAAAGGTAGCAGACCGTTGGCTTTAGCGACCCCGTAGGCACTGCCAAAGGCAGGGCTGTCTCCCAGAAAGGGTTTACCACCTACCGCCTGGACCATTTGGGCAACGCAGTAAACCAACTCGGGCCGAGTCGTACATTCTTTAGTGGGTCTAGATCCAGTCAATAGATTGGGCTTTAGCAGCACTCGATTGCCCGGTTGCACAAACGAAGCCATGCCGCCAAGCGGCTCCAAAACCTGTTCCAGATGCTTGCGTAACTCGTTAGGATCATAAGTCTGGGCGCGAGTCAGGCTGACTTGGGGAACCATAGCGTCTGTTGAACAAAATTTTTCTATCTAGAGATTAACCTGATTAACCTGGGTCTTTGCCATGCTTTCGTTTTGGGCTAAAACCAGTGGCACCTGGATCAATGTCATGACTATTTTGGTGGGTACAGGTGTAGGGCTATTGCTACGCGATCGCTTGCCTCGGGCCATGCAGCAGATCATTACTCAAGCCGTCGGGTTAATGACGCTCGTAATTGGTTTCAGTATGGTGCAGAGTCTTCCCAAAATTGAGACAGGGTCTATCGATGGGGTCATCCTGGCGCTGCTGGCAATGGTAGCAGGTGGCCTCTTGGGAGAGTGGTGGCAGATTGAGAAACGCCTGATCGACGTGGGCGACTGGTTGAAAAAACGGGTACGTGGCGGTGGTCGTTTTACCGAAGGCTTTGTAGCTGCCAGCTTGCTTTTTTGCATTGGTCCAATGGCAATCTTAGGCAGCCTCAACAATGGACTATCGGGTGACAGTACCATCCTGGCTCTCAAATCGACGATGGATGGGCTGGCTGCGATCGCATTAACAGGAAGCTATGGCTTTGGGGTTGGCTTCTCAGCATTGCCCATCTTGATTTATCAGGGCGGACTTTCGCTGCTGTCGGGTACGCTTGCAAATCTGATTGTGGATCCTGCTACAGATCCCCATATTCTGATCGTGACTGGGATCGGCGGCATGATCATTTTGGGGTTAAGTCTGAACCTGCTAGAGGTTACTAAGGTCAGGATTGCCTCGTTCTTACCTGCTCTTATGCTGGGACCCCTGATTGTTGAATTGGCAAGAGCCCTCGCGTGACAGGTTGGCTGGCATGTTCTGATGTAGTAAGGAAGAAGCTGCGCTCAACCCTCGCACTGCGTCTCTACAATCGAAATACAGTCTACTGGCAAGACCTTCCCATCGGCAGCCATTTTAATGGTGGCGAAGGTGTAGCCATTCTCAATCAGATGCTGTTTGAGGGTTTCCTGAGCAGCTTCGACTGAAGGCAAGCTGTACTGTAACCGGAACAAAAACGGCAGATCTGAAGGTGAACTGCCAGGGGGAACCTCCCAGATCTCTAGCCTAACTCCCTCACTTTGGGGCGTTAGGCGGTAGTGTACGGGGGAACTTTGGGTGGCAAAAAGCATGACGGGCGACAGGGGCACTCTAGAAGGGTGTTCTGCCTCAGAGTGCCCACTAGACGCGTACTAATCCCACTAAGAAGCGATCTCTACCGGACCGGACCGAAGTAGTTGGGAACAAAGCTGCCGTGCAGCCCGTAGGGAACGTGGTGCCGCAGCTTCAGACGGGCGATGGGTTCAGCCTTTAGATTGCGACCATCAAGAATAACTAAGTCTGAACACGCCCGCTCAGCGTCGTACACCAAAACAAACACCCAACCATCATCCTCTGACTGGCTGTTGGGACGAGCAACAAATACAGGTTCTCCAATAAAGCCCCGAGGAGCAGCACTCCAAAGTTGCTCTTGCCCAGTTTCCAAGTCGAGCTTAACCAGGGCTTGTAGCGGAGCATTCCCAACTGGCGAGTGGGTGGCTCCAATAAATAGATAACGGTAGGGTTTGCCGATTGACTCAGGATTGAGCGTCGGAAACTCGACACTACGGGTAATGAGGGGCTGGGAAGTAGCTTTTCCTGCGGCTAAGTCGAGAGTAAACCGCCAGAGCTGGCCTTCTGGTACTTCGGCAAAGTTGACGTTGTGATAGTCATTTCCTCCTTTGAGTGAGGGGAAATCGTTGTAGCGCACGGAATCAACGACTACTTTTCCATCTTGTTCAAACGCATTGGCATGGTGGAAGACAAAGCAGGGGTCAGTGTCGATAAATTGAACTGCGCCTTGCCCGTCTCTTGGGATAACAACGACTTTGGTGGGGGCTTTCTCATTAAACGCAATACACTCAGCGGCTCCCTTGAGTCCCAGCATGAAGGGGAGGGGATTAAAGTTGACTGGGTTTTGGAAAAAGATGGCGTAGTTTGGGGTGAGAGCAAAGTCGTGGATAAACGCAAACCCCGGTACGGTATGGCTGTGGCTGGAGAGAAGTTTGCCTGCGGGGTCAAATTCAAACAAGGTAATGGTGCTCGACAACCCCGATTTAACTGAAAAGCCAACTAATCGGGATTGCCCGTCATGATGGCCTGGCTCAATTTTGGGATGGGCTGTAAATGCACCGCCTGCCTCGATTGCTCCGTTCAGGTAGTCTAACCCCACAGTCTCAAGGGTTCGGGGGTCGAGGTGGTGTGGCTCGGCAGCTTCCCACAGAGCCAGGAGTTTATCGCCCCAGTAGACAACATGGGTGTTGGCAATGTTCTTTAGCTTCAGGTCAAAGGCGTTGGCAAAGACACCTCCTGGCTTCTGAGTCCCGAACACGCCCCGGTAAATGGGTTTCCCTGCTTTTTGCTCGGCAACATATCCTTCTGTTCGCACGTAGCGACTGCGGAAGAAGGCTTGGCCATTTCGGAAAGCAATGCTGTTGATCAGGCCATCCCCATCAAAGGGGTGTTTGACTGGATAGCCATTGATGTCTAGCAGTCCTGGCCCATTGCGAAAGAGGGTTCCCTCCAACTCCGCTGGAATCTGGCCCTCGATGTCATCAATCCAATAGGCAAACTCCTGGGGTTGAGAGCGGAAACCTCCCTGCCAGTCTTCCAGGGTGAAGGATGGGTTGACTGGGGCTTTAGTCGGTTCAGTAGTAAGCATTGTTCGTGAGTCTTGTAGAACGGAAAAGGGGATCAGAGTGAATTGCTCAGGGAAGAAGCAAACTTAAGCGTGAGAAGCAAATTTAAGTTATTGCAACAGTTCAACGTCTAACTCCCGGATCACAACAGGGGTTTCAATAGGTTCCTCGTCTAAAGCTGTTGCGATGGGAAGAGATGAAGCTGCCTGCAGGTGAGAAATTCCTTCAGAAGGCTCAACCGAGCCTTGAGAGGAGGTTGTAGGTAGAAGAAACAAAAGGGGTAGTGGCAGTAGCGTTGTCAGATTGGTAATCAGCACCAAAAGCCAGAGATGGTCAAATTGAGTTTCGGTAACACCGAGCCAGTGAGTTAGCAGTGCGCCTAGTTCGTGAGAAAGCAAGCCTGCCAAGTTCACAATTGACATTAACAAGGCAAAGAGGGTTGCTTCTACGCCCGGTGGACAGAGCCTTGCCGAGAGGACAAGCACTGGCATAAAAGCAATTTGACCCATGACGGTCAGTACTAGGCTGTCGCCCAGACTAAACCAGTAGTCGTCAATGCCAATTGCTCGGTTTGCATGGGTTACCAGCAGGAGGGTGGTCATGCCGAAAAGAGAGGAGAAGACGGTAGACCAGCCAAAGATCCTGCGGAAAGAGACAGCCTTTAGAAAGCGCTGAAAAATCCAGATGCCGAGTAGGGCTGCAACGCTGGTAACCAGCCGCACCCGACCTAAAAATTCGGGTTGAAAACCCAGATCGTTAGTAGTGAAGAAGAAAAATGCGGAATCTGCTGAAGGGGTTGCCTGCCAGAGAAAAAGGAACAAGGCGGGCATCCAGATTGATTTTTGGCTAATGGCCTTGCGCAGGTCGTTGACTTGACCCCAAATTACGGGGAGGCTGGGCCGCTTTTCGACAGGGGTTTCGCTGATGAGCCAAGCGACGAGAGAGACGATTAAAGGAAAGGCAGCGGTAATGGCAAACACCGTGCGGGTGGATACCTGTTGGAGCAGCAACCCACCTAAATAAGCTGTGATCAGGCCTCCGACTGCAGACGTTCCCCAGGCAAGAGACTGCAAAGACCCGGCATCGCTTTGGGATTCACGGCGGGCTCGCTCTACGACTAGGGAATCGACAATGACATCGCTGACTGCTACGGAGAGGGAACTGAGGGTGATAGCTGCGATCGCAGCCCATCCACTTTGCACCACAGTTGCCATCGCGATCCAGGCAGCAGCCCCAAATACCCCAGATAAGACCAGATAGGGGCGGCGACGATAGCCAAATAGGGGAAAGCCGTCAGAGAGAAACCCAAATAAGGGTTTGATTGTCCAGGGCAGCATCGCGATGCCGGTTAGGGCAGCAACCTCAGCAGGTGTCAGCCCTAGGTCATCTTTAAGAAAGAAACTGACCGCCAAACGGGCCAGCCCCAAAATTCCCTGAACAAAGTAGACCAGGAGAATCGCGGTTAACTCTAGCGTGAGGGATTGACCCAGCAAAAGCCTGTTTTCGATAAACCGTTTGACGCTATTCGTCGAGGTGGAGGAAACAGTCATGCAGTCAGCTTTATATAGATCAGCTTTGTAAAGGGGGTTTGTAAGAGCGCTTTTGATAGTTGCCAGGTTGAGTGACCTAATCAGCTTGATAGCCAAGCAGTGTTAAGAAATGTCAACCTCTCCTATCATAGCTTCCTAGTTTTGATGGGCCAGAAGCTTCGGTCTTTCGTTGGATTTTGACAGGGGGTGCAGGGGATAGATTAAGCCGGAGATTGCATGCTACGAACCATGTCGGTAAGCAACTTGTTGGGAAGAAGCCGAGTGATAAATGCGAGAACTTGGTTATCGAATCCGTGAATCGCGACCCGCTTGCCTTGCTGCATCGTCTGGTAGCCGTACTCGGCCACCTCCGCTGAGGTCGGTAACTTGCGACCCTGTATCAACTTAGATTTGCTCATTGCTGAGATTTCTTGAAACTCGGATTCAGTAGGGCCAGGGCAGAGTGTCGTAGCGGTGACGCCAGTCCCCTCAACTTCACTTGCGATCGCATTCGTAAACGACATTACATATGCCTTTGTCGCAAAGTAAACCGCCATAAACGGCCCAGGTTGAAACGCTGCGGTAGAGGCTATGTTGAGAATTTTGCCTTGTCTGCGCTCAACCATGCCTGGTAGAAACAGGCGAGTCAGGTGGGTAAGCGCCACAATGTTGAGCTGAAGCATCTGATCTTGCTTGTCCCAGTCAGTTTCAATAAAGGGGCCATAGTCGCCGAACCCAGCATTGTTTATTAAGCCCCCGATGGAAATGCTCTGAATCTGCGTCCAGTTGAAAAGCTGCTGCCGCTCCTCAGCCCGCGTCAAGTCTGCTCGATACGTCCACACTTGAATCCCATGGGCTGCTTCTAGCTCAGCTTGTAGGGTTTTCAGCCGTTCTTCCCGTCGGGCGACGAGAACCAGGTTGTACTTTTCCCGGCCGCACACTTTAGCCAACTCATAGCCAATGCCGCTGGATGCGCCTGTAATCAGAATGGCATGACCCATAATGACCTCTTGAACGTTGCTGATTGATCATAGGGTAGACAGACTTAATTGGGTTTTGCCCGCGGTTGGTAACAGTAAATCTCGTCTTGTGTAGAGACTTGATATTTTTCTAAGGAGCTTTAGTGCCTTGAGCGCGGTATCAGTGAAAGCCCATGCCTCTACCCATTCAGTAATGACTAATCAGTTCGGAAAATGCGGTTCGGTTAGTTCGGCGGGGAAGTACGGCTAACAGGTAGGGTTCTCTTGACTGTAATCAAAACAGAAGTTTCGGCACTATAGAAACTGTAGAGAAATTGAGAGAGCAGTTACCGCTTCACTCTTCACCACGAAGCTTTTAGAGGTTAGGAAAGATGATCGTTCGTTATTGGCAACCCTTCCGCGAAATGGATGTTCTCCGTCGTCAGATTGATGATCTGTTTGGTGATTTTACCGATATGACAACTGCTGTCAAAACCACTTGGACACCAACCATTCGTTTGGTTGACCAAGGGGATGAGTATGTTCTGCATGTTCAGCTATCAGGTGTGAAGGCCGAAGATCTTGACATTCAAGTCACCCGCGAGGCGGTTGTGATTACAGGTGAGCGCAGAGCTGCGGATGTTGCTGAGGGGCACAAGCTGCTGTTTGATGACTTGCGCTATGGCTCTTTTCGCCGCGTAATCACGCTACCCGAAGCGATTCGAAACAGCAACGTTCAGGCCGACTTTGCCAATGGTCTGCTGACCCTGACCCTGCCTAAAGTGGTCGAGGTCCGCAACAAAGTAGTCAAAATCAACTTGGGTGAATTGAAGGGTACTGAAACTCCTGAAATCGCCCCTGCTGAAGAAGTTTCTTCCACTGTGAATGCGGCCGAAGAAACCAGCGATGTTTGGGCTACTAATGAAGGCTAATATTCGTTAGCTTCTGAATCCCATTATTAGTTGGATCATGATTCGAAGGGCAGGTAATACTTGCCCTTTTTTATGTTTGATAATGCCACTTTGTAGAATGTGTTAGGCACTTCCTCTTTCAGGCAGAATTGTTATGTAGGTCTGTTATCGGGGCGTGGTATTGCGTTCCTGAGGACTGTACAGATTCTTTCTGCAATGCTCCGCCCCTACCATGTCTTTCTATTCATTCATTATGATGTGCTTAGGTATTTGCGAATTAAGCCGATCATGACAGCGGGATATTCTAGTTGAGGGGTTAGCCCAGTAGCTGGAAGCACTTCAAAAATGCGTACAGCTTCTGGGCTTAATTTTGCTAGTTTTTTGCCTGTTTTTACAGTTGTAAATTGAGCTTTGTCACCCCAAACAATAAAGGTTGGTACGGTCAGCTTGGGCATTTCGACTGCCAAGTCAAATGACAGGTCGCCTTTTACAAAAGAGAGTGCTGCATATTCTGCGTTGGGCTGTTTAGCAGATTCTAGATAGGCACTCACCATTTCTTCAGAGATTAAGTCGGGGTTGGCGAACTGGCGCTGCTGAAGAAAGTTGCGAATGGAGTCGGATGTTGCGATCGCACCCCAGTAAAGCGCCTTATCCAGTAATGGCACCTGTAAAATTTGCCTAAAAAGTTCTTGTCCTGAATTCTCGCCAAAATCCTTAAGACCAGTAGGTGCCACCAAAATCATTGACTTCACAAGGTGTGGATGCTCGTTGGCAACCCGCACCATCATTGCCGCAGTCAAGGATGAAGCCACAACAGTAGCTGGTCCCTCACAACTTTTTTCTAGAAATTCAGCCAGCGTTTGTAGATAATCTTCCAACCGATAGCTACGGGCAGGATGATCAGAGCGACCCCAGCCAAGCAGATCAGGGGCAAGTACTCGGTAGCGGGTCGCGAAGGCTGGGTAGACCTTCGACCATTCGTAACTAGATGATCCACCTCCAAAGCCGTGGATGAAGACTAGGGGGTCTGAGGGAGGTGAGGCCTCAGCCGTCAGTGACGGCCAAAAATCTTTTTTTGCCTCGACATACGCCATTGAACCCAGCGAGGTCACGACGGATTTTGGCGCAAATCCTGGGGAAATCTGCATAGGTCGCCCTGTGAAGCCTGCCCCCCTATACTAAGCCGCTTTGCTCGGACTACAGACCCTAATAGGGGTAAATCTAAAAGGTGAACAGGAATCAAGGTTGGTAGGACAGTGGTGTCATCGTGGCGCTTCCAGCCGTAGTAGCGATCAATCTCGCCCTCCGGAAATCTAATGACTAGGGAGCGTTACTACGCCAAGTGAGCAAATTCTTATGCTGAGCAATCTGCTGAAGCTTCTGGTCTAGCTGTTCCAAAACGGCCAATGGTTGAATTTTGTCTCCAGCTAAGAGGTCGACCCATTGAAAATTCCCAATTGTCTGAGTGCCAATTCCTTTCCCTTAACCCGTTATTCTAGTTAAGTGCTGACCTCCACGAGGGATTCATGGATACCAAAGCCTTCAAGCGATCGCTCCACCAATCTGACAAGTACTTCCGTAAGGGCTTTGGTCATGAAGACGACGTAGCCGAGCAAATGCAGAGTGAGTACCAGAGTGGACTCATTCAAGAGATCCGGGACAACCAGTACACCTTGGTGCGGGGTCAAGTCACGATTAAGCTAGCTCAGGCCTTTGGCTTTTGCTGGGGTGTAGAACGGGCAGTGGCAATGGCCTACGAAACGCGTCAGCACTTTCCCACTGAGCGCATTTGGATCACCAACGAAATCATTCACAACCCCAGCGTGAACCAGCGGCTTAAGGAAATGGCTGTAGAGTTCATCGAAGTTGAGAACGGCCAGAAGAATTTCAATGTGGTAGGCCAAGGTGATGTGGTAATTCTGCCTGCCTTTGGAGCCAGTGTTCAGGAGATGCAGTTGCTCAATGAAAAAGGCTGCACCATTGTCGATACGACCTGCCCTTGGGTATCGAAAGTGTGGAACACGGTAGAAAAGCACAAGAAAAAAGACTGCACCTCAATCATTCACGGCAAGTACAACCACGAAGAAACCGTGGCTACTAGCTCCTTTGCGGGCAAGTACCTGGTAGTCCTGAACTTGGAACAGGCAGAATACGTGGCTCAGTACATTCTCAAAGGCGGCGACAAAGCCGAATTTATGGCGAAGTTTAGCAAAGCTTGCTCTGAGGGCTTTGACCCCGACACCGACCTAGAAAGTGTAGGTATCGCCAACCAGACCACCATGCTCAAAGGTGAAACGGAGCAGATTGGTAAGCTCTTCGAGCGCACTATGCTGAAGAAATACGGCCCTCAAGCGCTAGATCAGCATTTCCAAAGTTTCAACACCATCTGCGATGCCACTCAAGAGCGGCAGGATGCCATGTTTGACTTAGTGGACGAACCGCTGGATTTGATGGTGGTGATCGGTGGCTACAACTCTTCGAATACCACCCACTTGCAAGAAATTGCTATTGAGCGCAATATTCCCTCGTACCACATCGATAGTGCTCATCGGATTGGCCCTGGCAACCGTATCGAGCACAAACTGCTCCATGGTGGCATGACCGTGACCGATTCCTGGCTGCCCAATGGACCTATTGTCGTTGGCATTACCTCTGGAGCCTCTACGCCTGATCGCTCTGTCGAGGAAACCATTGAGCGAATCTTTGAGTTAAAAGCGGCTGTTCCAGTGAGCTAAAAAAGCAAAGGAGCGGGTTTGTGTCTACTATGCTTAGAAAAAATTGGTCATTGCTAACGACAGTAATCACACAACGTACACTAGCCCTAGGGTAGTACACCACTACGCTCAGTTGAATCAGCTACAGCCTGCGGAAAAGAGCATTCTTGATCTGTTGGCTACTCAAGAACCGACCCTAAAAATGCTTGACATTGGGGTTGGTGGAGGTCGCACCACCCAGCATTTCTCTAGCATTGCTGCAGAGTACGTCGGTATCGATTACTCCGCAGAGATGATTGCTGCCTGCCAGAAACGATTTCCAGCATCGCCTCAAGCCATCTCATTTGAAGTGTGTGATGTGCGTGATCTAAGCCGATTTAGAGATAATTCCTTTGACTTTATTTTGTTTAGTTTTAATGGTATCGACTACATCTCCCACGCTGATCGGCTAAAGGTGCTTCAAGAAATTGCCAGGGTGGGCAAACCAGGGGGATACTTTTTCTTTTCCAGCCACAATCTTCAGGGGCTTGAGCGGGAATTTGACTTTAGAAAACAACTTAGCTGCAACCCGATTAGAAGCTATGTCAATCTAGTCATGCTGGGGCTGTTGCACTTCCTCAATCGTCCGATCACGCTGAGGCAGCTTAGAGGATTAGCTCATGTGATTGTCAGGGATGAGTCCCACAACTTTCGCTTAAAAACCTATTACATTAGGCCGCAGGAGCAGATTAAGCAATTAGCGGCATTTGGGGCCGTTAAAGTTTACTCGTGGCAAAGCGGCTTAGAAATTACTGATGAATCTGCTTTGGCTGCTAATTCGGAGATGTGGCTCTACTATCTGTGTGCCTTCAAGTGAACTGCATTCATCTGCGTCTACTGAGGTCCGACTATGAGGTGCGATCGCAAGTAAGACTATTTCTCGTAAGCTAGTTCACCCATGATATAGGTGGCTTGGACAGCGCGATCGCATCCCATAATAATTAGCGAAAACACGCGATCAGCCAATTCTGCTAAATCAGTTGGCATCCCTTCAGGATTGCGAAACGCCATCAGCGGCGTTGCCTGTGGATCGAGCACAATAAAGTCGGCTTCCTTGCCCACATCAAAGCTGCCAATTTTGCCTTCCAGAGAGAGCGCCCTCGCTCCGCCCAGCGTTGCCAGAAACAGAGCACCAAAGGGAGAAAGCTTTTGGCTGCGAAGTTGGGCTACCTTATAAGCCTCATTTGCCGTTTGTAACAGCGAAAAGCTGGTGCCTGCCCCAATATCTGTGCCAAGTCCCAACTTTACCGGATGCTCGGTAGACTTGGCTTTTTCGATCTTAAAGAGGCCGCTACCCAAAAAGAGATTGGAGGTGGGGCAAAATGCGATCGCACTTTTCGCTTCCGATAGCCGCTCAAACTCTTCATCAGTTAACTGCACGCCGTGGGCAAAAACCGATCGGTCTTTCACTAAACCAGCCCAATCGTACACATCTAAATAGCCCTCACATTGCGGATATAGTTCCTTGACCCAGGCCACCTCATTTACATTTTCAGACAAGTGAGTATGCAGATAGACATCAGGGAACTCCTCTAGTAACTTCCCTGCCAGCTTCAATTGCTCCTCCGTAGAGGTCACAGCAAAGCGAGGCGTCACGGCGTAAAGGGCGCGCCCTTTCTTGTGCCATTTCTCAATCAAGGTTTTGCTGTCCTGGTAGGATGACTCCGCCGTATCGCTCAAGAAATCAGGTGCATGGCGATTCATCATCACTTTTCCAGTGATCATCCGCAGGTTGCGCTTTTCGGCCTCCTCAAAAAAAGCCTCTACGGATTCTGGAAACACTGCTGCAAACACCAAAGCGGTAGTTGTTCCGTTTTTCAGTAGCTCATCTAAAAAAAACGAAGCCACCTTTTGAGCGTATTCTTTATCCTTAAATTTGCGCTCGGTTGGGAATGTGTAGCGATTGAGCCACTCCAACAGTTGTTCTCCATAAGCCGCCATCATTTCCGTTTGGGGAAAATGAATGTGGGTATCAATAAACCCCGGCATCATCAGCTTGCCAAAATACTCCCTGATAGGAATGTCAGGATATTGAGCCGCTACCTCTGCGTAGTCCCCTAATGCCTTGATATAGCCATCTTCTAGGACTAGCAGTCCATCAGCAAAGTAACGAACGCTATCCAGTTCCGGCACAAAAAAAGGATCATCCACAAAGTCTAAGAAAGTGCCTCGAAAGCCTTGAATGAATGGGGTTGAATGGGAGGCCATATTGTGTCTGTTACAAATTGCCTGAATAAGGGATTTTCGTGTCCAAACGAAATCTTTCTCAGAACTGTTATCTAACTAGCGCATTCCTGCATTAGTAGAAAAACTGTTCCGTGAGGTAGCAGAATAGTTGACTCAGGAATTAGCATTTCAGACTGGTATTCAATTTTGACGCCTAAGTTCACCCAGTCTTGCAATCCCAACTCCTTCCCAGATTGCATCTGAGTTAAGTGCTCGTCTCTTAAATAAATCAGGGCCGCAATTTCATTGTGGGGTTGAGGCTTGGCCGAGAGTTCTGCATTAAACGCCACTAGATAGTAAGCCTGGGTTGAATCTGCCATGCTGCCGTGATTTGAGTGTGTCCGTTTCTCCCAAATCAAACGGGGGCGAATGGGTTCATCCATCAGATCAATGCACTGAAAGCTGCCATCCGGTCGTAAGAAAAGCGTCTTTTGGGCACTGGTCAGGCTCTTGATCACGTTGCCAATTTCCTCCTGACCTTCTCTCAGCGCACATTCCGTAAAGGACTCAGCGCAGGTCTGCCGCTTACCCCCTACGCCAAAAAGGCGCACCCGTTCAACACTCCGCAGCACCTCACGTTGTGGAATCGAGAAGACGTGGTAGCCCTCCCATTGCAGAAAAAGCGCAGTTCCAGCAGGAGTTGTCGGCCCAATCAGATCAGATAAACGCATGATGACCCATAAAAAGGCTGCCACCCGTTGTGAGGATAGCAGCTTTACTGTTTCGTAGGCAGCGCCTATTCTCCTAAGCCAACTGCTTGAGACGCTCCTCAGCAATTTCGGCTAATGAATCCAACTTCTGCTCAGATAAATTCAACGTTTGTTCAACTTCTCCATAGCTCTTTAAAAGTGCCGCCACCTTCTTGCGGATTAGAATGCCAGGGCGATCTGTGAACATATGCTCCTCACGGCTAGGCGAAAGAGACACATCATAATCCGTTGATTCCAAAATTCGCTTGTCCTCTAAAGTTACGGCCCGGTCGAAGGCAATCACATCTGCTGCTTTCGTATCTGCTTCGGTGTCGTTGCGAACACAGAACTGCACCATCTGAGAAGCCCCATCGCTAATAGGCGTCATCGTATTCACAATGACATGAGATAACCCGTTGGGGTAGTTAATTCGTAGCCGAATGGTGAACGGCATGAACCAATCCATTTCCAAAGTGCGAAAGGTTTGGGCTTCTGCCATCTTCAGGTTTTGCTGCTGCTGCTCCGGGTTTACTACCCCCAGCACCCCTTCTACATGAATGCCGTATTCCGTCTCGTTAATCTCTAGCGCATCCGGAACAGGATGCTCCTTGCTGCCAAATGTTGTGGTGTGGACAAAGGTGGGATGAGCTAGATCCAACTCGTTTTCCATGACCCGCAGCCCCGCACACTGCCACGGCTCATAAAACTCGTGGATCAGCCGAAAGCTAGGATCCGCGACTTCAGGTATCTCAGGGATTTCCATAATCGGATTTTCCAAACAAACCCATACATAGCCGTAACGCTCCGTGCAGGCGTAAGCAGTAACCTTGTAGGTCGCCGGAACCGCCATTCCCGCTTTTAACTGAGGTACATGAATACAAGCTCCTGTTCCATTAAATTGCCATCCATGGTAAGCGCAGGCTAGCTTGCCATCACACACTTTGCCGAGAGACAGCTTAGCGGTGCGGTGACAGCAGCGATCGCGCACTGCTGCGGGCTGTCTGTTCTCATCTAGCCAGACCACAATTGCTTCTCCCAGCAATTCAAAGGCTTGTGGCCCCCCGGCTAGATTCTCCACAGGAATGACTGGGTACCAGAAGCGGCGGAAGACTGGTTGCTTAGTAACTAGCATAGGCAGTTGGGCTTCTCCAAAGGTGACTAAATAAAGAGACGCTTGAAGGGCAAACGAACTTTAGCGGAAGGGTCCCCCTTGAATAGTGGTTGCGATCGCACCTACCACATCCTCTGGTGCTTCCGTTCGCAGTTGCTCGTACCACTGTTGAGTCACAACAGGGTCTTTGCCATGAATTTGATCAGCTCTCTTTCGAGCTTTTAAGACAATTGCACCAGTACGCTCTACCCGTTCAACCTCATAGCGCCTGAGCGCATCTTCAACACCCAGATTGGTCGTTAATAGATAATGAGCCAGCACAGCACCATCCTCCATCGCCTGACATCCGCCCTGCCCCAAATCTGGCGTTGTCGTATGGGCCGCATCGCCTAGCAATGCTACTCGCCCCTTCACAAACCGATCCAAAGGCCCTACGTCATGGATCTCCAGTCGATTTGTCTGCTCTGGGTTAAGCTGCTCAATTAAGCTTTGTACTGGCTGGGGCCATCCCTTAAAGTATTCGCTCAACTCTGCTCGGATGCCTTCTGGATGCAACGGTGTTCCCTTAGGCAGCGGCACATCAAAGAAGAAGTAGAAGCGGTCGCCTCCCACTGGCATCATCGAGGCACGCTTGTGCTCACCTACATAAATCGCCCAAGAGTGCTTAGGCGCTAAATCCTCTGTTGCAGGTACTAGCCCATTCCAGTTCACATATCCGGCATAACGTGGCTCAATCTCTTGCCCATCTAGTACGTACGGGCGAATAGCTGAGCGCACTCCATCAGCAGCAATCAGCACATCGCCTGTGACCCGCTGCCCATCCTCAAAAATTGCTGTGACGCTCTGCCCATCCTGCTCCACACCAATACACTTAGCATTCAATGTCAGCTTGCCCGAAAATGCTTCCAGCAACATCTGCTGTAGATCTGTCCGTGCTACTGGATAGGGTCGCTGTCCTACTCGCTCAATTAGAGGATGCAGATCAATATCATTGAGTAACGCATCAGTGCGGTCGATATACCGCATCCGATCCATTTGCCCCCCAACCTTAGCAATCTGATCCCCTAATCCGAGCCAGTTCAGCACCTTAATGCCATTCGACCACAGAGAAATCCCTGCCCCTGCTGGGCGCAGTTCTCCTACCCGCTCGTAAATCTCTACCTGATACCCCGCTCGATACAACGCGATGCCAGCAGTTAATCCGCCAATACCAGCTCCAATAACGACAACCTTCAAGTTGTACATACTGCTACCCCAGTCGAAGGTTTAACCCGTAATAATGGCTGCATTTCCACTCTCTACTAAGAAGGAGAACAGCCATTAAAAACAGTTCGGGCAGCTGCTAGAAGGCTTCAATCGCTAATACTGAGACTGCCTATACTGTAAAAACACTGTGTACTGTATACAAAAAAATATCTGTTTCTC
>DATNQF010000165.1:0-4928 GCA_036702855.1 Trichocoleus sp. | reverse complement strand
ATCGAGGCTGACCTGAGAATGGATAGGTCGAAATCCGTACTGAACGAAAATGGCTTGCTGCTCAGGGGCTGTTAGAAACTGCACAAATTGTCGGGCAGCTTTGGCCTCACCATTACTGACATCACGCTTTGCGATCGCAGCCGTGGCGGTCGTCTCCACCGTGCGGTCTGGGTAATAGATCTGATAAGCTTCACCCTTACTGGTTTTAGACTGCTCCCAACGGCTCAAGGCAATACTTTCATAGACCGTCGCGACATCCGCATCGTTAGGGCCACGGGTAATAAATTCTTGCAAGAGAATATCTGTCGAGCGGGGTGGCTGATAGACCGAGTTCTTCACGTTCTTAAACAGCGCTTCAATCGGTGGCGTATTTAGGGTGGTGACGCTCAAGGGTTGAGAACCGAGTTCAGCTTGGGACCACAAGCTCAGGGTTAACTGACCACTATTAGAACGAATGGGGTCGGTGGTGACAAAGTCAAAACTGCCCCAAGCGGGGTTGCCCCCAATGCTGCCCCAGTTTTCCTTCTGAAGGGCTGCCTCCAGTTGTGACCACTGAAACTGACCACTTGGAAAGAGAACTTTGCCTCGCTCAGGCCATGCGATCGCAACTAGCAGTGTCTTGGCGACAGGCTGGGGCGTTTCGTAGAACGGAGTGCTCCCGTACTGAGTCTGCCAACGTTCCGTTAACTCCTCTAATAGGTCACTATTGGCCGGAATCAGGACGGTTGGGTCAAAGTCATTTTTATCGTCTAGATAGTTATTGACGATGTCTTGTGACCCCTGGATTTTGATCTCTAGATTGATGTTGGGGTGTTTCTGCTCAAACTGTTCCGCCAGCGCAGTTAAAGGTTCTTGCAATTCGGAACCGCTGACAACGGTAATCGTCTGCCGTGTCCCCGGCAGTGGAATGTAGGTCAGTCCCAACGCAGCAGCGATAATGGCTGCCGAAATGCCTGTGCGAGTTCCTAAATGTTTCATGTCAATACTCTTCAGGAGGCAGGATTGGATGAGAACGGGGTGCGTGGGGCCAACGGACATCCCAAAAGCCCCAAGACACAATGCTCAGCAACAGCGCCATCAGACCGCTTCTTACAAATGCCCAGTTGGCCCGCAGCGTCTGAAAGGTTAATTCCGAAGGACCATTGCCCGCTAGAAAGTCTTGGACTTGTTTTTTAATGGCTGTTCCGGAAAGAGGGCTTTGAAAGAGGTCGGCAGAAAACGTGCCCTGTTCACTCTTGAGGAGAAGCGTGTGATGAAACCGAACTCCCCCTCTTGGCGTGCGATCGGTCAACTCCGACATCACCTCTACTGCCCCTACTTCAAAGGGTTTGGTTGCGTAGGGTATCACCCCAAAGAAAGCAGTTTGTACAGATTCGCATTGAATAGCCCCTGAGCTTGATTGCTGACACTGTATTGCCTGAGTTCCAGTTGTCAAAAAAAGATAAGCCAGAAAGATCAGCAGGCAAGTTAGCCCGATCACGGGAATGCTCTGAGAACGGGCTACAACTTGAGTCATATTTAGCCTTCAGCAATTAACACGTCCATGTTCTCCTGCATGCTGTTGAACTCATCACTCAAGCTCCGCACCTCATCTGCGGCGGTGGAACTGTTCAAATCTGCTGTCCGTAGCTTATTTTGCAATTGTTGCAGCACACCTGCGGCATCCAAAATTAAGGTCGAGAGACTGACCACTTGGGCCTCGCGGGCATCTTCCCCTTGCTTGGCGAGTTCAATGTTTCGCTTTAGGCTGGCTGCTAGCTTACTCCACTGCTCCTGAGCCACTCCAGAACTGCTGCGTTGCTTGCGCTCGGCTTCGCTGAGTTGCTTTTGCAGGTCATCTACCGACAAGAGCGAGTCTTTGCCCTGGAGTCGTCGAGCCAACTGATCAACTTTGCTAGGAAGTTCGCGGGTGCGATCGCACGCATACTGCACCACTCCCAAAAGCTCCATTTGATGGGTCTCGGTTAGCAATTGGCTAGCTTCAGCTTGAAGGGCCCCGGCTTGCTGGGTGAGGTTAGCGGCTTGCTGGCGGGTCTTTTGAAGTTCCTGCTCCAGGTGGGGGTTGTCTAAGCCTAGAGTGTCCGGCAGTCGGCTCTTGAGAACGGTTGCGCCCAGCGTTGCGATCGCAGCCGAGAGGGGCAGCATTACTCCACTGGGTAGCCCAGCCAGCCGCACACCACTAAAGAGCACTACGCTACCTGCCAATACTGCAAAAGGATAGTGAAGAGGATTTGCCAATTTCATCGTTAGAACTCCAACTGGAGGTCTGACATCAAGCGGGCAATGGAAGCCGGGTCTCCCTTCGAATAATAGCCGCCATTGAGTTGGGCAATCTGCTTGAGAGCGTCGGGGTTAAATTCGCCCTCGTTGCCGTAACCTACAGTGAAAAAGGCAATCCGCTCATCGCTGGAAAAGCCACTGCTCTGAAGTTCCTGGCCTAGTTGGTCAAGGTTGATGTTTGATTCCGAATCTTCTCCATCGGTTAGGACCAGTACGGCATTGATAGCCTCAGGGCGACGGTTCTGGCGCAACCAATTTCGGGCAAAGAGAGAGGCATCGTAGAGACGAGTTCCGCCATTAACCTGAAGACTGTTGATAAATTCCATGCCCCGTTGCTGTCCCTCAGGCGTGCTGTCAGCTAAGACTGGATTACGAATGTCAGAGTCAAAGTCTACCAAGGCCACTTTGTCCTTGGGACCCAGCGTACTAATATAGTTCTGCAAAGTGCTTT
This sequence comes from Trichocoleus sp., assembly GCA_036702855.1. Taxonomy (GTDB): domain Bacteria; phylum Cyanobacteriota; class Cyanobacteriia; order Phormidesmidales; family Phormidesmidaceae; genus JACVSF01. Next base: position 2,197 of record DATNQF010000165.1, on the reverse strand, counting down.
GAACAGCGGGCAATTTGTTGCCCTCCATAGACCCAGAAGAATCCACAACGACCACGACTAAAGATGGCCTCTTCACCGTGTCTTCCCAACTGGTCAGCATGGCTGTAACCACCGAGGGTTGTGGTGGGCGATAAGAGTCGTAGCGGGCCTGAGGATTAACGCCAAACTGGGAACTAAATTTAGGCCCTAGAGGTACTCCTGGCACCCCTGGCCGCAATCCTAAGCTTGTAGCAATTTGCTGCACTTCTGGTGTTTGTAAATACGACAGAATCGTTGTAGCGGCTTCCTTTTCTTGAGCACTCACCCAAGGAGCATTGGGTAGAATTCCTCGCATATTGGACGTAAACGTGGCCTTAGGATAGACCGCCACATACTTCGGTTGGCCTGGCTGCAGAGTGCTATTAGCTTCAATAACAGACGACTCATACACTGATCCAATCGAAGCCCAGAACGGCCCATTAGCGACCATTGCTTTAGCTAGGGCGTTAGTGGATACTCCATAACGCGTAATTTTGCTCTGGATCCTTTGTACATCGGTCTGACGAGCCTGAATGTCTGCTACGGTCAGTTGGTCGGGGCGCTTACCAATGACAGAAGCATACTGGGCGACCAGAGTTTGCAGCCCAGAATTGGAGCGAGTCGGTGCTGTGTGGACGTAGTAAATATTCTGGGCTGGGCTACCAGATTCAAGATCACGGTGAGTTTTAGCCGTCACCAGTGCTTTGAATAAGTCATCCACTTTTTGCAGGCCAGGGGCTAAGCTCTCCGGGGTCATAAAGACCACTGGGCTATTGGCTAGCAAAGGCGTATCGGTAATGGTGGGAATGTAGCTTTGCCCCGGAAACACTTGCTCCATTTGAGCAATAAGTTGGCTTTGATAAATTTCCCCATCCACCGACAGTAAGGTAGGGAACTCCGGCGAGTCGGCTGGTAACGTTCCTGCCTTAAACTGTTGAGCCAAAGTGGACATTCTGCTGACTACATCACCACTGCCTACTGACTCACAAGTCATAGAGTAGGATTGGCCGTCGGCAAGTTTGGGATTTTGTTGGTTAAACCGTTCTGCTGCCTGGTTACAGAAATCACCTAAGGCGCTGCCCACGAGTAGTTTAATTTCAAGTCCCCTACCGTTGCTGCCACCTAAACTAGATCCATTACAAGAGGCCGTCAACAGGGCCAGACTTAGTATTAGTGACCGAAACCTACGGGTTGCATTAGGCGTCATATGGTTGGTACTAGTTGATTCGTGCAGGGGTATTTCATAGCATTCCCTTTCTTAAAAGATACCCAATCAAACACTGCTACTACGGAGAAAGGTCTTTCTTATTGCACTTTTAATCATTAAGTTGCCCAAATTTAACCTGCATTAAGTTTTGTATCTCTGTTTTTCTTATGCTCACTGATTCAGGAATTGTAGGGCAGCCTAGCAGTGGAGAGTCAATATCAAAGCGACAATTTAGCTGACGGGTTTGCTAAATAGGGAAGCATAAGATGCAGAAATTTGAATGGAATGAAAGCCTTAGTGTCGGTGTGCGGATGATTGACACACAACATAAGGAACTCATCGCAGCATTTAATAATCTCTCAGATGCGATTGAGCAGGGAACAGGTGCAACTGCAATCAAAAAGCTACTGATTTTCCTGAAGTATTATGCTGAGTGGCACTTTGAACATGAAGAGTCTTGTGCAGCTAAACATCACTGTGCGATCGCAGATACAAATCGTCAGGCTCACGCAACTTTTTTAGAAATTTTTAGCACCCTGCAAACACGTTATCGTGAGAGTGGGGCTAATGAAGAAATAGCGCGACAAGCTCACACTCAGTTAGCTGATTGGCTAGTCGGCCACATCATGAAAATTGATACTCAAATTGGCCACTGTATTCGTCATGCCACAGCCAATGCTTAAGCCATGACGCTTTGGCATCTGCATTTACATCCAGTTTCAAGAATGAGTGTCAGGAATAACTTAACCCAAAATATTCCTGGGCTTTTGAAGACGAGTCAAACGTAAGAAATGAATAAATGCAAAAAGGCATTGCTTAATAGCAATGCCTTTTTGTCTTGCAGCGAAGAAAATAAGATTAAAAGGTTGTCCGCTATACATTTAGGGAAGGTCTAGCAAAGAAATTTTATTCTCTGAAGTCTGGGTGAAAGTCGAATTTCAGAGGATTTGCGTAGGTTTTTATGCTTGGCCT
>DATNQF010000151.1:0-10819 GCA_036702855.1 Trichocoleus sp. | reverse complement strand
TGCCATAAGAGCGGCCATCACCAGAAACAAAGCAAGGCGACTTCAAAATCAAACGGCCTCCATGCTTTTCCTGCACAATTTGAGCTGTGATGGGTAGCCCCAAGCCTGTGCCCTTGCCGATAGGCTTAGTCGTGAAAAAGTCGTCAAAAATTCGTTTTTGTAAGTCAGGAGGAATGCCTGGACCGTTGTCTTGGATACGAATAGACAAATAGCGATCGCACAGGCCCTCTTCTGCCGTTGATTCTGGAGAAACCGTTGAAGATATCGAAGTTTTGATTGTAATTTGAGGCTCCCAAGACTGAACTGCCACTCGAGTATGCTCTGTTCGAGCCACAGTCTCTAACTCAGTGGCCTGGCTTAACTGAGCCTCATACTCTAGTAGCGCATCAATGGCATTACTCAGAATATTCATAAAGACTTGTCCCATCTGCCCTGGGTAGCACTTCATTTTAGGCAAGTCATCGTACTCCTTGATAACTTGGATGCCTAACTTCAATCGACTACTAAGAATTAAGAGCGTTCCTTCAATACTCTGATGAATATCAATCTCGACCTTCTCACTTTCGCTCATACGGGAGAAGGATTGCAAGCTACTTACTAAGCTCTGTAGCCGGGCTGTTCCCATTGAAATGCTTTTAAGCACATTGGCAAAATCTTCTACCACAAAATCGAGGTCAACTTCCTCCTCTAGAGCTACAAGAGTTGGGCTAGGGGTAGGCAGTTCTGCACGATATTTCTCAACAAGCCGAGTTAAATCTTGGCGGTACTTATTTAAGTAGTCTAAGTTCCCACCAATAAAGTTTACTGGATTACGAATTTCATGGGCTAACCCTGCCAGCAGCTTACCTAAACTTGCCAGTTTTTCAGTGTGCATTAGCTCTGTGCGCGTTTTCTGCTGCAAGAGCTGACTGGTCAGTTGATGAATGGAGGATTGCGTAATCAACAGCTCATGCACATCTAGCAAGCGATAGTCTTGAGGCCCCACCTCAACTACTACCGGGTCGTTAAGTAGTTCTGTTGGGCGCTCTACTGCCTTTCGAGCAGCCTCAGTGATGAGCGTTGTTTCCGCTAATACAAGGGGGGTACCAGGGGTAAAGTCACCAAGCACCGTGATAGGACGACGGAGGAACAGTTCCCGACCATAGGCTCGACTCAAACGTTCCCAAAATCGGTGCCGAGAAATCATTCCCACCAGACTACCTTCGTGCAACAAAATCACTCCCGGCAGCGCTGGCTTTCCTTCAAACACTTCATAAATTGTCTGGCCCAGGCAACTATCTTCAACCTGAAACTCATGAAGTGTCAGGTCACGCAAAGTAGATTCAATATGAAACGGAGACATTAATTAACATGCAGTACTCAACAGATCTGCTTTAGAAGTGCCATAAAACTTGGTAGATGCTAAAGATTCGCTGTCTTTTGCAAGCTGCCTGCTTAAATTAGCAGAAATTAAACTGTCCTCACCGTAGAATTCAAGGATTGGCGCTTAATATTTTCACATGAATTGGCATCGGAGTATGGAGCCAGAGTTCTAAGGATATTAATCAGTTTACTTTAACGGCATGGATCACCGTATCCTAAAACAGGAAAAATTTGAACCTAAACAAGAGAGATATGTCAGCGTCGATATTATTTTACGCCTTTATATTCTCCTTAACCTAATTAGCTCCCCTTCTTAACCGACCAATAACAACCATTCCATCTTATTTCTACAATTCATGAGAGCAACTTGTAGTGAACTAGTAAGCCTAAAGGTGTGCATTGTCATTGGGAGCAGAGCGCTAGTGTAGCTATGCCCGTAGGGCTATAGCAATCTCGGTACAGCACTCTTGGGCAGAGATTGCTATGATCAAGGGCATGGCTATGCTTTTCTTGAATGCCCTTGGGCTATGCGCAGGCTCGCAATGACACAGATTTAATGCCTTCGTTTAAGCTTGTCAAACCAGTAGTGTAGAAAACCAGTAGTGTAGAACGAGTTTTGATACAAGTTGTGTTGCAAAACGTACTTTTTTCTAGCTATAGTTTTGTTGAGAATTCGCAAAGAGCGTAAGAACAAACTGCCTTAGTTCTTGACCCTGAAAAATCATCTATTTGCCAATTTGTACTTCTGTCTAATTAATAGAAAAACGGTGTGTTATGGGAATAAAACACACCGTTCCATCTCAAGTTGAATCGAATAGTTAGCGTCTATGCAAGGGTGACAAAGTCGGCTTGGGTCAATGTTGTTGTCTCAATTCCCGTGAGGATGGCTAGCGTTTCAGTGCCCGCTAAGATACTGTTGCCGCTGAAGCTCAAATTCTTAAAAGACAGCCCTCCTGCTAGACCAATACGGTCAACGTTTCGTTCAAAGTCGGTAATCGTGTCGGTACCGTTGGCAGTTTGAGACAGGATAAAGATGTCCTCGTGCAAACCGCCGGTGAGGGTATCGTTACCCCTGCCGCCATTAATTAGGTCAAAACCAGCACCGCCGTTGAGGATATCGTTACCATTGCCACCGAGCAAGGTATCATTGCCCCGATTGCCCAGTAGTGTGTCATCGCCGTTGCCGCCACTGAGAGCGTCGTTGCCACCTTTACCGATGAGAGTGTCGTTGCCATTGCCTCCGTTTAAGGTAATGTTGGCTTCCAAGTTAAATTGAGCGACTACGGGGTCATGATCGCTGATTTGATCAGCAAACTCAGAGTTGATATGAACTACATCAAACCCATCTAGTAGAGAGACTAGATTCTTACTTGCCAGAATGTGATCGAGCGTCTGGGCATTGCCTTGGAAGTTGTAGGTGTACCGCTCATTTTCCGGTAGGGTTTCGATCAGGGCCGTTAACCCAACACCTTTCAAGGTTTTGAGCGGATTGGAGAACTCGAAGTCATTTAAGTCGCCTGCCACAATCACATTGGCATAAGGGTTAGCACCCAAGAGACTCTGGACATAATCACGGACGATGGTAGCTTGCTGGTTGCGCTGAGCTTCGCTACTTAGAATGGGGGGCTGATTAGGCCCAAACAAGGGTTGATCACCTCCTTTGGAGTTGAAATGGTTGCCGATGACAGTCACTTCCTGACCGTTAAAGACAAATTTACCGACCAGAGGCTTACGACTGCTTTGGAAAGCATCACCATCGGCCAGGTTGGTATCGGTTAGCCGTTGCAAAGAACCCTCAACGAAACTGACCCGGTTGGGTTTGAACAGGAACCCTACCCGGATGTTGCCACCAGGCTCGCCGCCATCTTGATCATCAACTGGGTTGATCTGGCGGTATTCGTAGGTGGGGCCTCCGGCAGCTGCGATCGCATCAATCAGCGTCTGGAAAGTCAGACTAGCATCTACCACGCTGTCGTTGAGGGGGCCATTGTTATCCTGAATCTCCTCCAGGTTGATGATGTCGGGGGACTTTAGATTCTTGATGATTGCCTGGGCTAGGGCATTAAATTTAGAGGCACCATCACCGGGATCCAGGTTCTCCACGTTAAAGGTGGCAACCGTCAATTGAGTAGCGCTGCTGGTTAGGGCTGTGACTTCTTTTTGTAGGGGGGATGCCTGTACCACGGTTGGGGCAGAGGTCACTAGCACTTCGTAATTGTTGAAGTCGTAGCTGACCACGCCCGTAATCGTGCTGAGCTTAGCCCCGACATTGACGTTGGGCAACACCAAGGAATTATTCAAATCATCGATCTGAATTCGCTCTGGGTTGAAGTCAGTGGAGGTAATCAAGCTACCGCCCCGCTCAGTACGACTCGTGGCGTTGGCTCCGTTGTCTGCCAACACCCAAATCTCTTCGGAGGAACCAAAGTTGGCAGTCGGAGACGTAGCAACGGGGTTGTTCACCTGTACCAGCATCCCTTCTAAGCTTTCGTAGAAGTCAATGCCTTCATTGACTGGATCGAAATCGCCGCCAGTTTCCACATTGCCGTTGCTGGCAAAATCGTTGTTGATTACTTGGGTCGGAATGACCCGTCCGTCGCTGCCCAGGACAATCGGGGTGATGCTTGTAGTAGATGCAGTCGTCCAAGCCGCAACACTTAGGGATTGAACGCTGTTGTTATTTGAGATTTGCGTAATGGTCAGGTTGTTGGCACTACCGCCGGGACGAAACTCAGACACCGTACCGCTGACAAGTACCGCTTCTCCAACAGTGCGGGCGCTCAGGTTGGGAGAATTGCTGCCAGTGAAGACGAAAATCGCATCTGAGGTTGCGGCATTGGTGTCGGACGTGGGGTCTTGAATGTAGAAGCCGTTGCTTGCGATCGCAGTCACAATCCCCTGCACATTTTGCACGCCCTTGCCGTTAAAGGTAGAAACGTGTCCTGTGCCTTGAATATCACTGATGCGAACCGGAGGGGTAAATTCAAACACGGCTACCGTCTGGCTAATTTCGTTAGCTGTTACCAACAGCGGCTTACCTGTGGGGCTATCGTCTGCTGCAATGAACGTAAGGCCTTCAGGGCCAACATCTTCAGGGGTGTTGATGTATTCGATAAATTGAGGCTTGACGGGGTTAGTCACTTCGTAAACAACTACATCTCCAGTGCGTTCTAGCCCGATAAAGGCGTAGATCCGATTATTGACGATGCCAATGACTACACCCTCCGGTTCTGGGCCTTTGTTGTCGCTGCGGGTGTCGAAGTTGAGGTTGGTGAAATTCCCGTCAGAGTTATAAATGCTCGGGACTTGGGCTGCTGTGATTTTTTCTAGTTGATCTCCACTGTCAAAGACTTGTTTGCCGTTGCCGTCCCAAATGGAGAAGGACCGCGCACCAAAGGCTTCAATGCGATCAAAATCGCCGTCACCATTGGTATCGCCAGAGGCTTTTGTGACCGTCAGTCGTCCTAGATTTGCGGTCTGCTTCAGCGTTGCCTCGCCGGGGAATGTGGCATTGTCCAGGTCGTAACTGGCATCGCCTACCCGCGCCTCTTCGCTAAAGCCTGTGTAGTCTCGGGCATCCCCTTCATTGGCAGTGACGTAGTAGGTCTGACCATTGACGGTGTAGCTTGCGATCGCATCCGGCTGATACATACCAAACACCGGCCAGTTTTGGATGTTGACCTTGCCACCGCCACCTGAGGTGCCATTCACGTCGCGATCGCTAGCATCAATACCGTTGTTTTGCAGCGTAATCAGCCCCAGGAGCGGCTTTTCGGCGTTGGGGTCGGGGGTGAAGGTACCCGTTGTGGGGTCAATGGTAATCCCTGCCACTGTGAAGTCGTTGTCATTAATGACAGCAAGGGTATTGCCATTGATAATTGTCAGCCCTTCGACCTTTTCAACCGTGTTGTAACCAGCCGTTGCAAGGTCTACATGGAGAGCCTTATTGATTGGCTTTACTCCAGCCGCTTGTAATTCGGCCAATGTCATTTGATCCACGGTTTTGCCGTTAACCAAACCAATGTTGGAGATATCTGTGGCATCGGCCAGACTAAAGCGATAAATTTTCTTCTGGATCTGGCTTAGAGGGTCACTGTCGATCGCATCGTCATCCCGCTCAACTACCAGAAACTCGCCATTACCAATTGCCACAGCATCCCCAATCTTGTCCGCACGGGTGTCAGTTGTGCTGCCACTAGCGGCGGGAGCATTGTCCATGATGTAAAGGAACTGCCGTGTTGTCTTTGTGACCGGATCAAACTCGACAATTCGGATGTTTTGCAATCCGTTCAGAGTACCGTTGCTGAGGTTGGTGGGGTTACGAAGCGGGCTTTGAACAAAGGCATAGACTTTGCCGTCCTGAAAGGCAACTGCCTCAAAACCTCGGTTTTGACGGCGCTGGCCTAACACCTCAGGAAGGACTTCAGTGCCAAAGGTGCCAGCGGGTTGTCCGGCAGCGGCGGCGGTACCAATGGGGACAAAGCGATCGATTAAGACCCCATTGGGATTGAAGTGATAGATCGAGGGACGGTACTCGTCCACCATCCAGAAGGTGCCATCCTTCGGATCGACAACAATGCCCTCCAGGTCAGCCCCCAGAGGCTTGAGGGGCAGGACGTTGCCTTGCAGATCGACTGGCAATTCGTCGTTAAAGGGCTGGTTTGCATTGCTGCCCAGAGCTGTATTAGGCAGACCCGAGAGCGGATTTCCGGGTGCCGCCTGCAATTGAATCCGTTGGGTCAGACTGAGTTGCCCCGTGGTGCGGTTGAGTTCAAACCGGATGATTTCTGGAACAAAGTCAGGCAGCAGGAAGGGCCGATTAATTCCAGTGGGCTCACCGTTGGGGCCGCGATCCGTGTGGGTAATAAACTTTAGGTTGCCGTTGGCTGCATAGCCCTCAAAGGTTAGACCAGAGAAGCCGCCCAGAGGAATCGTCTGCCCAGCCGCTGTGGTGCCCAAAACGGGTAGGTTTTCGAAGGTGTATGTTTCTAGCCCGGTAACAGTGGGTTGGTTGTGGTTCTTTAGACCTAGGGGCTTAATGTCTGTAAAGGTTGCTTTGGCGATGTCTAGGATTGCGATCGCATTATTTTCCTGAAGCGTCACATAAGCCTTGCTGCCATCGCCAGAAAAGGCAATGTATTCCGGCTCCAGATCTTGAGCCACGGTGGCATTAGGGCCAAAAATGCGTACACCCTGATCAATCAAAGCCTGTTTTTGGCTGTTAAATGCCTCAAAACCAACGGTTTGAGCTGTGGCATTGACCACTCCATCGGCCAGGTTAATGATGCTGACCGACCCCTCTGGATCAAAGGAATTGGCCTGTCCGTAGCTGTTGGGTTCCCCTTCGTTGGCCGTCAATACCTTAGTCCCATCGGGGGTAAAGGTGAGCATATCAGGCAGGTAGCCCACCTCCACTGACTTTAAGAAGCTGCCATTTGCGGCATTAAAGAAACTAACTTGTCCAGGCAGTTGAGCCCCCGTGGTGGTGTTCCGAACAGCATAGGCCACGGCAACGGTACCGTTTCTAACAGCCACACTATTGGGAATCAATTCAGTACCAGCCGGGGGCGCAAAACCAGGTGTTAGGCTACCAACTGCGGCCAATGCACCCGTGTTGCTGACAGTGTAAATTTCGACAGTGGAACCTGCCACTACAAAAAGGCGATCGCTGGCTGGATCAAAGGCGGGAATTTCAGCGCCAGTTCCGGTGACACTACCCACCTTTTTCAACGAACCAGTCGTGTTGTTAGCGATGGTGACTGTGGCACTGCTAGCTGCCCCTAGGTCGTAGCTGGCACCATCTACCAACGTCAAGATGACGGTTTCATTACTCTCAGAAGCAGCATCGTTGACCGGAGTGATTACGATGTTGGCCGAGGCTTGGCCTGCTGGAATAACTAGCGTACCAGTTAGTCGGTTGTAATCGTTGGTGTTTGTAGCTGTACCGCTGATGGTGTAAGTGATAGTTAGAGCCGCAGTAATGTCACCCGTTCGAGACAGGGTAAAGGTGCCTGTGTTTGTGGTGGTACTTGATTCTGCGGCATTTGCATCGGTTGCTGTAATGCTCACTTGAGGCACTACTGGCACGTCATTGTCAGTGATAACAATGTTTTGCGTCGTCGTGTTACCCAGGACAATGCCTGTCGATGGATTACTAATGGCTAGCACTGCTGTTTCTGTACCTTCTACCAGTGCGTCATCCACGACCGAAAAAGTCACAGAGCCTGAGGTCTGCCCAGCAGGAATGGTGATTGTAGCGCTGCTGAGACTGTAGTCACTAGCATTAATGTTGGTGCCTGAAACACCCAGTGCAAGGGTTTGGTCTCCTGTGACTGCACTGGAGGCGATTGCCGTCACTGTGATCACAGTTTGTCCAGCTTCGGTTCCGGCGTTGGAACTTACTGAGACATTAACGGTAGGCGTGACCGAACCTATGGTGAATGCAGTCGAGCTAAAGGGAATGTTCGGAACGATACCATCAATACTTTGGTCTCCAGTTCCATCTTGAGTAATCCAATTAGCTGGATTGTTGATCGACGACAAATAGTTGTTGAAACTTACCTGACCAGTGCGAGAACCGTTATATACAGCAATGTCAACATTATTGGTTAATGCAAGCGCATTGACCCCAGCGGTTAAACTCGTACCAGTTAGAGCGCCCGTTGTAGCATCCGCAAAAGCATTATTGGAAACCGCAGTGATGAACGTTGGTGAGCTAGCGGATCCTTGGTAGGCATACAGAGATTCACCGCTATTGGCAAGCCCTCGGTTGGTACCTCGCCCGCTGACTAAAGCAACCGTTCCTGTACTGGACGTCAGTGTTCCAGCACCAATATTGTCAATGCGAATAATAGTCCCAGCGGAAACTAGAGAGGTCGCGGTCCAACTGAATGCGCTTTCGTTAGTGTCAGCCCAACCAGTACCCGTCCATTCGTTGTCTTCAAAAAAAATGACTTCGCCGACCGGGATGTCAGTTAGCGCAACAAAGGCAATGTTGTCATTGCCATCTGCATTAAACCCTACGAATGCGATGCTTCCTGCTGCCAATGCCATGAATAAATCCTCTGAAGAAGTACCTGGTTAACGAAGCACACCCTGCCCGACGTCCAGTTGTGAAAGGTAGAGTTTTGCCTTGATCCCCGCGAGCCACTAAGGTCAAAGACTGGTCTTAGACCCCTACACGGAACCTTAAAAACGCGCACGACAAAACTACACAGCCTTAAAACGCTATGCACCTACCTATGCTTTCCCTCGGTGGCCAAGTTCTACGTAAAACTACGTACTTCCTAAACCTGTATTAGCTTCTCACTGCTACATTAAGCACATGCTAAGAATTTACTAAGGCTTGGTTTTAGATTAGACAGAAAGTGCGCTGTAAGCTTGAAAAGTCTACAGGCAGAGATTCAGGAAAATTATCATCTTTCCTACTTGTTGCGTTCTGGATGCCATTCTGTCTCTTGAATCGCTTCAATCAGAGAAGGGGCAACTTCATCCAGCAAAAATGCCTCTTCTTTCGTGGACGGGGTTGGTTCAAAATCAAAGTGACAAATTGTGCCAAACAATTCGCCATTTTCATCAATCAGCGGTATCCCACAGTAAGACTGCACTATCTTTCGCTTGGGATGCCCCTCCACCCGTTCGTCTTGCAACGAGTCATCAATCACAAACGGTTTAGCAGTGTTCCGCACATAAAGACAGTAAGAATCAAGCACGGGCATATCAGGGCAACGCTCAATCTTCGGATTGTCTCGATCGATGAGATGCAGGTTCCGCAAGGTATCGCCCTCAAAGCGAAAAACGGCAGTGAAGCGATGAGTACTGACTGAATTAAGGAATTTGAGTGCAGCTCTGACACCTTTTGTCTTGAGGAGTTGACGAAAGGTTGTCACTGCTTCTTGTTGTGACCCTAACCCAGAGGAGAGAATCATGAGATTGGTGATGAACTAGGAGAAAGAGAACGCATATTACGATAGTAGTGTAAGGCAACGGTTGCTTTCTCTGTCTGAAGACTCATAGTTGAGAAAAACTAAGGAGGAAAAACTAGCATTAGTTAACTAGACTGAATCCGTTTTCGTCATTAAAAACAAACAATTCGAACAAGATATCCTTAAACAGAACTAACCAGGTTCTCAATCTTGTTTTTTATCTTGTACATATTCTTTTAGTGTTTGAAGCTGCTGATATGCGATCGCAAACCGTTCCATCACGTGCTCATACCACTTTGAAGAAAAAGTAGACTTAACCTCGCCGTCCTGGTTGACGCAACTACTTCCATAGACCTATAGCAATCACAAATAGTTTGTGATTGTGGGGGTGTGGGGGCTGCGCCCCCAGCCAGGGGTTCCACCCCTGCACCCCGTTCATATCTCATTTAGGATTGCTATATCTAAAACTCGCAAACCATGTCGGTCTGAATAGGGCAAACTTGTGCGGCGGGCGGGATGCTGTAGAAGGTGAGCCGATTGAGCTTGGTCAACCCGGAGAGGGGGCTGAGGTCGGCGATCGGGTTTTCATCGAGAAAGAGGCTGTTGAGTTCGGTTAAGTTCGCTAGAGGGCTGACATCCTTGATTTGATTGGCAACGAGGACCAGGTACTCTAGTCGCGTGAGATCGGCTAAAGGAGTCGCATCGCGGATGTCGTTAAAGCCGAGGGCTAGTTCGGTGAGACCTGTCAGTGACGAGAGGGGGCTGACATTTTCGATTTGGTTGATGGTCAAGCTAAGGCTGAGCAGGCTATCGAGAGAGGTTAGGGGCGCAAGATCACTGATCTGATTGTCATTGAGGGAGAGGCGGGTAAGTGTGGGGACGGTTGCCAGGGGGGCTACGTCTTTAATTTGATTGGAACTGAGGTCAAGAGAAAAGAGTGACGGAAAGCGGGTTATCGGCGTTAAATCTTGAATGCCATTGCCGCTAAGGGACAGGTTAGTGAGGTTAGGCAATGCTGGCAGTTTATTGAGGTCGCTCAACTCGGTCGAGCTGGCGTTTAGCTCTTGCAGGTTGGTAAGGTCCGTGAGGGGGCTAAAATCGTCAATCAGGTTAACATCGACGTTTAGGCTCAGGAGTTGGGTCAGTCCGGCCAGTGGACTTAAATCGGTTACTCGGTTGCGAGGCAAGCCTAGGTGCAGCAGGGTGGTGAGATTTGCCAGTGGTTGCAGATCGAAAACGGCATTGCCATCTAAATAGAGTTCGTTTAGCTCAGTGAGGTTTTGGAGTGGGGTGAGGTCACTAACGGCATTGTTTCCGCCTACTTCGCGGTAATCGCCGGACCACACTCGATTTTCGAGCGAGAGATTGGAGAGTCGGGTGAGCGATCGCACTGGCGAAATGTCCTCAATCTCGTTAGCGTCTAGTCCTAAATCGCTCAGGTTAGTAAGATTTGCCAGGGGACGCAGGTCGGAGATTTGGTTGTTGTTGAGGTTGAGGGAGATTAACTCTTCTAGTCCAGCCAGCGGTGTGAT
>DATNQF010000137.1:0-9921 GCA_036702855.1 Trichocoleus sp. | reverse complement strand
CCTGGCTGGGGATGTAGCCTCCACACCCCCATAATCACAAACTATTTGTGATTGCTATATCACTCACTCGTTCGTGCCAGCCGCTCGGGTGTCTTTACCCGGAATTTAGAGATTAATCCGACCAGTAGGGGCTGAATCACCCCTTTTAGCAGGGATGCTTTGGGACAGAAACTTATGTCAAACCTATAAACACAAATATTCTTCAATCAAGCATTTTTATATCGTTAAGTAGTTGAATTTGTTAGTGCGTTGGGTTAACAAACAAGTTTTAACCCTCCTCAAATCGAGGAAAAAGCCATTAAAAACCAGCTCCCTCTTAAGAAAACCCCGCCCTACATCTAAAGATAGGTGTAGGGATCCGAACAGAGCAATATTTTGAAAGTACGAAATGACTCGTTTTCTGCTTTTTTACGCTTAGCGGGAGTTACTAAGTATGGCTTACACAAATGAACCTATGAATCGGGTTATGGATCCTGCTGCGGTGGTTCCAGTCTCCGATTACCATGATCTTGTTCGTTGGGGTCCCATCTTTGCAGGTCTAGTGACCGCAATTAGTTCCCAGTTGGTATTGACTGGTATTGGTGCTGCAATCGGTTTGACCACCTTGGCTAACTCGGGTGCGCCCCAGTCTGCAGCCGGTGGTGTTGGTTCTGCAGTTGGAATCTGGTCAATTCTCAGTTTGTTGATTTCCCTGTTCTTGGGTGGTTGGGTAACGGCTCGTGCTTGTGGCCCGATGAATCGTAAGACGGCTCTTCTTAACGGTGCCATTCTATGGGCAACGACACTGGCCGTAAGTGCTTGGCTGTTGTCTTCTGGTGTGTCTGGTGCTTTTGGTATTGCCGCTTCTAATGCGGGTGAAATCATTAACCAAGCTCCTGGAGTTGTACCCTCTCCTAACCAAGTTGACCCCAACCTTTCTCAGCAACAGGCTCAGGACATTGCAGGTAATGCAGCTAAAGTAGGCTGGTCCTTTGCACTCGGTTCCTTGCTGGGTTTAGTATCCTCCATGATTGGTGCAGCAGTAGGTGTTCGTCATCCTCGTCCTTATAACGCCAACGTTCGTTAACTTGTCTTAACAAGCAACGTCAACGATAATGGAAGCAAGAACATCCGTAAGGTGGGCCATGGCCCACCTTTTTATTCGCTTTTTTTAGTGGATTGGTGTCACGAACCTTGCCTTGGGCATGTAGCAACACGCCCAAGGCAATCGTTTACCAAACGGGCTTAATCGCGAGGTCGTTGCACCCAGAATCGAGGTTTGCGGGATTGGTTTAGTAGAGTTTGCCAAAGGGTTTCGTACTGGTGAGTCATGTGGGTGACCGTGAAGTGGGAGGATGCGATCGCACGCGCCTGTTGCCCCAACTGCTCTCTCAGCGCTGCATTCTCCTGCAACCGTTTCAGCGCTGCTGCCAACCCCGCAACATCATCCTTCTCAATCAACAAGCCTGTTTCCCCGTCGCTAATGGCTTCAGCAACACTGCCAACCCGCGTGGCAATGATCGGGCGGGCTGCTAACATCGCTTCTACCACTGTCAGCGGAAAGCCTTCGGAGCGGGAAGGCTGAGCAATCACGTCGAAGGTACTGAGATAGGGACGAGGGTTTTCTACCCATCCAGGGAGCTTAACGCGATCTTGAATGCCGAGATCTCTTGCTAGTTGCTCCAACTGGGGACGAAAGGCTCCCTCTCCCAGAATCGTCAGATGTGTGTGGTCTACTTGGGCAAGGGCTTTTAGCAACACGTCGTGTCCTTTCATGGGGTCTAGCCGCCCCACACACCCTACGCGTAGCCAACCATCTTGCCTAGGAAGGGGCAGAACCTCTGGCAGATCTTCGTCGGGCACCCCATTGGGAATTGAGAGTACGGTGTTGCGTCCTAGCGCATAAAAGTCTTCCATACGTCGGCTACTGGCTTCCCCGACTGCAACGTGGGCATCGAGCCGCAGCGAGAGCATTCGCACCCGTAGCCAGGTCAGCAGATCGGTGGTGCGCAGAGGCAATTGATCGACTCGAAGCACACGGGCTTGGGGAACAGTGAGCGCTGCAAAGAGGCCAATACTGCCCGCCCAAGGGGTACAAAGATTGAGGTGGATGATGTCGGGTCGTAGTCGGTGGAAGGTTTTGAGATGTGCCCACACCGAGTGAATACCCGTTGCGGGAAGGACGATTTTTGAGAGGTTGAACCGTTGGGTTGTACCTTGATCGGTTGATGTTTGTGCGATCGCATTCACCACCTCATCACTAACGCCTACAACCGTTATTTGGATTTCGGGAGAGGCCGTTCTGACCAAATGACTCAGACTAATTTCTGCACCACCAACTCCAGCAGAATCGGTGTAGGCAATGACGTGCATATCAGCGGTAACTCAGCTTGGTTGGAATAATGAACTGATTTTGCTTAGGAGTGACCCACCTCTGCCCCTCCCAGGAGGGAATTAACCTACCCCTGTGGGAGTTAGAGGTGATTGGCTTTGAGGGGTTTTAGCTCTTGCAGCAGTAGGGCCAGTCGAATCTGAATGGCTTCATCAAATTGACGGGGATCAAGCCCTGTCAAGGAAGATACCTTTTCCAATCGGTAGTTCAGCGTGTTGCGGTGAATCATCAGACGCTTGGCGGTAGTAGATGGAGTGCAGTCCTGTTCAAAGAAGACTTTCAAGGTTTCGATCAAGTCCGGTTCCCCATCGAGGGGGCTGAGCAGATGACGCGCCAGTTCGACCTTGGTGCGTTCATCCGCGACACAGGCAAAAGCAGCAATACCCAGGCGATCCAGGCAGTGAACCTGATGGTGGCTGTTGAACTGTCGTCCCAACCGTAGCGCCATGCGGGCGTCTTGGTAGGAGCGCGACAGACCCAACACACCCGGATGGTAGCGGCCAATGCCAATACTAACGGTGGCTCCTGCGTCTTGCTGGAGCCTGACCAACAGGGCATCGCCAGCCCGTTTAAGAGCCTCTAGGTTTGTCCAGGAAGAACTGGTAGATTCTGTAGAAGTTAGGTTTTCGGTTGCCCAAGCGCCCATGTTTTTGGTGTCGCTGGCCTTTAGGACGGCAAATTCACCCTCTCCCAGATCGGCGCAGATGGTGTCATCTGGCAGGTAGAAAAACCGCACCACGCTATCAATAATCCGCTTGGCTCGCTGGGGTTGCCCAAAACCTGAATATTCAGGCGTGTCTTGAGCGAAGTGAGTAAACTCGGCAGCGTCGATCAAGATGACAGCGCGGGGCGGAGTGAGGTCAAGACCCAGTAGTTTTGACTGTCGCAAAATAAAGGCTTCGTCTTGAATCTGCCCATGAAGCAGCGTTTGAATCACCTGATTCTTCTGGGTTTGGGTGTCAGACAGCAGGGTAGGCTGAGCCACTTGGCTCACGACCAAATTGATAAAGGCTTCGGCGATACGAGGCGAAATAGACTCGCCCTCAGCCGACTGCTCAATTAGCACTTCCCCAGCTTGATCTTGGATGTGAAAGGGAAAGCGGAGATATTGCTGGCTAAAGGGACGAACTTTGCCAAAGAGGGCAGGGGATTTATAGAACAGTCCGCTAGCTACTACCTTGCCATGACAATTGCTGACAAGCACCTGGGTTTGCAGAATTTCCGTCAGTCTATCTGCAACGACCCCTGCAATTTGAGTGAACTTTGTAGACACTTTAGACTCGCTAGCCAACAAATTTTTAAGAAATTAAGCCAACCGCAAGTTTCACCTATCAAAAGAGGTAAATTAGTCTTCAAAGAGACATAAAATATGTCTTAATAACGTTAATTTTTAGTGTTCTTCCGAGCCTGGGTTAAAGCTGGGGACGCTTGAAAAGCAATCTATAGCTTTATCGATATCAGTTTTTGCGACATCTTTCTCCAGAGAGATTAATAAGTATCTAAAAGTGTCTCAAAGCTAATTTGTGCAAGCGCACAATTAATTGGTTCTTAAACACAAACTTCTTCTGGCATATGCCCAATGAAATTGATTTGCTTGCCCTTCTAGGATGCAGGGCATAGTGTGCGATTTGGAATTGGGCAGTGGCTTATCGCTTACCTATTGCAGCAACAGGACGGATTGGGGTGGTGCGATCGCTCCCCGGTCTGGGTGACCTCCTTTGTAGTGTTCCAGCGCTGCGGTCTTTGCGGGCAGCCTTTCCGGCGGCACACATCACACTGCTGGGACTGCCGGGAACCCAGTGGTTTGCGGAGCGGTTTCACGACTTAGTGGACGATTGGCTAGCTTTTCCCGGCTTTCCTGGTATTCCTGAAGGGTGGCAGGGTGCTGAGTCTGTTATTCAATTTCTGTCACGAATGCAGGCCAATCCTTTTGATCTGGCGATTCAGATGCACGGTAATGGCAGCTATATGAACGCCTTTACCCAGTTGCTCAGGGCTGAGAAGGTAGCAGGTTTCTACGTGCCTGGACAGTTTTGTCCTGATCCCGACACGTTCTTGCCCTACCCAGAGCATGAATCCGAGATTGGTCGGATGCTGCGGCTGATGGAGTTTCTCGGTGTGCCCGGTCAGGGTGATGCAACTACTTTCCCGTTAACTCCGACTGATCAATCGAAGTATGAACAACTAGCAACCCTCTATGGCTTACAGCCCAATGCCTATGTTTGCCTTCATGCTGGGGCAAACGACGAAAGCCGTCGTTGGTCTGCTGAGGGCTTTGCTCAGGTTGCCGATCAACTTGCGATCGCAGGCTACCGCATCGTACTGACGGGGACTGCTGCCGAACAACCCTTGGTGCAGTTGGTGATGCAGGCGATGCACACCCCAGCCCTAAACTTAGCGGGGCAGACTGACTTGGGCACCTTGGCAGTTCTGCTCCAACAATCGGCCCTAGTGATTTGCAACGACACTGGGGTATCTCACTTGGCGGCAGCGCTGAGGGTGCCAAGCGTTGTTGTTTTTAGCAATTCTGAGGTGCAACGCTGGGCACCGCTCAATCGTGATCGTCATCGGGTGATTGATCGGAGGGAAATGAGCATTGCTACAGCCGCAGCAGTGCTGGCCCAGGCCTATGACCTACTGGGCCAGATGCCAGATGCAGAAACCAACACGGTGACAGCGGAGGTGATTCATGCAAGGTGAAGATTGGTCAAACTTGCAGAACGTGTTAGTGCTTGCGGCGGATGTTCCTACCCTGGTGAAACCTGTCATCGAAGCGCTGCATCGGGCGTTGCCCTCAGTGGCTTTAGACATTATCGGTTGCACACCTGCGTGGGACACAGCTTCGCTAGCACCTCACCCTGTACAGCTTTGGCGCAATCTAGAAGCCTCGCTTCCTGAACAAGGAGATGCGATCTCATGGATGCAAACCCGCTCCTTTGATGCCGCCCTGCTCCTCACTCCCCCCGCACAGTCTCCCTACACCCTGGCCTATCTTTGCTATTTAGCCAGAATTCCAGTGCGAATTGGGCAATCGCTGGAGTTTGGGGGTCGGCTGCTCTCCCACTGGTATCTCCCCCCGGACGACGGGGAAGCAGTCAATCCTCACCTGCATTTATTGAAATCAGCAGGATTCCCCTTCTTTGGTGGGCGAGTATCGTCGAATGCGGCCTAGAAGGGCGAGCCTTTGCACACAGAATCAAAAGCATCGCGCACAAATCAATCAAAAAGCATTAGACAAACCTGGCGAATGCTTCGCCTCGACCTCTCATACCCCTCACCACTCATTACCCCATGAAGCGCCTGAAAATTTTCACCTGGCACATCCACGGCAGCTACCTCTACTACCTAACTCAGGCCCCCCACGATTTCTACGTGCCTGTTAAACCAGGCAAGCCGGAGGGCTATGGCGGCAAGTTGCCGGGATTTGACTGGGGCAATAACGTGCATGAGGTATCAGCGGAAGACGTACCCAACTTGTCCTTTGACTGCATTCTTTTCCAGTCGCGTCGCAACTACTTGCAAGACCAATACGAAATCCTCTCACCCGAACAACGCCAACTACCGCGTCTATTTCTGGAACACGACCCGCCCCGTGAACACCCCACCGATACGCAGCACGTCGTGGACGACCCAACCTTGCTGCTGGTGCATGTCACAGCCTTTAACCAACTGATGTGGGACAACGGCAGAACACCCACTTGCGTCGTTGATCATGGCGTGATCGTGCCACCTGAAGTGACTTACACCGGGGAAATTCCTAAAGGCATTGTGGTGGTGAATGGGTTGCGATCGCGCGGTCGTCGCTTGGGTCTTGATGTCTTTGAATGCCTCCGGAAAGAAGTCCCGCTGGATCTGGTGGGCATGGGATCGGAGACATTGGGCGGATTAGGCGAAGTTTCCCATGACGACCTACCTGCTTTCATGGCAAAATACCGCTTTTTCTTCCATCCCATTCGCTACACCAGCTTGGGACTAGCACTGTGCGAAGCCATGACGATTGGCCTGCCGATTGTCGGGCTTGCGACTACCGAGCTTTCTACTGTCATCGAGAACGGTGTATCAGGCTTTATCGACACCAACTTGCAAACGTTGGTGCAACACATGAAGGGCTTGATTGATGATCCTGACCTAGCTCACAGCCTCAGCACAGGAGTCCAGCGCAAAGCTCAAGAGCGTTTCAACATTCAGCGTTTCGTGCGGGACTGGGAAGCTGCCTTTGCTAAGGCTATTTCCCTTAATCAAACCGCCAGTTTAGTAGGGGCGAAAGGCTTTTCGTCTTAATGCACCCTAATACGTTCTCAGTCTTTCCCAGTATCCATCCACCCTCTGGGCTAACCCTAGTAAAACAGCCATGACCAAACGGATTGCCCTCATTAGTGAACATGCATCGCCTTTGGGTATCTTTGGCGGCACCGACAGCGGTGGTCAGAATGTGTACGTGGGTCAGGTGGCTAAGCATCTAGCTGCGATTGGCTACAGCGTGGACGTCTTTACCCGACGCGATCGCACCGATGTTCCCGACATTGTCACTTGGCACAACGGCGTTCGCATCGTTCATGTTCCGGTGGGTCCTGCTTACCCGATCCCAAAGGAAAACCTGTTGCCGTTCATGGGCGAGTTTACCGATTTCGTCTTGGCCTTTATGCGAGAGGAGCGGTTGAAGCTCAACGGTTCCTTTAAGGGAGTGCATTTCTACGACCTGATCCACGCCAACTTCTGGATGTCGGCCCTGGTTGCCAGTCAGATTAAGCAGCAGACCGGAGTTCCCTTTGTCGTTACCTTTCACGCCTTGGGACGGGTGCGGCGGCTTCACCAGGGACAGGCCGATGGCTTCCCCGACGCGCGCTTCACGGTCGAAGATCAGGTGGTGCAAGAGGCCAACTGCATCATTGCCGAGTGTCCACAGGATCGCGACGACCTGATTCACCTTTATAAAGCTGACCCAACCAAGATTCGTATCATTCCCTGCGGCGTTGATGCGGCAGAATTTTGGCCCATTCCCAAAGACAAAGCCCGCGCCACGCTGGGACTGCCCCAAGAGGAACGGATTGTCTTGCAATTGGGGCGAATGGTGCCGCGTAAAGGTGTGGACAACGCCATTCGGGGTGTGGCGGCCTTGAACCAGCAGCATGACTTGCCCGCTCACTTGTTAGTAGTTGGCGGCGAAGCACCTGATCCCGATCCAGCGTTGACCCCCGAAATCGGCAGGCTTCAGAGCTTAGCTACAGACCTGGAGATGTGCGATCGCATCACCTTCGTGGGCCAGCGGGGACGCGACGTGCTGAAGTACTACTACAGCGCCGCCGATATCTTCGTCACCACGCCCTGGTACGAACCCTTTGGCATTACCCCGCTAGAGTCGATGGCCTGCGGGACACCCGTGATTGGCTCTAATGTCGGTGGCATCAAGTTCACGGTACAGGACGGTGAAACAGGCTACTTGATTGCGCCTAATGAACCGGAAGCGTTGGCAGATCGGCTGGCCTTTCTCTACCGCAATCCGGCCATGCTGAATTTGTTTGGGCGACAGGCAATTCGCCATGTAGCGAGTCAGTTTACTTGGCCCAAGGTAACGAGTGCGATCGCAGCTCTCTACGAAGATGTCCTCTCGCTAGAGCCACAGCGGGTTAGCCTGGGTCGGGATGATGACCAGTCCCGCATGGAGGAGCGGTTTGAGTCTGCCATTACTGCGCTGCAACAGTCTCAACGGATGCTGAGCAGCGACATCCTGGCAGCGGCTCAACTGATCAGCCAGTGCTTTAACCGGGGTGGCAAGGTGTTGGTCTGTGGCAATGGCGGCAGCGCTGCCGATTCCCAGCACTTTGCAGCTGAACTGGTGGGGCGCTTTTGCTCTCCCCACCGAGCCGGACTGCCCGTGATTGCTCTCACAGCAGACACCGCCCTGCTCACGGCCTGGGCCAACGATGTTGGCTATAGCGATATTTTTGCTCGCCAAGTCCACACCTTTGGTCAGCCGGGAGATGTGTTGCTGGTTATGAGCACTAGCGGCCGATCACCCAACGTGATCGAGGCCGTGCAAGCTGCCAAAACCCGCAACCTCAGCTCCATTGCCCTCCTGGGCGGCAGTGGCGGTGATCTCAAGGCGTTGGTAGACATTCCCCTGTGCGTTCCTGCCCGCGAAACCCAGCGCGTGCAGGAGGTGCATCTGCTCATTCTGCATTTGCTTTGCGAATGGATTGAGGAGGACTTGCTGCGAGGCGATTGTCCTCAGCCATCCTCGACCCAGGTGGGACTGTCTCCAGTCTTGAGCGGAACGGGCGGCATTTCCTAGAGGGAAAGGGACGGGCAGTGCCTATCCTTGGGCCACACACAGATTTTGGACCGCAAGAGAAATTCCCATCCAAGCGCGAGGGGTGGGAGCAAACCCAACGAACAACAAGTTTTTAACTGTTAGGAGAACGGATCAATGCAAACGCTACCGAAGAAATCAACTGCTGATCAGCCCCTAGCCGACAAGGTTGCTATCGTAACAGGCGGTGCCCGAGGTTTGGGCGAAGCTACCTGTCGCTGCTTGGCCGAAGCGGGCCTGAAAGTGGTTGTAGCCGATGTGCAGCCAGCCCTAGCCGAAAAGGTCGTGCAGGAAATTCAAAATGCAGAGGGAGATGCGATCGCACTGCCTCTCGATGTCAGCAATCCCGATCAAAGCACCCAGTTTGTAGAGCAGGTGCTTGACCACTACGGCAAAGTCGATGTGCTGATCAATAACGCGGGTATTGACGTAACTCTGTCCGTCGAAGAATTGGACGTTCAGGACTGGCAGCGGGTCATGGGTGTAAACCTAAACGGCCCCTTCTATATGTCCAAAGCCGTCTTCCCCCACATGCGTGAACAGGGCAGCGGTCAGATTATCAACATTGTCTCCACTGCTGCTAAACGAGCCTGGGCCAACGCCTCCGTCTACCATGCCAGCAAATGGGGCTTGCTCGGCTTTTCTCAGGCGCTCCACGTTGAAGGTCGTCTCCACAACATCAAGGTGACCTCAGTGATTGCAGGCGGAATGCGTACGCCCTTCCTCACCGAGCGCTTCCCCGACATTGACCTAACCACTCTGCAAGATCCCGCTAACGTGGCTGAGACGATTAAGTACCTCCTGATGCAGCCCAAAGAGACAGTCATCTCCGAAATTATGGTGCTGCCCATGAAGGAGACTTCTTGGCCTTAGAGAAGTAACGAGAGAGGCGTTAGGAGAAGGCGAAACCATCCCCATCCCCTCCCTGGAGGGGTGCCCGCGAGGGGGGTGGATTCTATGCCTTCTCACAGCGTAGGAGATGGGCAAAGGGTTGTCAGCCTGTGCCCAGCCTACAGCTCTGACGCTTGCGGAAGAACCCACCCCTACCTCTCCTAGGATCTGCTTTCCTCCCTTCTGCCTTTCCTCCTGCCTTTTGCCTTTCTCTCCTTCTGCCTTCTCATGCATAAAGCTGTATTCCTCGACAAAGACGGCACCCTAATTGAGAACGTGCCTTATAACGTTGATCCAGCGCTAATTCGGCTGTATCCAGGGACGTGCTCTGGGCTACGCAAATTGCATG
>DATNQF010000136.1:0-3352 GCA_036702855.1 Trichocoleus sp. | reverse complement strand
TGACCTTGTTGCTCAAGATTCCAGATCAGCTTCTACACGAAATCCGCAACCAGTTGTGCCATTGTCACGGGAGCAAATCGGGGGATTGGGCTAGAAGTGGTGCGCCAGCTTGCTCACAAAGGTATGACAGTCATTCTGGGTTCGCGAGATCTGCAAAAAGGCGAAATGGCAGCAGCGAAACTGACAGACGAAGGTTTACAGGTTCTGCCACGCCAGCTAGATGTCACAGATTTTGAAAGTATTACTCGGCTTGCAGCTCAAGTGGAGCAGGAGTTTGGGCGATTAGATATTTTGGTGAACAACGCAGGGATTCTTTACGACACTTGGCAGCAGCCCAGTACAGCCAATTTGGATACAGTACAGGAAGCAATCAATACCCTAGTACTACAGTTGTAGATTCATCGCCGTTGAAGAACACCGCCGCTTATAGTGGTGAAACCTTGCAATTGCTTGATGAATCCGCCGCCAAATGGACCAGTTCAAAATGTAAGTGACGCTGGGTGTCCAAGTCCATAACAGTGCCCATAATACCCGACGAACTTCTGGCATACTCAGAGTGAGTTCAAGCTGCGTTTGCACTGGAAATCGCTGATTGGAGGAGGTATTGAGATGCTCAAATCCCCCTTTTTTGCCCCTTGCTGATCACTTTGAGCACGAGCAACGGTTAAGAACGCATGAGCCACCAGAGTCAGGGTAATGTGACGATACCAACCCTGCCAAGAGCGCACTTCATAGTGGTCTAAGCCAACTTCTCCTTTGGCAGTTTCAAAGCCCGTTTCAATGGTCCATCGAGTACCCGCTACGCTTACTATCTCTTCCAGGGTCGTTGAGGCAGGCGCAAAGACCACATAATAGGCGCACTCAATCGGGTCGCTCAAACTTCGTCTGACCAATAACCACCGTTGCCACTCAGGCGCAGTTGGGCAATTAAACCGAACCCGTGCCCATTCGTAAATCCTAGGACCTTTTGTGCCATCCCCACAACTGAGTCTGACCCAATCATTAGTGGTTAAGTTTGCTGCCACCTCATCTGCACGATATTGCTGGTAGCTAATCCATAGAGGCTCTTTGACGGAAACAGCCAGCACATACGCTTCACCCTGTTCCTCTAGCCACAATCGCAAGCGTCGGTCACTGCCATACACTTCATCCCCGCTCACCCAAGCATGAGGCACTCGAGCCTTAAATAAGCGCTCCAACATTTGACGAGCCAATTGAGGCTTCGTTGCAAATTGAACGCTCTCGGGTACTCCAACCTGCTGACATCGCTTGGGCTGGTCAGTCCAACTCTTGGGGAGGTACAGGTCTCGATCTAGGAACGTGTAGCCGCTTGGAGTGGCATAACTGAGAAACACCCCAATCTGACAATTCTCAATTCGTCCAGCGGTTCCACTATACTGCCGTTGGACACCCACCGATTGGTTGCCCTTCTTTAGAAATCCAGTTTCATCAATGACGACTACCGCTGCGCTATGTCCCAGGTGTTCGACAACATAATTCCTCAACTCATCCCGTACCAAGCTGGCATCCCACACCGAGCGACCCAATAGATGCTGAATTGCATAGGGATTAGCATCTCCAACTTGCTCGGCAATCTGCCAACCATTTTTGCGTTCCACTGAACTGAGCAAGCCTTGCAAATAATCCTGGGCATGCTGTTTGGTTTCGATGCGTTTGAAGTAAGGAGCCAACCGTTGGTTTAAATGTTCAAACTCATCTGCCCATCGCTCGACATCGTCAGTTGAAATTGGAGTCGCAGTTGTTGCCAGAATAGATTGATATGAAAGCGTCACAAAAAATACTTGTATCTCCTGTTGTATCTCTATTCTAGCCGATCTACAACTGTAGTACTAGGGCGTGTTTTAAAACCCTTTGAGATCCTTTGGTAGTCCAGAGTTGGCGCATTCAGAGTCTGACTATGATTCTTCCCTCCTATCGTCGTGGCGACTTAACCAATGCTCAATGGGAGAAATTGAAACCGCTCTTACCCCCGCAAAAGCCCTTGGTCGGACGCCCTAACCAGGACCATCGAACCACGATCAATGGCATCTTGTGGATTGATCGCACTGGAGCACCGTGGCGGGATTTACCCGAACGCTATGGACCGTGGCAAACGGTGGCCGGACGCTTTTACCGTTGGCGTCAAACGGGAGTATGGTCGCGGTTTCTTGCGCAATTGCAACAACAAGCGGATCACGAAGGCAAGCTCAACTGGGATATCCATTTTGTCGATGGTAGTGTCATCCGTGCCCACCAACATGCCGCCGGGGCTAAAAGGGGGATCTAGACCCAGAGAGTCCGTTATCAGATCTCGAGCAAGTTCAGCAACGAGAGGCATTAGGACGCTCTCAAGGCGGATTCAGTACCAAAATTCATCTGCGTTGTGATGGCAATGGACTGCCGATTACCTTCTTGCTCACAGGGGGTGAACGCCATGAAGCAATTGTGTTTGAACAACTGATGGAACAAGGGGCAGTCAAACGGGGTGGGTCAGGGCGACCTCGTCTGCGTCCCAAGCGGGTGAGTGGAGACAAGGGTTACAGTAGCGGCAAGATTCGACGCTATTTACGCCGAAGGGGTATTCGCATCCCCATTCCTCGTAAGGATAACGAGCGCCACCGAGGGAAGTTTGACAAGGCCCTATACCGCCAGAGAAACCGAGTTGAACGGTGTTTCAATCGTCTGAAGCAATTCCGTCGCATTGCCACCCGCTATGAGAAGAAAGCTGAAAACTACCTTGCCATGCTGACTATAGCCTCTATCATGATGTGGCTATAGTTTTAAAGCAGACCCTAGTACTTGCTTTAATCGTTCTCGTAACTGCTCCAAACTCACAAATCGTTCTCCTTTCAGTTGTCTTTTGATAAATTGCCAGTGCGATCGACGAGATTCTTCGCAGCCCCCAGGACAACCCCACGGGTAGGATCAAGCTTACAGTAGCCATTGGCGGCGTGGATTGCAGTGAAGGCATCACAGATCTAGACCACTACCTCCTGCCCCCAATCCCGCCTTTGTCGGCACCGATCGCTTCAGCTAAACTGCTGCAGTCCTCAATCTGTACCTCACTAGCTTGAAGAAAGCTAGATATTAATTGCATCGCGATGCGACGGAATATGAATTGAGTTTCTCAGAAAGCCACTGGTCAAATAGCTCTTGTAATAGTCGCTGGCGCATCACAGTGTCTAGCCGCGCTGGAAACAATTTCTCTAGTCTTACAATAAGCCACCAGTTTTGTACTGGTAAAGGGTACTCAAGTTGACCAGGCTGAGTGGTCGTCAGATATTGAGCAAGTTCTGGATGAATCGTGCCTAGTTCAAGTGGACCAACAATTCCACCAACATGAGCTTCTGGT
>DATNQF010000114.1:0-6188 GCA_036702855.1 Trichocoleus sp. | reverse complement strand
CACCCTGGCGATTGAAGCTCGAGATGCGATCGCACCCCGCCTGCGGGCTACTCTCTCTTTTCTCGGTAGCGGCCTAGTCTATGTGCTGACAGACCTAGTGGGTCGGGGGCTAGGCCTAATCGGACGCGGCATCATTAAAGGGGTGGGAAGTGCCTGGAGTGATCCTCGCTATCGTGGCAAGTAGGGAGCAAACGGCGTTTGGTCGCCCCTCATGCCTGAACTTTTGCTTATCCTATAGACAGTACGCTGGTATCCCTTCACCCCCTTTCCCATGACTGAGCCCCGTAAGCGCATTTGTATTCTGGGTGGTGGCTTTGGTGGTCTCTACACCGCTTTGCGGTTGAGCAAACTGCCCTGGTCTAAGACCGAGCTACCTGAGATTGTGCTGGTCGATCATCAAGACCGCTTTCTCTTCTCGCCGCTGCTTTACGAACTGGTGACGGGGGAGCTGCAAACCTGGGAAGTTGCACCTTCTTACGAAGAACTGCTGGCCAACACGGGCATTCGGTTTCACCAAGCTAGCGTGAAGTCGATTGATCTAGAGGGACGCCAGGTCACGCTGGGCGATGGAATGCTTCAGCCTTATGATGCGCTGGTGCTGGCCTTAGGGGGAGAAACCCCGATGGATTGGGTACCGGGTGTGGCTGAACATGCCTTGGGCTTTCGCACCTTGGGTGATGCCAACCGCCTACGCGAACGGCTCCGAATTTTAGAAGCCAGCGATGCCGAGAAAATTCGGGTGGCTGTAATCGGCGGTGGCTACAGCGGGGTAGAACTGGCCTGCAAGTTGGCAGAACGGTTGGGAGAGCGGGGACGGCTGCGGCTAGTAGAGCAGTCTACGGAAATTTTGCGGACTTCGCCAGAGCACAACCGCCAAGTGGCCCAGCAAGCACTGTCTGATCTGGGCGTTTGGTTGGATCTCGAAACCACCGTTGAGGCCGTAACGGCAGATACCTTAACTCTCAAGTTTCGCGACCAAGCCGACATTATTCCTGTCGATCTAGTGTTGTGGACGGTTGGGGTTAAGGTGAACCCAGCAGTGGAGGCACTACCGTTGCCCCGGAGCGATCGCAACCGCATTCTTGTCGAACCTACCTTACAAACAGTGGGACGTTCTGAAGTTTACGCTCTGGGCGATCTTGCGGAAGCGCGAGATGTGGAAGGGCAGCAGGTGCCTGCTTCGGCTCAAGCTGCCATGCAGCAGGCTGATTATGTGGGTTGGAATATTTGGGCCTCTCTGACGGAGCGACCGTTGCTGCCCTTCCGGTATCAACATCTGGGCGAAATGATGACCTTGGGTACCGATAAGGCCACCCTAACGGGGTTAGGCATTGAGCTAGAGGGCGAATGGGCTCATGTCGCCCGTCGTCTGGCTTACCTTTATCGGATGCCAACCCTCGATCACCAAATTCGTGTAGGGTTGAACTGGATTAGCAAACCACTGCGCGATATTCTCTCGGTATAGGCAATAGGTTCAGGGCTTATGACTCAGCCTCAGGTCATTTTTCTCGATGCAGTCGGCACGCTGTTTGATGTGCGTGGCACTGTGGGGGAAGTGTATGCCAACTTTGCTCAAAATTTTGGGGTAGACTGTGATGCCACTGCGGTAAACGCAGCCTTTTTGGGGGCTTTCAAAGCTGCAACCCCGATGGCATTTCCTGACTGTGAGCCTACCGATGTTCCTCACCAGGAATACCTGTGGTGGGAAGCGATCGCACGGCAAACCTTCGACGAAGTGGGTGCGTTGCCGCAGTTTAGTAACTTTGAGGATTTCTTCGCCAAGCTCTATGCCCACTTCGCCACGGCTGATCCCTGGTTTGTCTACGCGGATACGCTAAATTCCCTAGAGCGGTGGCGCTCTAAGGGCATCCAACTGGGGGTGCTGTCAAACTTTGACTCCCGCCTCTACACAGTTCTAGAAGTGCTGGGTCTGGCAGACTTTTTTCAATCAGTAACTATCTCTACCGAGGTCGGTGCTGCCAAACCCGATCCGCTGATTTTCGCCACTGCTCTGCAAAAGCACCAATGCGCCGCCAAAGACGCCTGGCACGTCGGCGATAGCTACCGGGAAGATTTTGAAGGTGCCCAAGCAGCCGGAATCAAAGGAATTTGGCTAAAGCGGAAAAGTTGATAGGGAGAAGGTCAGAAGGGGCATGGCTCTCTGAAAATCAGGCCTCTCTGTTTTTTCCTCTCTCCTCCTGTTTCAAGGGCAAATGGATAGTTACTGTTGTTCCCTTTTGCACAACACTGTCTATTGTTAAGGTGCCGTGGTGCATTGCAACAATGGTCTTGGCAACCGCTAGACCGAGCCCAGCACCAGAGATACCCGGAATTTCGCTGGCATTGGTAGCCCGGTAGAAGCGATCGCACACCCGTTCAATCTCTGCCTTTGGAATGCCAATGCCCTCATCTCGCAGACACAGCACAGCCCTATCAGAGTCATAAAACAAACCTAGAGCGATAGCGCCGCCTTCGGGAGAGTATTGAACGGCATTTTCAATTAGATTTTTGAGAAGAATTTTGAGTAGAAAGTCATCGACTTCAATCTCAGTCGCCTCTCCCCGCGTCACAAAGCGCAGATGATGGGGGCTACCGATGGGCATCCAAGTATCAATCAATTCGGCACAAAGGCTATCCAGATGGGTTGGCGCTGGGTCAAAGTAGGTAAAGCCTGAGTCAATCCGCACTAGCGCCAAGGCGTTGTCGATCATGCCTGTGATTCGCTTTACATTTTGAGTAATGCGTTGGACTTCACTCGAAGGCGCAAATGCACTTGACTGTTGCATGCTCATCAGTGCTGCTGTCCCATTAATCACGGAGAGCGGCGTGCGGAACTCGTGAGCCAGTGTGGTGATCAACTGAGACTTCGTTGCATTGAGGTTTTGTTCTTGAGCCAAGGCTTCACGCAACTCGTTCAGTAATGCCATTAATTCTGCATTGTGCTGCTGGAGTTGAATGGTGCGCTGTTCAATGAGGGGTTCAAGAATGTCTGCATGCTCCCGAAACAAACACTCGACTTGCTTCTGCCGAATTGCAGTGTGAATTGTATGCGCTAGGGTCTCTGTAGTGAGATTAGCCTTGGGTAAAAAGCCCGAAATACCAAGCCTTGCCGGGATTGGGTTAGGGGTGCGATCGCACGTTTCCATAAGCAGAATAGTGGGCACTCTACTATTAATAACCCGCACCGTCTCGAACCCAGTCTGCTGACTCAAGTGGTCGTCTAGCAAGTAAACGTCGTGCTGAGGATGGGCCATAGCAGCAACAGCGGCATCGTACGTATTGGCCCAATCAACTTGATAGTTTGAATTTGGGCGCTTCGTCAGAAGTTGGCGTGTGAAAAGATAATCTTCCTCGGCATCTTCCACTAGCAGCACTCGAATTGTTTTGGCACCCATACAGACTGCGGTTCCTGGCTATTGGTGACGAAAAGAACTTCTACTGTGAAATCATCTAAGACTTGTTTAGGGGAAGACTAGCGCTCTCCTACGGATTTCTCCCTGAACCAGCCAGCCAAACCCTGAGGATTTTGCGGAGGTTCCTCAGTAAAAAATGAATTGGACCTTGGTGGTTGTGCTTAACGTGCCCACAGATTTTGTTTTGTCTGTCAAAGTACGGAGCGCTGGCCCCGTAAATGTGAGTAGTTCAAGACATTTGCTGATCAGTGTCAATGTCTGGCAATTCTCAAAATGACTTGGAAGCTTGTCCTGGGCCTAAAATGCCAAGTGCTTCTAGGGCTGAGCGGGCTGCTTGCTTCTCAGCTTCCTGTTTCTTATGCCCCTTTCCTCGTCCGTAGAATTCACCCTGCACGCGCACTTCAGAGACAAACTTCTTAGCGTGATCGGGGCCTGACTCTTCAACAATGACGTATTCAGGGACTTTCCCAACTTGAGCCAAAGCCCATTCCTGAAAACGACTTTTGTAATTAATGGTGTCGCTGGTTGCTCCTCGCTGCTCTAGCGCCCACCGAAAAAGAGGTTCTACGTACTTCTTCACAACCTCGACTTCTGAACCTTGATCAATAAAGTAAGCCCCTACTAGCGCTTCAAAAGCACTGCTGAGCAAACGGGGGTTCGTTCGTCCGCCGCTGTTTTCAACCCCTTTGCCCAGGCGGAGCTTTTGGTTCAGTTGAAGTGAGATCGCAAATACTGCTAGCTGAGTGCGATCGACCAGTGAGGCCCGCAGCTGAGTCAGCTCGCCTTCAGGCTTGTCAGGGAACAGCCGATACAATAGCTCTCCACAAATAAACGTGAGGATCGCATCGCCCAGGAACTCCATGCGCTCATTGTCGCCCACCAGTCCCTGCTCATTGGCATACGACTTGTGGGTCATGGCCCGTTGCAGGAGACTGCGATCGCAAAACTTTGGCAGAGCAAATACCGGATTGGCTGAACTTAGGATTGAGTTTTCTGATTGATCCATTGCTGAATCCCATCGGCTAAGGTGTCTGCCAACTGTTGCTGTGCTTGTGGATCGGCAATCCATTCAAACTCGTTGGGGTTGATCATAAAGCCCAACTCCAGCAACACGGAAGGTGCTACATGAGGGCGGGTTAGCGCCAGATTATTCCAAAAGACCCCGTAGGAAGGGCGATCCAAGGTGTTAACCAGGTAATCGTGCAAGAACACGGCCAAATCATGAGATTGAGCGTTATACCAGAAAGTGCCCACTCCAGCCGTATTAAGAGCATCCCCATTATCGGGCAGGGCATTGTAGTGCACGCTGAGGGCAAGGGTGGGTTCGTCGCGGTTAATCTGAGCAGCCCGCTCATTGGGACCAATGTCTACGTCCCCTTCGCGGGTCATGATGACCTGGGCTCCTCGCGCCCTGAGGTTGTCCCGGAGAAGCTCTGAAACCGTCAGGGCCACATCCTTTTCGGGATAACCCGTTGGCCCTACAGACCCACTATCCTCAGGGCCACCGTGACCTGCATCCAGCAAAATGGTAGTGCCTTGGAGTGGCAAGCGGCTAGTTGCACCCGTTGTTGGAGGATGTTTCAACGACAGAATCAGCGTAGTACCCTCGTAGCGCAGCTTGTAGCCCCACTGTTGATCACTGCGGAAGTGGAAAGTGTACTCAGCTTTATCTGGCAGGATGGGTCGCCAGTCCAGACGTGCCACCGCTGGGTCTTGATTGAAAAAGATCGTGTCGGTCTGGGGTGTCGTGTTGTGAAGCGTCAGCGTTAGCGTGTCAGCGGTCTGTTCAAGGCTGACGGGGACGGGCACCTGCAACGGAAACAGCACCTCTGTCCAGTCTTCGACTTGGCGGGAAGTAACGCTGCGAATAATGCTGCGGGGTGGGGCTGTACTAGGGAAAACGCGGGTTTCTGAAGCACGAATCCAACCGCCGTAGTCGAGCCGTAGCCAGTCGCCTTCTCGGCCTGTGACGACCGCACGGGTTCCCTTGGGTAGGGGGGTGATGCGGGAATAATCGGTGCTGGGTCCGGTTCGGGCAGTGCCAGCTTCAGCGGTTACTTCAGCCACTTCAAACTGAGCAGAGGAGAGAATTTGTATAGTTCCAGAAGCGTTCTGTGTAATGGTTTGGCCGTCTAGCGTTAGGCGGTAACTGGGAGTGCCCAGATCACCCTCTTTTTGAGCTGTGAAGCAGCCCTCGTAGCGGGTAGGGCCACTGACAGTCACTGGACTGTTTTGATTGGTGAGAACAGCAGAGTTAGGCGGGAGGGTGAGGGTCGTTTGCGGTTGGAGCGGAAAGGTTTGATTTGCGAGAGAGGCGGTGACCTGTGCGTTGGGGGGTGCGATCGCACCTAAACAAATCAACTCCCCTGGCTGACGAGCAATATTCACAGCGGGTAGCAGTGAACCCTCTGCAAAAGAGGTTCCCTGTGGTAACTGGGGTTCACCCGATACGCGAGTAATTTTCAGCGTGATCGTTTCATTGCCCTGAGTCAAAGTGAACACATTTTCCCCTGGTTTGAGGGGCAGGGTCGGCGCAAAGTTGCCAGTGGGGCTGCGCTGCTCAATAACCTGGCTGTTAATGCGCACAGGTTGGTCGGGGGCACCCGAGCCGATGAAAAAGATCCGGTCAGATGTCGTTTCGTGGTTGTTGGGAGGATAGACCACCCGTAGAGAAGAATTGCCCCAGGCTGGACCCACCATTGCCACTGTTCCTACCAGGCTCACCGAAAATGCCCAAGCCAAATGCTTGCTCATCAACCCGACTTCCCGAAAACA
>DATNQF010000097.1:0-17008 GCA_036702855.1 Trichocoleus sp. | reverse complement strand
ATTAAAGCAGGCTACCGAAAATCATGCCTACTAGGAGAACAAAACCGAGTACAACATTTTGGCGGAAGACCTGACCGTAGAGCTTGAGCGGTGGGTTGTACTGGCTGAGCAAATAGGTTTGCCTAGCCCAGAGCATAAATGCGATCGCAAGCCCAACCCAATAAGGCCATGCCAAGGCTAGTACCAAGCCCAGCCACACTAGCATCAACCAGGTACCCAGGTAAAACAAACCAACAGCTTGGGGTGTATTGTTGCCAAAGAATAAGGCACTAGAGTTAATGCCCAGCCGCGCATCGAATTCACGATCAGGGATGGCGTAGACCGTATCAAAGCCCAACGTCCAGAGCACGACAGCCAACCAAAGAATCCAGGCAGGCAGATCGAGCTTTCCGGTCACCGCTGCCCAAGGAATGAGCACTGCAAACCCCCAAGCAATTGCCAGCACCAACTGCGGCACTGGAAATGCCCGCTTAGCCAAGGGATACAACACAATCACAGGAACTGCTAGAAAGCAGAGTACAAAGCTCAGAGTATTGAGATAGAGCGAGAGTCCATAAGCACAGACCAGAGACACTGCAAAGACCACCAGCCCCACCTGAACCGACAAAGCTCTGGAGGCCAAAGGTCGATTACGGGTGCGTTGCACCTGTGGGTCAATGTTGCGATCCCAAAGATCATTAACGACGCACCCAGCAGCACTGGTGGTCAGGCTGCCCAGAATAATTACACCCACAAGTGGCCAAGGTGGCATTCCCTGTGCTGCCAAGAACACGGCCCACAGCGCTGGCACCATAAGAATGAGTCGCCCAGTGGGCTTGTCCCACCGCAAAAGCCGAAAAACTAAACGCCAGATGGGTTCCTGAGGCTGAGGCTGGGTTTGGAAACTGGCCATAGGTGCTTGTTAAGCGAGGTCTAATCGAGTACGAGTTGACCAGTTTGCGCTGGTGCGATCGCACTCTTTCAGCATAGCGGTCAGCCTTCCCCAAAATTCAGAAACAACGGAGGGATTACGCCAAGAAGAGAGGGCACAGCCTAGCTGCGCCCTCTCTTCTCAGACCCTAGTAAGTGTCTCTAGCTGTTGGGTTGTGCGGTTACAGCATCAGCGCCTTCAACCCGGCTGGCAATCTGCTTAGCCTGCTCCAAAATGCTCTCAGCATCGGGGTTGTACTTCAGAACAACAGTGCTACCTTGCTGGGCAACCCACAGACCTACGGTGTCTGAAACGTTAGCGTCATCCAATGCCTTGGCTACGCGCTTAGCCAAGCCACTCTCGTCAAACTCACCGTCTAGCCCTACTTTCTCGGGAGGAATTGACTTCTGTTGAGCAACTGACTGTACTGCAACACGAGGTGCTGCCGCTGCTTTTTCCTCTTCCTTCCTACCGAATAACTTACCTAGAAAACCCATGACAATATCTCCAATGAGTGAAGCAAATCAAAACTTTGTGACGGGATGACAATTATTAAAACTATTCACAAGTGTCTATTGCCAGCCTTGCCAGGGGCCGCCACCGAAAGATTTCTCCCTTAAAGGTAAAGAGCAAATGCACTTTTTACCTCCTCCAAAATGCTCATTTAGCGATCAGCCTGTAGGTAGCGGTTATCCCTTTTGATCAAAAAAATGCATCTGGCATTGCCAGATGCATCTAATCAGCTTTGATACGCTAAACCACCGCTCTTGGGCAGTCACGACGCACGCAGACGAAATCGTCTACACTTTGCTAGCTACCAATTGTGAATCCCTATATAGATTGGTAACTGATAGCTAATATCTGTTTGCTGCTAGCGATTAGCCACCCGCAACAGCAGGCACAATACTAACTTCATCGCCATCCTTCAAAGACGTTTCCTTGCCGTCTAGAAAGCGGATATCCTCGCTGTTGACGTAGAAGTTGACGAAGCGACGCAACTCGCCCTGATCGTCGCACAGACGGGCCTTAATGCCTGGGCAATTTTGCTCTAGGGTATCGAGCAGTTCAACAATGGTGCCACCATCGCAATCAAGAGCAGCCTGATTGTTGGTGAATTTTTGCAGGGGAGTTGGGATCAGAACTTTAACGGCCATTGCAGTCTTTTAGGTACACGAAATCAAATGAGACAGGAGGATTGCCTGTCGGGACAAACCATGGTTTATCCCGACGAGGCTAGAGCGATTTAACTGTTTTTAGTTAAACCAAAACTTGCTGCCATTCCAGGCGATCAAGGGTGCGAGCCCGCTCTAGAGCCCGCTCAAAGCTGTCGAGCTTGGGTTCAATGGTCAAGGGCTCACCGATGTAGCCATTAACCGCTTCCTGGGTCTTGAGGCCGTTGCCGGTGATGTAGACCACAGTGGTTTCCTCAGGGTCGATCTTGCCCGCTTCTACCAGCTTCTTGAGCACGGCTACGGTCGTGCCACCAGCGGTCTCGGTGAAGATACCTTCGGTTTCTGCCAGTAGCTTGATGCCGTCAATCACTTCGGCGTCGGTGACAGACTCAATGTTGCCGTTGGTCTTACGCGCAATTTCCAGCGCATAAACACCGTCAGCAGGGTTGCCAATAGCAATCGACTTGGCGATGGTGTTGGGCTTCACTGGAGAAATAAAGTCGCGGCCCTCGCGGTAAGCCTGGGCAATGGGAGAGCACCCTTCGGCCTGAGCACCGCTAAAGCGAACGGCCTTATCTTCCACCAGACCCACGTTTACAAACTCTTGGAAGCCCTTGTAGATCTTGGTAAAGAGCGAGCCGGAGGCCAACGGCGCAACGATATGGTCAGGCAGTTGCCAACCGAGTTGTTCAGCTACCTCATATCCCAAGGTCTTAGAGCCTTCAGAGTAGTAGGGGCGCAGGTTGATGTTGACGAAGCCCCATCCGTGGGTGTTTGCCACTTCAGAGCAGAGGCGGTTGACCTGGTCATAGTTGCCGTGAACGGCCATCACGGTGGGGGCATAAATCAAGGTGCCCAGTACTTTGCCGGCTTCCAGATCCGAGGGAATGAAAACGCAGCAGTCGAGTCCTGCGTGAGCTGCGATCGCAGCCGTCGAATTAGCTAGGTTGCCGGTGCTGGCGCAGGATACGGTAGAAAAGCCCAGTTCGCGAGCCCGAGTCAGAGCTACAGACACCACCCGATCCTTGAAGCTCAAGGTGGGCATGTTAACTGCGTCGTTTTTAATAAAGAGTTTCTTCAAACCCAGCCGACGGGCTAGGCGGTTAGCTTGTACCAGCGGGGTCATGCCTGTTCCCACATCAATGGGATTGTCGGAAGCGACAGGCAAAAAGTCGCGGTAGCGCCAGATCGAGTTCGGACCTGCTTGAATTGTTTCGCGAGTAACCCGGCGACGGATTTCGTCGTAGTCGTAGACCACTTCAAGGGGACCAAAGCACACATCTTCACAGACGTGCTTTGCACCCAACTCGTATTTTTCACCACACTCTTTACACTTCAGAGCCGTAAAGGTTTGGCCGGAGGAAATCAGTTTTTCAATCGCCTGGGTCATGGATCTACCGCCGTTACTCAAAAAACAAAGACAAAAGCAGAAGTTGTATCAAAGCTTCGCGAATAGTAACACGCAGCACAAACCAGATCAAACAAACCCGACTTATTTTGTCGGGTTTAAGTTTTTCAGTCTTTCAAATTCCCTGAAACCCTTGAGAATAGGAAAAAGCCAAGAGAGGATGGAAATGCTTTCCTCCAAGCAGTTCCAAAACGAGGTAGGCAATGTTGAAAAAACTTGCTCTCAGCTTGAGAGATTGGGGCGATAAAGTGATTTGTTATACAAACGGAGAAATAACAGTTGAGGTTAAGTGTTCTAAAGTCATAGAACGCTTGCATTTAGCTTCTCGTAAGCTTCGGATGCAATGCGTAAGAGCATAGTTAAGGTTGTAAAATCTGTCGTTTTGACTACGGGTTTTCAGGAATTCACTTTTGTGTTCTGACAAAATTCGGTCTATGGGCAGTTGTAGCGAGTTTTTATGGTAGTGACTCAAGACAGGCCACTTGCCAATGTATTCCGCCAGCTCTCGGGTGGAGCATTTCCACCGGTAGTGGAATCATACGAGCGTGGAAAGACTATCTTTTTCCCAGGAGATCCGGCTGAGCGGGTTTACTTCTTAGTAAAAGGAGCCGTTAAGCTGTCTCGGGTCTATGAAGCGGGGGAAGAAATTACTGTAGCCCTGCTGCGTGAGAATAGCGTCTTTGGAGTTCTTTCTCTGATTACAGGCAATCGGTCCGATCGCTTCTACCACGCAGTTGCCTTTACCCCGGTTGAGCTGCTTTCAGTGCCCATTGAGCAGGTCGAACAAACTTTGGAGGAAAACCCAGAGTTGGCGTTGCTGATGCTCCGAGGACTTTCCTCACGTATTTTGCAAACGGAGATGATGATTGAAACGCTAGCCCATCGAGACATGGGATCTCGTTTGGTCAGCTTCCTGCTAATCCTATGCCGGGACTTTGGGGTTCCTAGCCAAGAAGGCATCACCATCGACCTAAAGCTATCCCATCAAGCCATCGCTGAGGCTATCGGATCCACGCGCGTCACTGTTACCCGACTGCTGGGCGATTTGCGTCAGGAAGGCATGATCGCGATCCATAAGAAGAAAATTACCGTGCATGATCCGGTCAATCTCAGCCAGCAGTTCACCTAGGGTGAGAGCCATGCAGTAGAGTGTATCTGAACTGCATGGGGCGGTTGCATGGTCTCCGGCTACATTCTGATTGTGGCGGTTCTGCTGCTGGGGGGTGTAATTGCCACCCTTGGCGATCGCATTGGGACACGGGTTGGCAAAGCCCGTCTTAGTCTGTTTAATCTCAGACCCCGTCAGACCGCGACTCTCGTTAGTATTGCAACTGGCAGTATTATTTCGACCTCGACCTTGGCAATTTTGTTTGCTGTCAGCAGTCAGCTGCGCAAAGGGGTCTTTGAACTGGGAGAAATTCAAGCTGATTTAAGTAGCACCCAAGATGAACTGGCCGCTGCTAAAACCGAGCGTGATGAGGTCAAGCAAGAACTGGCTTCTTCAACCAAAGAGCGAGAGCGGGCGCGACAGCGGCTACAGGAGATTAACCGATCCCGAGAAGCGGCTCTAAAGCAGCAGCAGGCAACTCAGGCTCAGCTTCAGCAAACGCGCGATCAGCTCACGTTGGTTTCCCAGCAAGCTACGGGACTCCGCTCTGAAATAGAGCGGCTTCAGACCGAGCGGCAAAGCCTACGGAGGCAGCGAGATCAGGACATTGCAGCACGGAACCAAGCGACTAGGGCGCGTGATGTTGCGATCGCAGATCGAAACCGAGCAATTACTGAGCGAAATCAAGCCATCGCCCAAGGAGAGCAAAGACTGGCCCAACTCGAAACTCAACAAGCATTTCTAAGCCAGCAAATCGCTACTTTAGAGCGTCAATATGAGGGACTCTTTCGGGGCAACATTGCCCTAGGACGCAATCAGGAATTAGTCAGCGGGCTGATTAAAGTCAGTAACCCGAATGAGGCTCGTCAGGTAATTACTCGACTGCTCTACGAAACGAACCGCACAGCCCTGCAACGGATCGCACCGGGTACCGCTCCCGACCACCAAATTATTTTGATTGAGAACCGGGAAGTCGAGCAGATCATTGCTCAAATCAGTGATGGACAAGAGTATGTCATCCGGATTTTGTCGGCAGCCAATTACGTCATCGGTGAGCCCTGTGTTCTACAAGAGCAAGCTCCCTGTGTGCAAGTCTTTTTTGATGCAGCTCCCAACCGACTTGTCTACGAAGTGGGAGAACGGCTGGCCAGCACGTCTTTGGAAACAGCAGGTGTTACTGACCGTGAGCTAGTAGAGCGTTTGAACCTTTTGATAGCCGCCACTCAGTTTAGAGCTAGACAAGATGGCATCGTTGGAGATGCTGTGCAAATTGCCGACAATCGCACTGAAACGTTGCTGGCTTTTCTGGAGAAAGTGAAAGCCGATGATCGACCACTGGAGATTCAGGCAATCGCTGCTAATCCTATTTTTGCGATCGGACCCATTCGCATTGAACTAATGGCCGTGCGCGACGGTAACATTCTGTTTCAAACGAGTAGACCTACAGCAGGAGTCCCAACACCTGAGCAGGAGAGGTTTTAAGCGTTTGTTGGCTAATATACAGGAATTCTCTACGGCGGCAGAAATTTAATAAAGTCTAAAAAAATTTGCAGATAGTTACCATCTGAGCCCGGTTATCCGCTAAAGGGAACGGATGTGTTTAGAATTAACTCACCCATTCAGGCTTAACCTTCAGTTTTGCCATTTTCTTAGATTAATGTGGCTTATCTGTCGCTTTTGTTCCTACTTTCCTGACTTTAACCGGTAGCTATCAGGTATCGATCTGAGGCCAAGGGAAAAGAAGGAGGAACGTTAGCGTTTATTACACGCTGAAATCACGTAGGCACCAAAGTAGCCTGCTTGAGCGGTGATTTTGATCAGCGAAGCACAGCACCAAATACTTGGAGTAATCCTATGAAATTTGAGGATATTTATCAGTTCTTCGAGGATCCACCTCCGATCTATTTGAACAAAGAACTGGCTGTTTGCTATGTGTTGGCTGTGCTTCTGCAACGCGACTCCTATGGCACTGAGTTGATTCAGGTTCTAGCCGACAAGTACGCAGATTACCGCTTATCCGACACGGTTCTCTATGGAGCTCTTAAGTTCCTAGAGGATGAAAAAGCCATTGACGGCTACTGGAAGAAAGTAGAAGGGCGAGGACGGCCCCGGCGGATGTATCGGCTTAATCCTGATTGGCGGATGCAAGCGGAGGAGCTGGCTGAACTTTGGAACCGTTACATGGGAAAACGCAGTCGGTCAGCCCTGTTTGAGGTTGACCGCGTCTTAGCCTCTCCTTAAAACCAGTGAGATGCTCGCACCAGTCTATGGGTCTCCTGCCAAAGCGTGTGAGCGTCTTGCTTACCTCTACAGCACACTGCCGTTATTCAGCAACGCCCGACAATGCCTGACATTGGAAGGTAGGGTTGGGCAGGCTAGAACGCTACCCTAAGAAATGTACTTTACAAAGGTAGCCATTCCGGGTGACCAATACTGTTCTATCCTCAACGTTTTTCCTAACCCTGCTCATGATGGTGGGGTTGTTTTTCTTTATCCGGGCGTCTACTAAAGATCGGACTGAAACCTTAGAACTGACTTTAGCCGAAAGCCCAGAGACACTGCAAAAGGCTCTACAGACCTATTTTGAGCAGCGGGCTTACCGGGTAACTGAGGTGGATTCTCAGACTCAGCAAGTTACCTTCACTGGGTTCGTGCGCCCTAGTCCGTTTCTAGCCGTTTTTCTTTCTCTGATGGCAGCCATTGGTTTTGGCTGTTTGGCTTTGGTACTAGCCATTCTCTTTCCGGACTATGCCAAGGGTTTTGCGGGCCTGCTGCTAGTGGCTCCTGGTGCGGGTCTTTTCTACTGGCGGCGGGCTGGCCGGGAGGAGCAAGTTCTAATGAGTGTCACCCCTCAAGAGGAATCGACTCAGACAGCAGAGGGCACCCATTCAAACAGTGCGATTAAAATTGTCGCTCACCGGGATGAGTTAATTGCCCTCAGACAGGCGTTGCCAAGATAAATCTCACAATATGCGTACAAAAGTGGGCGGCACTTTCTTTGTTTGTAGAAAGTGCCGCCCAACTCGTTTGAGATACAACTAGTTCGTTGCTTTATCGACTGGAACTACCTACAGCAGGTAGATCCTCTTCTTCTCCTTCGCACATCAGAACCCGCAGGCTAGGGAAAAGAAAGTGATTCTCTTCAACGTATTGCGCCCCAAACAGCCCCTTTTCTGCCCAAAAGTAACGGTCAGTTGTGTGCTCGTTGCGCTTTACTAAGAGCAGCGCCGGGGGCGCAATCCCTTCATTTTGAATGAAGTTCCGCGCGGCAGTTACCGGTTTTTCATTGCCGCTCTCAATACTATACTGAGGGACAGCCTCTAGAATGCGGCGACCCTCCAACCGACGACGACTTTTACGCTTGCGTCTCCTTGCCAAACCGCCTACCTCCTCTCGTGGTGCTACACAGATCGTTGTTTAGATGTAGTGGTAGTTACAAATTTTATGAACCCAGAGAAGTATATCGGGTCAAAATAAGAATTTCAACTTCTCTTAAAAATCTTGCTAAAGGAGTATGGACCCCTTGCATCTACTGGCTTTAGGGGTATTTTGGAGAGGCTATTCCTGAACAAAATCATTAAAGATTTTATAAAAGTTTATATTTCTCTGGTTTGTACCTAGTCTGCCGCTGCCCATGATCTTGCCAGCCAGCCCCGAATTTATTGACCTTTGCCAGTCTCAGGTTTGTTTGCTGGCACAGGCGCTGGGTGCAACCTCGACAGCGATTTACTTGGCCGAGCGGTCTGTTGGCCATCCAAGCCCAACCCTGATTCCCATTGTGGTATACCCTGAGCTTTCAGCAGACTGGGCTTCGGTAGACTGGCCTGCGGTAGCTTCAGTGGGTCTGTTACCGGAGGGAGGGAACTCTCAGTCTCGATCTAGGGTGGAGGCAGCAGATGCTGCCTTCACTGCTGAATCTGCCCCGGAATCTGCCTTTCCTGTTGCTAATAAGTCTGGTGTTGTTCCTCCAGCGAGTTGGTTAAACGGTCATCACCTTGGGTCTGAGCATCAGATGGTGCTGCCTTTGGCTCATGAAGGGCTTGTGTTGGGGGTATTGGTTAGCACTCGGGAGGGGCAGCCCTGGCAGCGGGAGGATCGCCAGCAGGCAGAACAGGTTGCCCATACGCTGACTTTGGCTCGGGTGTTGGACCAGCGAGGGCAGTGGTTTGAGCAGCGGCTCCACCAGAAGCAACTTACCCAGAGTCATCAGTCGGAGACGATGCATGACTTGCTGCATCAGTTTCGTAACCCGCTAACGGCTCTGCGGACCTTTGGCAAACTTCTGCTGAAACGGATGCAGTCGGAGGATGCTAACCAGCCGATTGCGGAAGGTATTGTGCGGGAGAGTGAGCGGCTACAAGACTTAATTCAGCATTTTGATGAGGCGGTTGCCGTAGGAGATGCGGATTTGCAGGAGGGCGATCAGCCACCCTCTCCCGCCGTACTGGCACTACCTGCGGCTGACCAGCGATCGCAACCCCTGCTGGCTGCGCGATCGCAAGATTCTTCCGATTCTGACCTAGGGGCATCCCAGGTGACTCATTTAGGCGCTGTGCTGGTTTCAGAATCGGTGCAGATTGCTGAGGTTCTTAGGCCGCTGCTGATTTCTGCCGATGCGGTGGCGCAGGAAAAGCAGATCCAGGTGTCGGCTGAAATTCCGGCAGATTTACCGCCTGTGTGGGCCGATCGGGGTGCTTTGCGTGAGGTCGTGAGTAACCTGATAGACAACGCTCTGAAGTATTCGCCCTTTGGAGCCCAAGTTTGGGTTCAGGCTGGGTTATTTCGGGAAGAGGCTGGAAAGACCTACCAGGGAATTGCGGTAGGAGACACAGGACCCGGCATTCCTCAGGCCGATCAGGCACACATTTTTGAGCGGCATTACCGGGGCGTGCAGGCAGTAGGCGACATTCCGGGAACGGGTCTGGGACTTGCGATCGCACACGACCTCGTTCAAGACATGGGAGGTGAGCTTAACCTGATCAGCCCAGCTAATTTGAGTGGACTAGTGCCAGAGACCCAAAAGGCTCCAATTGGGCCAGGGACCGTTTTTATTGTCTGGTTGCCCCAAAAGTCAGGCCAAGCAAGCTAAGCCCTGGTCTTGCCACAATCTCGTAAAGAAGCTTGAGGGCAACGGGTGCGGCGACGTTCGTGGCGTTAGAGAATAGGGAGACACTCTGACATACGGTTTTTATTTTCAGCCATGACAACAGCTATTTCTGTATCCCAGCCAGCAGTCAGCGAGGCGCATCGCCAGCAGCTCTCGCCTTTAGCGGTGCCAGAGCGCCTGTTGCTTGGTCCAGGCCCCTCTAATGCCCACCCTACGGTTGTTACGGCGATGGATCGCCAGCCCATCGGTCACCTTGACCCGGCTTACCTAGGGCTGATGAATGAAGTACAGGAGCTGTTGCGTTACGCTTGGCAGACAGACAATCAAATGACTTACCCCGTTCCGGGCACTGGGTCAGCGGCAATGGAAGCAACCCTGGCCAATGTGGTTGAACCGGGCGATGTGGTGCTAGTGGGTGTTAAGGGTTACTTCGGCCATCGGCTGGTAGATATGGCCGGACGCTATGGAGCCGATGTGCGAACGATTAACAAGCCTTGGGGAGAAGCGTTTACCCTGGCAGAACTGCGCAGTGCTATGGAAGCCCATCGGCCTCAAGTGCTGGCGTTA
The DNA here is from genome assembly GCA_036702855.1 of Trichocoleus sp. Lineage (GTDB taxonomy): Bacteria > Cyanobacteriota > Cyanobacteriia > Phormidesmidales > Phormidesmidaceae > JACVSF01. The sequence continues at coordinate 6,736 of DATNQF010000097.1, read as the reverse complement.
GTTCACGCTGAGACCTCAACTGGAGTACGTCAGCCCCTAGAAGGCGTGGGTGATCTGTGCCGCGAGTTTGACTGTCTGCTGATTGTAGATACCGTGACCAGCCTGGGGGGAGTCCCGATTTTCCTAGATGCCTGGAAGGTGGATTTGGCCTATAGCTGTAGCCAGAAAGGGCTAAGTTGCCCGCCCGGAATGTCTCCCTTCACGATGAATGAGCGTGCGATCGCAAAGTTAGAAGGCCGCAAAACCAAAGTCGCCAACTGGTATTTGGATGCGTCGCTATTGAAAAAGTATTGGGGCTCTGATCGGGTTTACCACCACACGGCTCCAGTTAACATGACCTATGCGATTCGCGAGGCCCTGCGTCTGCTGGCTGAAGAAGGACTAGAAGCTCGCTGGCAGCGCCATCAGCAAACCGCCGAAAAGCTCTGGGACGGGTTAGCCGATCTGGGGTTGGCCTGCCATGTTGAGCAAGAGTTCCGGCTGCCGACCCTGACCACTGTACGGGTACCCGAAGGTGTTGACGCTAAAGCAGTGGGACGCACCCTGCTCAACGACTACAACATCGAAGTAGGGGGCGGCTTGGGCGATCTGGCAGGCAAGGTCTGGCGGATCGGTCTGATGGGTTATAACAGTCGTCCAGAAAATGTGGATACGCTGCTAGAGGCAATGGGGAAAGTGCTGTCTGAGATGCGGTAATCGCTAGTGAATGGGATGATGGGCTTGCTTCTGAGCCTGTCATCCCATCCCGCATCCGTTTGTCTGCTCAAGATTGCCCGCTAAAATTCTTCCCATTTCAAGCAGCAGCGGATCATCTGTTCGAGATTTCAGGATCGCCGTCGCTAAATTGACAAAGTCCCGATTCAGACTTGCCTCATTACGAATGGTCTTGCTGGCGGCGTAGAAATTTACCATAGGCGGCGCATCTAATTCCTCAGTTTCCCCTGTTTGAAGCCCTGCAGGTTCGCGCCGCCAGAGCAACACTTGGCCACGCAGGGTAAACTGGCACCAGTTAATGCAGTTTGGGAACGGTGCACTAATATCCTGACAAGCGGTTTCTAGAACGATATCAAAGTAGGGTTCGCCGCCCTGATACCAAACGCGCTGCCCGGTCTTTTTATCGCCGCCTTTCATGAGACCAGTATCAATTCGGCGCAGGGATTGGCTAAGGGCTTGAATCTCTTGGGGATTGGGTTGAGCCATGCTGGGGATCGGAAGTCTGGTGAAATCAGAAGTGGTGTTCGTAGCGAAGCCTCTTAAATGGGGAACTACTGAATATTATTTGCAAACGAAAGCGACTGTTCCGGATAGATTCTGTATAGGGTATGTGTTTTTTTACAAGTTTGTTTCCTCAACTTGAGCAAGTACCCGCTCTCGAAAATCAGGATCAGTATTAGCTAGCCCCAGAAGCTGCCAGTATTCCTGTTGAGTAATACCAGCTCGTTCAATTAACTGAAAGGCCTCCGCTTGAATTCTTTCTTGAAGCTGAATGGATTCTGTTTCCGTCTCCACCCGCTGCAAGTCTGTCTCCCGTTGGGAAATGAGGTCTACTACAGCCAGATAGGCCTGTACAAACTTACTAACGGTTTCTGAAGGAATATCCCCAGCATCAGGTTGAGGTTTGATGGGGGACGTTGGGGTTGCTTCGGCAGCGATTCCTACGCCAGCATCCTCGGCAGCCCAACTGGAAAAGGGCCAAGCACACAGAATAAAGAGGCCAAGCACAAGGGCGAATCCACTCTTTACCCCCCACAAAATCGCTCTCCGTAAAGTTAAATTCTGGAGAAGCTGGCTATCTAGCCCTTGCCAGCCCCGAAAATTCTCTAGTAAATGATTAAATAGGTGGGTACTTCTCCATCTCAAAGACGAGAGCCAAGTCATAGGCACCAAAAACTGACGTTGCTGCTTGCGATCGTAGCGCGCTCCAAATCCCTGAAAAGGTTGTTCCGCCAAGACCAGGTGAACCAGCGGGAAACTGAATAACCGCGTATATTTAAACTACGGGCTAAGCATATATACACAAGTGATACCGAGGAACCGACTATGACGACCCCTGAGACTCCTCAAGTGAATGTTAACGGCACGTTGTCGGAGCGAGAATTGCAAATTGTTGAACTGGTCGCTGCCGGACTGACCAACCAGGAGATCTCGGAAAAGCTAGAGATTAGTAAGCGTACAGTGGATAACCACATCAGCAATATTCTTACGAAGACCGCAACTGGAAATCGTGTTGCGTTGGTACGCTGGGCCTTGCAATGGGGCAAAGTCTGCATCGACGAGGTGAACTGCTGTGCGCTGCCCAATCCTGGTCCTAATGAAGCGAACCCCTTGACCTGAGCGTTACGTCCCGAAATCGTGAAAGTGTGACTGACAGACTGCTTGCGCTTGCCACCTAAGGTGTTTGGGAAGAGCGTATGCACCTGTTCCCGTTTGTCGCTAAGATCAAAAGCCCTGCTCACGTCATAACTGCATTCATGGAGACGCTCCAATCTCTCACTGGTACCGAAGATATCCTGCCCAAAACTCAACATGTAGGGCAAGAAATTAAGGTTGCTGATATTAGTACCTGGCAGCGGGTAGAAGCGGCTGCGCGGGAAATCTTTCATCGGGCTGCTTACCGAGAAATTCGCACTCCCATTTTCGAGCAGACGGCTCTGTTTGAACGGGGTATTGGTGAGGCGACCGATGTGGTGGGCAAGGAGATGTACACCTTCAAAGATCGCAGCGATCGCTCCATCACGCTGCGCCCCGAAGGGACGGCTGGCGTTGTGCGAGCCTTTATTCAGCAAAGTCTTTATGCCCAGGGTGGGGTGCAACGGCTCTGGTACACCGGACCTATGTTTCGCTATGAACGGCCTCAGAAGGGACGGCAGCGCCAGTTTCACCAAATTGGCGTAGAGGTGTTGGGCAGCCGCGACCCCCGTGCCGATGTCGAAGTGCTGGCCTTGGCGACCGATCTGCTGCAAACCTTAGGGCTGCGAAATCTGACTTTCTACCTTAACTCTGTGGGCAATCCGGAAGATCGGGCCAACTATCGAGAGGCGTTGGTCAATTACCTCACGCCCTATAAAGACCAGCTTGATAAGGACTCGCAAGATCGCCTCAGCCGTAACCCACTGAGAATCTTAGACAGCAAGGACGAGAAGACCCAAGCTATTGCAGAGGGTGCGCCCAGCATTTTGGACTATTTAGGGGATGACTCGCGGCGACACTTTGACGCTGTGCAGCAGCAGTTGAGCGATCTTGGCCTTGCCTTCCAGATTAACCCCCGTCTCGTTCGGGGCTTGGATTATTACACTCACACAGCTTTTGAAATTCAATCTACCGATTTAGGGGCTCAAGCAACGGTCTGCGGTGGTGGTCGCTACGATGGCTTGGTCAAGGAATTGGGCGGACCTGAAACTCCGGCGGTTGGTTGGGCAATTGGTCTAGAGCGGCTGACGCTGCTGTTGGAAAACCTGTATAAACCCCAGCCTGCAACAGTTGATCTCTACGTTGTATCTAGGGGTGAAAAGGCTGAAGCCAATGGGCTGTTGTTGGCTCAAAAACTGCGCCACGCAGGTCTTGCAGTCGAGCTAGATTTAAGTGCGGCAGCGTTTGGCAAACAGTTCAAACGAGCCGATCGTAGTGGGGCGGCTGCTTGTTTGGTTTTGGGGGATGCCGAGGCTGAAAATGGCACGGTGCAGATTAAGTGGCTACAGTCTGGTGAGCAGTCTGAGCTGGCTCAGTCGGCGTTGTTGGACGATTTGGAGGGGTTGCGATCGCAACTTCAAGCCGCCCGCAGTTGAGGGATATCGCGGCTAAAGGATATCGAACACGGGTGACGCTCAAGTTGTTTTTGGGTTGATAAGGACGACAACAGCTGGCAAGGTAAGGCAAACTAGGGCAGAAACCAGGGACGATCAACCATGCGCGTGCTCGTTGTCAGCCACACCTACATTGTCGATCTCAACTGTGAAAAACTGCGGGCACTGGCCCAAGTGACGCCTGATATGGAGGTCACGGTTGTCGTGCCCAAGCGATGGCGGCCCGGAGGTGTGCAAAACCGGATTATCGAGCCAGAGCTGCGTGAAGAAGGTCGCTTCAGAATTGTTCCGGTGGGCAACCTGAGCGAAAACAACCAAGGGTTGCTCTGCTTTGGACCTGACCTGGTTTCTTTGCTGAAAAGGGTGCGTCCTCAGGTCATCCAGGTAGAGCAAGGAGCGAAGTCCTTGGCCTATGCCCAAACCATCACGCTCAATCGGGTGTTGGGCTTAAATGCCAAGAACGTCCTTTTTACCTGGTGGAACTTGCCCTATCACCTGAAGTTCCCGGTCTCATTGTTAGAGACTTACAACCTGCGGCAGACCCACGGCATTGTGGCTGGAAACCAAGATGGCGCAGACATCCTTCGACAACGGGGATATCAGGGACCAATTCGAGTCATGCCCCAACTGGGTGTGGATGAGACCCGGTTTCAACCGCAGCCCCAACCCCAGTTAGCAGCTCAACTTGGGCTACACCCAGAGGACTTTGTCATTGGATTTGTTGGACGATTCGTTGAAGAAAAGGGACTGCTGACGCTGTGGCAAGCCTTGCGCCAGCTAAAGGACCATCCCCGGCGTTGGAAATGTTTGCTGTTGGGACGGGGGCCTTTGCGAGAGCGTTTGGAGCAGCAGGCAAAGGAGGCGGGAATATGCGATCGCATCCAGTTGATCGAAAGCGTGCCCCACGATGCTGTGCCGCACTACATCAATCTGATGAATACGCTAGTGTTGCCCTCAGAGACAACATACCAGTTCAAAACCCTGACTTCTGCGGGATGGAAGGAACAGTTTGGGCATGTGCTGATCGAGGCGATGGCCTGTCGGGTGCCTGTGGTTGGCTCTGACTCTGGTGAAATTCCTCACGTGATCCGGGAGGCGGGCTTGGTTTTTCCAGAAGGCAACTCTGAGGCCTTAGCGACTTGCCTCCAAACACTTCTGGATCAGCCTGAAACCCAAGCAGCGTTAGCCCAAAAGGGCTACGAGCGAGCCATGACCCATTACACAAATAGAGCACTTGCTAAGCAACTGCTGGCGTTCTATCAAGAACTTGGAGTCAGGCCATGAAACCCCTGCGAGTGCTCCAGATAGTTCCCTCTATCTCTTTGGTCTACGGAGGGCCGAGTCAGATGGTGCGGGGGTTGTCGGCGGGGTTGGTCAAAGCAGGGGCCGAGGTTACGGTCCTGACTACCAACAGCAATGGTGATACCGGACAGCTACCTCTAGATGTGCCGCTCAACCAGCCTCTGCTAGAAGACGGCTACACCGTTCGTTACTTCCGCTGCTCTCCCTTTCGCCGCTACAAGTTTTCTCTCGGTTTGCTGACATGGCTGGCACAGCACGCCCAGCACTACGACATTGCTCACATTCATGCCCTGTTTTCCCCCGTGAGCACGGCAGCAGCCACGGTTGCTCGTTGGCGCGGATTGCCCTACATTCTGCGTCCCTTAGGAACTCTCGATCCAGCTGATCTCAGGAAGAAACGTCAGTTCAAGCGGCTCTATGGTGGGTTGTTGGAGCGGCCTAATATTGCTGGATCGGCTGCCCTCCACTTCACCAGCTCGCAAGAAGCAGCGATTTCTCATCGGTTTGGGGCTAAAACTCAAGACTTAGTAATTCCGCTGGGGGTGAACCCGCCGCCTGCTATTTCAGAAGCGGCTGCTAAGGAAGTGTGCAAGCAGTTTGGCATTCCCCAAGATAAACCCCGCATTCTCTATCTTTCTCGCCTCGATCCTAAAAAAGGGCTGGACCTGTTGCTGCCAGCGTTAGAACAGCTGGCCCAGGCAGGGATTCCGTTTCACCTGATTCTGGCAGGAGCGAATCCTCAAGATCCAGCGTATGAGCAGACCGTGTGCGATCGCATTCTTCACTCCCCACTTAAAGCCCACACTACAATCACAGGCTTTATCACTGGAGAAACCAAAGTGGCTCTCCTAAAAACGGCTGACCTATTCGTTTTGCCCTCTTACTACGAAAATTTTGGTATTGCTGTTGCCGAGGCAATGATGGCAGAGCTGCCCGTTGTCATTTCGCAAGGGGTGTATATCTGGCAAGACATTGAGCAGAGCGGCTCGGGCTGGATCTGTGACTTGACGGTGGCAAGCTTGGCCGAAAAGCTAAAAATTGCGTTGAGCAATGCGTCTGAGCGGCAAGCCCGAGGTGCCAACGCTCGAACCTTTGCGCTGGAGAACTATGGCTGGGATGCGATCGCACACCAAACCCTCGCTGCCTACCACCACTGTCTATCAAGGGGATTAACCTGAGGAAAGCTGCGATCAGTGAGGATTTACCTCTATAATCACCCATGCAGCTAACCCCGTCCCGCCTGAGGAAATGGCCGAAGAGCAGTTTAGTTTATTTGATATGGAGGAAGCGGCTCCGACCGCTGCGCCCTCTAAAGTCGATTACGATCGCATTCCTGACACCGCAACCATTCCCATTGTCCCTGGCACCTACGACACGCTAGAGGCGCTGGGCGAACACTGCCGCCGCTGCTATCGGTGCGATTTGGGGCAGACTCGTACCCATGCTGTCGTCAGTCGGGGCAACCCAGGCGCTCACATTATGATTGTGGGTGAGGGTCCGGGGGAGCAAGAGGATGAGCAGGGTCTTCCCTTCGTTGGTCGCTCAGGTCAACTGCTCGAAAAAATTCTAGAAGCGGTGCGGCTCGACAGTGAAAAAGATGTGTACATCTGCAACATCGTCAAATGTCGTCC
>DATNQF010000082.1:0-3412 GCA_036702855.1 Trichocoleus sp. | reverse complement strand
CCAGTCAGGCAGTTCAGATAGGGCTGTTTTAGGCCAAACGTAGAGGGCGATTCTATGGACTTGCCCTCTACAGCTTATTTTTAGCGTTGGACTAGCAGCGGGCTGTCATGTTCTCTGCGAGGCTGATATAGCGCTACGGCGAGACGTTAGGACAGTATTTGAAGGCAGCATCAACGCAATCACGAAAGCTGTCAAATTCGTCCCATCGTTGCCGCATCCAATTCTTGAGCCCAAACCACCAATGCTCAATCTCGTTCAAGTCCGGAGAATACGGCGGCAGATACCAAATCTCACACCCCGCTTCAGCTACCCTCTGCTCAATGGCTTGAGAACGGTGGAAACTCGCATTGTCAATGACGATGACATCGCCTGGCTGCAACTGCGGAACTAGGCATTGCTCTAGCCAACTCTCAAATAAGTCTCGATTACAAGAACCCCTATAGGTCATTGGAGCAAATAGGGTCCCTTCCTTAAGGGCCGCAATCCAACTGACACGCTCGGTGCGTTTGCCCGACTTGAAGGCATAGAAGCGTTGCCCAACTTCGCAGTAGCCGTAAGGGTACTCTTCTCGATTGTCGATGCCGGCCTCATCTACATAAACGATCTCATGGGGTGCTTTACTGGCAAGCCGCTCTCGAAACGCCTGACGCTTCGATTCGTCCCGTTCACGGTAGCCATAGGTCTTTTTTTCGGCTCAAACCCAACTTGTGCAGAGCATCACTAATGTTCTGCTGAGTGACGTTGTCACCCCACAGTTGGGCCATCTGCGCTTGAGTTTTATCCCCATGCTGTCTGACAAAGGCTCGAAAGCGAGCCCAATCGGTGATTTTGTGCCGAGCCCCTTTTTGAAAAGCAGTAATCGCTCGGCAGTCCCCCGTTTGTTGCTCTCGTTGCAGCCACAGGTTCAGAGTATTGCGGCTGATGTTGAGCATCCGGCACACGTGGCTTTTGCGCTCGCCGCGGTTAACGGCATCGAGTGCCTTGCGGCGAAAGTCGTAGCTGTAGGGCGCAGCCATAGTTACTCCTGAAAGCGGCTACTCCTAAAATAGCGTCCTAACTCAATTCCGTAGGGCTATATCAGCCTTTTGCTGGAACCAGGCGTTCTCACCGAAGCCGACGGCAATGGGAATAAAGAGCTACTTTGTTCGGTATCTGGCACCTTTATAAAGACCCTGCGATCCTGCTCTGTCGATGGGCCGGTGTGAATAGCGATCGCTGAGGACCAGTGATTAAATTTTCTACGTTGCCCAGCAACAAAAATCCATTGCTCTGCAAACTGGAATAAAAACCAGCAAGTGTCACACCAGACAATACTTTAAAGAGTTTTCGGCTCCGGCTACACTGTCAACCAAAATTTCTCCGATGCTATACGTAGGTTGTATTTTGGGATTTGAACAGGCTCTCAAGTTTTGGTGTAAATACGTTGCTGCAGACTTGAAAGCGTAAAAAATTGCCTGTGATGAACTAACAGTTCTGCCCTACCAAGAAAAAGGAAGCCCAAATTGCTTAAAGCAGCGTAAAAATGGGACAGGATGAACTCTTGTGCTTCCAGGGTAAAATACATGAGTACATTGCGGCATATTAATAAGTCAACTGCCTGTAGGGGAGGGTCTTTCATTAAGTCATGCTGGTTAAAAGTGATCAAGCGGTGAAGTTCTTGATGAAAGATGTAGGCTTCTCCGTCTTTCTCAAAGTATTTCTCAAGTAAGTTGGAAGGTAGGTTGATAATTTCAAAGGCATTGTAACTAGCTTTTTGCGCCTGCTGGAGAGCCTCTGCATCGACGTCTGTGGCATAACACTGAATTCGCTGCAGGCAAAATTCAACTCCTAACTCCTCTGCCAGTAGCATGAGAAGGGTATAAACTTCTTGCCCAGAAGCACACCCCGCACTCCAAATTCGAATAGGTTCATCTGCTTTCTTGCTGGCAATGATTTGAGGGACAATTTCGGCAGCGAGATAAGCCCAAGCATTGCCATCGCGGAAGAACCCAGTGAAGTTGATTAGAATGTCATTGAGAAGAAAATTGGGTTCTTCTGGGTGGTACTGCAAGTACTTCAAGTAGCTCTGGTAATTATCAATTCTGATGTTTCGCATTCGGTGCTGAAACCGTCGCATTAGCGTTGAGCGCTTGTAGCCTGTTAAGTCACACCCCTGCTTGTGCTTGAGGTGGTCTAATAGCGCTTCAAATTCTGGATTGGCTACAGGCTGGGTCACGAGAAATTGGGGGATAGGGGTTAGATCACGGATGATTTCTCAGGGGGAGTTGCCATTAGCAGCGGCAGGCGGACAATCAGGGTTGTGCCTTGTCCTTCTCCTGCGCTTTTGGCTTCAATGGTGCCGTTGTGAAGCTCGATGATGTGATGGGCGATCGCAAGTCCGAGGCCGAGGCCCTTGGCTGAGGTTTTCCCTTCGGCCTGCCGGAACTGTTCGAACACATGGGGCAGGAAGTCCGGCGAGATGCCAATTCCGGTGTCGGTAATGCAAATTTCGGCAGAGCGGCTGGTTATGGGCTGGCTGCCGTCCCCAGAGGCTAGTTCTCCTCCGGCCAATATCTCGTGGCCAGGAACGAGGGACAGGTGAACCTCTACCCGTCCCCCCGGGGGTGTGAATTTAATCGCGTTGGTGAGGAGGTTGCAGACGACTTGCTGAAGCCGCTCTAGATCGCCCATCACAATGGCTGTGGTGGTCTCTGCCCAGGTTAGGTGAATCCCTTTTTCTAACGCGCTTTGGGTTACCGTTGCGATCGCAGCCTCGACGACAGATTCCAAATCAAGCGGCTGCAGATGTACCCGCAATTTGCCTGCGCTCACGCGAGACGCATCGAGCAGGTCTTGCACCAGCTTGGCCTGGATCGTGGCGCTGTGCTCGATCGACTCCAGGGCGGTGCTTACCATGGCTGAATTTTGAGGATTGGCGCGCAGCAATCGAGCCCAGCCTAGAATAGAGACTAGGGGCGTGTTGAGCTCGTGGGAAACGACCGACAGCAGCTCATCTTTCTGGCGAAGCGTGGTTCTAACTTCTTGCAGGGCTGCCTTACGCAGGGATGCCATCTGGAGGTGGGCATTCACGCGGGATATCAATTCTTGAGCTGAGAAGGGCTTGATCAGATAGTCGTCGGCGCCTGCGTCTAGTCCTTCTGCGATCGCTTCTTCCCCCGCCCGAGCAGAGAGCAGAATCACAGGAATCTCGCGGGTGGGTGGGTCAGCCCGCAGGGCCTGAAGTAGGCCGAAGCCATCGAGTCTCGGCATCATGACATCGCTCAAGACCAGATCAGGCGCCTGCGCTTGAATGGCGGCCAAAGCGGCTGCTCCGTCCGCAGCGGCCTCGACGTGAACGTGTTTGCTCAAAATGTGGGTGAGGTACTGGCGCATGTCGGCGTTGTCATCGACGATCAGCACCCTGGGGGACTGG
>DATNQF010000076.1:0-6237 GCA_036702855.1 Trichocoleus sp. | reverse complement strand
CCGCCCCAGTGGAATGAAAATGGTTTTCCCCAGGGTGTAGAGCAATGCGGCGGTTTCTAAGGATGTGCTGAGAAAGTTGAGATCTCGCTGAGCGGGTACCTTGCTAGTTGTGCAAGGTACCCGTTTTCCTATAAGCGGTGTTGAGAGGCCGAGCTAAGCTGCAAAACTCCATAGGACAGGATCGGCATCCAACCGATCGGTCACTGTGCGACTGATAGTATCAATCTCAGCTATATCAACTTCAGAAAGATGAATGTCAGCGGCTTTTGCATTTTCTCTGGCCTGTTCCGAGTTCCGTGCGCCTACAATTGCTGTAGTTTGGGGTTGAGCAATGAGCCAGGCTAGGGCCAGGTTCCCCAGCGTAGTTTGATACTTTTCAGCGATAGGCCGAAGGCGATCCAAAGCCTTCTGAGCGGCTTGGTACAGTTCGCCCTGGAACAGCTTGTTTTTGCTACGAATATCGTCTTTGGGAAATGTGTGATCTGGCCCGAATTTACCTGTTAGCAGGCCTTGGGCTAGCGAAGAGTAGGCCAGCACCGTCATCTTTTGCTCAACACAAAAGGGCAGAATATCGGTTTCCAACTGCCGCCAAAAGAGGGAGTAAGGCGGTTGGAGGCTTTCAATGGCACCATACTGCTTAGCCTCCTCAATTTGTGCCCTAGAGAAGTTAGAAACGCCAATAGCCCGTATCTTCCCTTGCTCTTTCAGGCTAACCAAGGCTCCCATAGTTTCAGAAAGTGGTACCACTTCACTGTTAAACGCCCCTGCGGGCCAGTGAATTTGATAGAGGTCAATGTAGTCGGTTTGGAGCCGTTTCAGTGAGTTTTCACAGGCAGTAATGACTTGGTCTGCCTTGAGATGTGTGGGAAAGACTTTGGTTGCGATCACAATGCGATCGCGCACACCCGACAGAGCCTTTCCTACCAATTCTTCGGAATACCCCTCCCCGTATATCTCAGCCGTATCGAAGGTTGTAATTCCTGCCTCAAAAGCTGTCTGCATTGCCTGAATGACAGCCTCATCTTCAATGCCTACCCACCCTCGTTTGCCAGCTTGCCAGGTGCCAAATATTAAAGGGGTTATTTGGATGTCGGTATTTCCAAGGCGGCGAGTCTGCATAACGTGCTCTGGTAAGCGTTCTGTTTTGTTATACAGAAATGTCAGCCGAGTTGCCTTGTTGCTTAGCGAACATGCTCGATTGATGGCTCTCCTCTTCCTGCCCGGAGGTAAACAGAGGCAATATAAACGCGGCAACGATGCCGCCTAGCACTAATATTTCAACCACTCTCAAAGGCCAATAGGCTTTCATAGTTTCTCACCGCCCTGTAACGTTATGAACCCACTGGCGCAAGTCCTTTAGCCAGATTTGTGGGGTATCCCTTTCCCGTATCTGTCGATCTACCATCGATGCCACAAGGGGCAAACCACCAACCTTCAAATTCAGAAGGACATGCAGCACCAGAGAGAACAGCATGAGCACCCAGCCTGCTAAATGAGCAGAGTAGGCTTTGTGATACAGTTCGCCCGCAGGAAGCCACGCCTCCTTCATCAGGCGGCCTGAAACGGCTGCAACAGTTGCAGCCAACAGCATGAGAGTATTAGAAACTCGCTGCCAGCTCAGCCATCCTTGGGGGTTCGCTAAATTTGCTAATCGTGAAAAGGTACCCGCCTGAATTAGACGATGCTTTCCAGCCTGGAAGCTATACAGCGCAAACGCAGGAAATATCAGCAGAAAACAAAGCCCGAAAGTTCCGTGAATGCCTTGGATATCCCCCAGTGAGGGCAACGGCATTTGCCCCAATCGCCCGTCATAGGTGTTGTAAACCCAAAAGCCTGTTATCAAAGCCAGCAGGATAAACACCCCGATACCCCCATGCAGCAGGCGCAAAGGCAAGGGTTGATACGGTTTATGGGCAGCCATAGAGCAGCAAGGAATTTAGAAGGTGCGATCGCAACAATGCTAACGTCGGCGATATTGATTAGAACCTATCTTTAATGATTTTACGATTGAAAGGCAAAGAGCCTGTCGATTGCCAACCCTTCTTTTGTGATTCATTTCAGCGGTTTCTAGACTAACCCAACCTAAACCTGCCGTTTGATCCCTAGAAAGCGGAAGGCGGTAGTATGATTGCTCCCAAGCGATCCCCACCTAGGCTTATGACCGTTTCTGCCCCCCGTCCTCCTAAGCTGCGTCCCTATCAAGTCGCGCTGATTAATGACCTGTACCGGAAGCTGAATGAGGGACATAAGAAAGTTGCTATTATCGCTGGCACTGGAGCCGGAAAGACCGTCATTAGCGGCCAGATCTGTGCCCATGCCGAAGCCGCCGGAAAGCGCCTGATGTTCCTGGTACATCTAGATGTGCTGGTTGGTCAGACCTACGAAAAAATGAAGGCTTTTGGCCTGCACTGCGGCTTTATAAAAGCGGGTTGGGAAGAGAACCAAGAAGCGCCTATTCAAATCGCTAGCATTCAAACCATGGGAAAGCGGCGTTGGTGGCGCAAGTGGTCTGCCGATGTCGTTTTCTACGATGAGGGGCATATTACTTTCTTTAGTCAGGTGGGCAAGTCTGTACTAAAAACGTTTCCAGATGCAGTTCATTTGGTGATGACGGCTACCCCAGAAAGGCTGGGTAAGGAGCAACTGGGAGACTACATGGATACGTTAGTGGCATCTCCTGTTCCCAGTGAGCTTCAAAAAAGTGGCTTTCTTGCACCCATGCGTTACTACAGCATGCCGCCAGATGGTGTGGCTAATTTGAAGGAGGTAAAAACCGTTCAAGGAGACTATGACGAAGCGGGACTGAAAAATGCGTGCGATCGCCCTGAACTCATCGACAAAATTGTTAGGGAATGGCAACGGATCACACCGGACAAGCGCACTATCGCTTTTTGTGTAGACATTGAACATGCCCGTCACGTTGCCGAAGCTTTCCGCAAAGCGGGTATTCCCTCTGACACCGTTGAGGGTGGTACTCCCATCAAGGATCGCCAGCGCATGTATGCCGACCTGCGAGAGGAGAGAATTAAGGTACTCACCTCCTGCAACGTCATCAGTATTGGCTTCGATGAACCCAGCGTTGAAGTAGGTCTGTTGCTGCGCCCCACCCAGTCAAGTGCCCTACATCTTCAGCAGATTGGCCGAGTCATGCGGATCTCGCCGCAAACTGGAAAACAGTACGGCATCATTCTTGACCAAGCGGGCAATTTGGAACGGCTGGGCTTTCCCGAAGACATCAAGGAATATCGGCTGCCTACCGCAAAAGACGGCTCTTCCAGTGGCAACCCGCCCCCTATGAAACCCTGCCCTCAATGTGGGCGCATTGTCTACGCCTTTATTGCCAAATGTCCTGACTGCGGGCATCAGTGGAGCAGCGAACGACCCTTGAATTTGGAGGATATGGTGGAAATTTACTCTATTGAGCAAGCCCACCAAATCAATGACATTCCTACCTTGATCGAACTGTTTCACAGCCACCGTCGCCGCGCCTATCTTCGGGGTAATGCTCCCACATGGGCTGAACGCGCTTTTTGGGAGCACTGTGGACGTTGGCCTCAGGAAAGTTGGTACCGAGGATCGCTGTTTGGCCCTCGCCCCACACCCCAACAACACCTAGAGTATTTGGCCTACCTGCAAAGAAGCGCCAAACGCTTGGGCAAGCGTAGTGACTGGATTGTGGCTGAGTTTGAAAAGGAATGTGGATCGGGTAGCTTCACCCAAGTCTCAACGCTCAGGCAGATGATTTGATTTAGCAAGCGGTACTAGTGGTGCCGATGTCAAGTGGTTGGGAAGACTAAATGCAATGCCGCAAGACACCTTCTCAGTCTGTCTGTGTCCTGTAAACGGTCATCTAATCCTAGCCCCAAGCACCGTCATGATCCCAGCACCTTTTCCAGAGAATGAAGAGCAGCGGATTACTAAGCTTCTGAGCTACAACATTTTGGATACCTCGGCGGAAACGGCTTACGATGACCTGACTGCAATTGCCGCTCATATCTGCCAAACTCCAATTGCGCTAGTTAGCCTGATTGATCGCGATCGCCAGTGGTTCAAGTCGAAGGTGGGCATTGAGGCCGAAGAAACGCCGCGTGAGCTTGCGTTCTGCGCCCATGCCATTCTCCAACCCGAAGTTTTGGTTGTGCCTGATGCAGCGCTAGATGAGCGGTTTTCAGACAACCCATTGGTGGTTTCTGAACCCAACATTCGCTTTTATGCGGGTACTCCACTGACTACTCCCGATGGGTATCCACTAGGCACATTGTGCGTAATTGACTATAAACCGCGAAGTTTAACACCAGAGCAGCACTCAGCCCTAGAGGCCCTAGGCAGGCAGATAATCAGTCAGCTTGAACTCCGGCTCAAACTGGCAGAGTTAAACCAGGAGATGAAGCAGCGCAAACATGCTCAAGATCAGCTCCTTGAGCTAAATCAGGTACTAGAACAGCGAGTGATTACTCGAACAGCGGATCTTCAAGCTACTAACACTCAGCTAAGGATGGAGATTGCTGTTCGTCAGCAGGCTGAGCAGTCGTTGCAACAGTCTCAGAGTCAACTCAAAGCTCAGTCACAACATCTTCAGGCAACCCTAAATCGGCTCAAGCAAACTCAAACTCATTTGGTTCACTCCGAAAAGATATCGGCCCTAGGTCTCTTGGTTGCAGGAATTGCCCATGAGCTTAATAACCCCATCAACTTTATTGCTGGCAATGTCAACTACGGCATTGATTACACTAACGACCTATTGCAGTTGCTCCATCTTTACCAAAGCGAGTATCCTCACCCTCCTGCTGCAATTGAAGAGGCTATCGAAGCAATCAGGCTGGATAACCTGGTAGAAGATCTGCCTAAGTTGATGACTTCGATGAAGGTTGGCACAAGGCGCATTTGTGAAATTATCACTGCGCTCAAAAACTTCTCGCGGACAGATGGCGAGAAACAGCACCCCACCGATGTTCAAGAAGGAATACAAGGTGCTCTGATGATCCTGCGGCACCGCTTAAAAGCTCAGCTGAATCGTCCCGAGATTGAACTGCAACAAAGTTATGAGGATCTGCCGCTTGTAATGTGCAACATTGGGCAGCTCAACCAGGTATTTATCAACCTTATTTCTAATGCAGTAGATGCTTTAGAGGATGCCTACGCTAGCAACAAGCTGACAGAGTCACCCGCGTTGACCCTTCATGCAATTTGTCTTGAAAGCGACTGGGTCAGAATTGTCGTAAAAGACAATGGGCCGGGGATTGATTCAGATATTCAGGCTCATATTTTTGAGCCATTCTTCACGACAAAAGCCGTAGGTAAAGGAACGGGGTTGGGGCTATCCATTAGCCACCAGATTGTTACACAGGCTCACCAAGGTAGGCTTGTGTGTTACTCAACTCTGGGCCAAGGAACCGAATTCCACATTGAGCTACCTTGTCAGCCGTTAACCAAGCCCGACATTTCAGCAAGTAAAGGGGTTAGCGGGCAGTTAGTGACTTTACCCAATCATGTTTTGAACTATCCAGCGCAGTAGTAGCGTTAACAGCAACTTAGCCGAGCCAACCTAGTCCCAACCTGCCAAGCTCTGTATTTCAGCTTTTTCTAGCCCACAGCCCTAGCGAAGTGGTGGAATAGATAAGAAGAGCGGACCAGATGCAGCCAAAGGTGATGGCATGAGTGAGGGTAAAGGGTTCGCGGTAGAGAAACACGCCTAGCATCAACTGAATTGAAGGGGCAATGTATTGAAAAAAGCCCAGCGTAGACAGTTGTAGACGTTTGGCAGCGTTATTAAACCAAAGCAATGGCATTGAGGTTGCGACTCCAGCCCCAATGAACAGGGCTGTTATCTCTTCAGACGTGCCAAAGTGGCTGTCTCCTGTTGCTGTCCAGTAGGTGACTAGTGCGATCGCAAATGGGGTGATCAGCAAGGTTTCTACGGCAAGCCCAACCAAAGGCGAAACGGGCACAATTTTACGCAACAGCCCGTAGAACGCAAAGGAGAATGCCAAACCAAGGGCAATCCAAGGCACTGCCCCAAATTGCCAGACGAAGTTAGCGACGCCCACTACCGCCAACAGAACTGCAATCTGTTGCCATCGGGTCAAACGCTCCTTCAGAAACAAAAAGCCCAGCAATACGCTTACCAAGGGGTTGATGAAGTAGCCCAGACTTGTCTCAACGACTCGCTCTGTATTGACTCCGTAAATGTATAGTCCCCAGTTGAAGGTCAGCAACAGGGCTGTTGTTAGGAGGAGG
>DATNQF010000074.1:0-6836 GCA_036702855.1 Trichocoleus sp. | reverse complement strand
AAACTCAACACCCTGCAAGCGATACACAACGTTCATAGGTCAATCTTACATAACTATCTCCTGTAACAGTTGAGATAAGGTTGGAGCAGAGCGATCGCACTTTCTTCCCCTATCCCTACTCCTCATCCTCGCCTGACTCATACATGTAGAACATGACAAATTCCTCAGCCGCCGCCGGATCGAGTTTCTGAAGTCCCCGCTTAATCTCAACTGCCGCCTCCGCCGAAGGATCTCTACTCTCGCTGACCCAACGACTTACATTCGTGGGGTTGATTCCCATTGCGATCGCTAGTTGGTTTTGGCTAATGCCGTAAGTTTTCAACACCTGTCTGAGTGCCTTGCCTGCTTTTCCCATGCCTCAGATTCTGTCAGAGGCTTATAACGCCGTAAATATTGCTAATTGTCATCATTTATGCAAAACTTATAGTGACAATTGTCATTATTGTCAAAGCAAAAAAAGCAATTGCCTAGAGCGCCAAGCGCTTGCTGGGCAATCGCTGTCGTGTCTACTAATAGATTACCAATGAAAAAATCCAAAGCGACGGAAGCACTCCGAGTCGCCACAGACATTGCTGCCATAAAAGCAGCACTCAAAAAACGCGGCTACCGACTTCGCAAACAACCGAAACAGCCAGTCTGGAAAATCATTGTCACCCCCGATCGCTTCTACACGCTGACCTATCAACCCGACCCCATCAGCGCCTGGGTACTTTACCCACAAGACAACGATCGCGATCGCCACACACTTGAAACCATCATTCAAAGCGCCCTAAAAAAGCAACCTGCCAACCAGATTAGGACAGCAGGACGCTAGCGCGTCTCGCTTCGCTAACATGACCTACTTACAACGGCTCAATCCCTGGTGCATCATTCGTCCCTTCCCCAATATGCGTACCCTCATCGTCGGACGCTTTCGCCGCCGAGTAGATGCGGAAGGACATCTGCGAATCCTCAAGCAAATGATTCCCAGCGTCCCGTATGAAATTGTTTTTGACGTAATGCCAGATGAGCTAGAAACCTGCGTGCCAAAGTCCCCGGAATGACCTCCTCCATCCCCTTTATTAAGGCTACCGTCTACAGACATCTCCTGATTTAGTTAAAGTCACTGCATTTCGCCCCCCTAGCCCCCCAAATTTGGGGGGAACCGGAGTTCAAAGTCCCCCAGAATTGGGGGATTTAGGGGGCAAATGCAGGGGAGGGGTTCTTCCAAGATTCAGCACAGACTCAACGTACTCCACAACAGCCATGAACGTTCTGCGCCGCCGCATCAACCCCGAAACCTTCGTCATCACCCGCAAACAACTCGCCAACTATCTCAAAACTGACCCTAGCCGAGTTTGGCGTTGGGAAAAGTGGAAGCACATACTTTGGGTGCATATCCAAGGCATGGGCGGCTACTTCATCAGCTATCGTCAGCTAGAGCAATGGGTAGCCGCTTGCTGCACCTTAATTCGTGCCTGCCGAGACTTGAAAGCACTGAAGTTAGTCTGGTCAGCCATTGAGCGAGAAGCGACAAGGTACACAGAAGAAGCGTTCAACCGACTTACAGAGATTCACGCACAACGACTTGCGTATTTGCATCGTCACTCACCGAGATAATTATGCGATCGCCACCCTCGTAGGTTTCTTGCTACTATCTCCTGAGCGGAAGCCGCACTACAAGAAAACCTGGAATCAGTCTAAAGTATCGCTTGAATACGCTTAATTAATTCATCTAGATGTTGTTCACAAAACCGTTCCGCCTCCTTCAGTGGCATCCCTCTTGCGACAGCATATGCCTCGAATGCATTGTAGACTATCGCTTCAGTCAGCTCTGTTTCTTCCTCTCCCAGTGCCCATCGATTCTCAATACATCCTTTGATAATCAAATTCACCAATTGTTGCTCTTGCCTGAGATCAGCAAGGAGTTGTTCCGCAATATTTTGGGGCGAGGGTTCGTTCATTATCCATGTGGCGATTGTCAGTGTTTCTCAAATCAACGGTGCTAAATCTAGTATCAGCCATCTCCATTATCATTATCAGGTCGTTGGTCTTAATAGAAGTAGCACTCAAGCATTAGAAGTTACCCCTCTATGAAATCCCACCCTAGAGCCAAGTTTTCGCCAGACAAATTCTTTAAGCTACTGAAATACCTGAATACCCACTCTTGTGAGTCCTAATCGAGAAGAGAAGTTGTGGATGAGGGGGACACCAACAAAAATCGTCCTTTGGGCGTGCAACGACTTTTTCGAGCCGCCCTACTCCTGTTGACGGTACTCCTCATCATCCTGGGTATTCTCATTAGCTGGGGTTGGTTCACTATGATTCAGATGCCTGGAGAAAGCTACCGAAGAGAGTTGCCACCATTGACCCCAAAGGAAGTGGCGCTAGGGGATTCCCTCCGCCGGGATGTAGAAAAGCTGGCTGGTGAAATTGGAGAACGCAACTTCCTACACTACAAAGAACTAATGGCGGCGGCTGATTTCCTAGACGCTTCATTCGCTCAAGCTGGCTATCAAGTCCAACGGCAGGGATACACCATTGACAACCAGACCTACTACAATCTTGAAGTGGAAATCCCCGGTACTCAAAAACCTGACGAGATTGTCATCGTCGGCGGACACTACGACTCCGTATCTGGCAGTCCCGGTGCAAACGACAACGGCACTGGCGCTGCTGCCACTGTTGAGCTAGCGCGTCTGTTTGCAGGGAAAAAGCCTTCTAGAACCTTACGGTTTGTTGAATTTGTGAATGAGGAGCCGCCTTTTTTCTTCTCAGAAGGGATGGGGAGTTTGGTTTATGCTTCTCGATGCAAACAGCGCTCTGAAAACGTCGTTGCCATGCTCAGTCTGGAAACGATTGGGTATTATTCTGATCAGATCGGTAGCCAGCGATATCCTTTACCTGAGCTATCCTCTATCTACCCGCTTCAAGGGAATTTCATCAGCTTCATTGGCAATCTCGCTTCCGGGTCACTGGTAAAAGAGGCGATCGCCTCTTTCCGCCGTCATACCAAATTCCCTTCTGAAGGGACTGCGCTGCCATACGAAATTACTGGTGTGAGTTGGTCTGATCAGTGGTCGTTCTGGCAGCAGGGTTATCCCGGAATAATGATCACCGACACTGCACCTTTCCGTTATCCCTACTATCACACTTCAGACGATACCCCCGACAAAGTTAACTACGATCGCCTAGCACGGGTAGTGGCAGGCTTGGAATATGCGATCGCGGACTTATCAGGGTTGAGCCAACTTAAGTAGTAAATCCACAATCAGTCAAAAGCAAATGGCAGACTGGAGTTTCACAGCCTATTGTGAAGACTGAACCGTGTGTCCTGTCCAGCCAGTCGGTGTATGCCTCAACGCAGTCAACAAATTACCAGAGATCGCGCTCCAGCCCGGTTGGGTCTTATCCTTGCATTTTATGCCTTTATTGCGATCGGCATGGCAGAAGGTGGCTTAGGTGTGCTGCTGCCTTCGATCATGCAAACCTTCCATCTCACTCCGGCAACCGTTACACTGCTGTTTCTCAGTCAGATTACAGGCTATCTTGTGGCTGCCTTTACCAGCAGCCTGCTGAGCAATCACATCGGGTTGGCTCGCATGTTACTGCTTGCCTCCACTTTCTTGACAGGTGCCCTAATCATTTACGCTAGTGCCCCACTTTGGGCCGTGATGGTTGTGACGGGTACAGCCTTGGGGCTGGGAATTGGTTTGATTGATGCGGGTATCAATACCTATATCGTCAACAATTCACGTCACGCCCACTTCATTGGAATGCTGCACGGCTTCTATGGCACGGGGGCATTACTCGGTCCTGCGATCGCAACAACCCTGTTAGGGATGCATCTGCCTTGGCGTATGGTCTATCTCGTGTTTGCGGGCGTTGTCGGGTTGCTAGTTGGGGGAATGGTTTGGGCGATCGCGATAGATTACCAGCCCTTGACTCAGCAGGTGACCGTATCGGGTGGAGACGCCAGGGCAAATCTGCGTACTGCCCTGTGTACACCTGCTGTCTTGGTATCGGGTCTGCTGTTGCTGGTTTATGTCGGTACTGAGGTAGCGATCGGCAATTGGGCGTATAGTGTCCAGACCATCAGCCGGAAAACGCCGGAAATGGTAGCAGGCTACAGCATCAGTGCCTACTGGATGGGACTGACGATTGGACGGATGGGAATGGGATACGTGATCAAACGTCTGGGAACCGTCCGCCTGATTGACCTCTCGTTAACCTTGCTAACAGTCGGCCTACTGAGTTGGTGGTTACTGCCCAATCAGGTGTTGAGCCTGCCTATAATGGGATTCGCACTCGCTGCCATTTTTCCCACCACAATGTTGCTCGTACCCCAACGGGTAGCCACGCCCTTGGTACCCGCGGCGATCGGCTTTCTCACCAGTGTCGCTAGTTTGGGAGCCGCCGGCATCCCAACAGGCGTCGGCTTTCTTGCTAACTGGGCTGGTTTGGAAATTATTCCAATTCTGATGTTGCCACTGGCCCTATTGATGATGCTGCTACACCGCTGGCTGGTGTGGCAGGGTTCCCTTTCAGACAGTCAGCCAGAAGTCAATTGAAATTTGAAAGTTAATCGGCGAGATCAAGGAAAAAAATGCGATGCAATTACAGCTATTGATGAAGTTGCTGGTTGCAAGTGCGAGTGTTCTCAGTCTTGGGTTCTCTGGGTGTACTTCACCCGGCTCACTTGGGGTACAAGCCCAACAACCCACGCCAAGTGAACAAGCTCAAGAACCTACGCCTAATCAGCCAGCCCAAAGCCCTAGCCAGCCCGGTCGTGCTAGCGCCGATGTTCAAGCCTTGGTCGCCCTCGGCCCACGGGTAGCTGGGACACCCGTGATGGATCAAGCCAGCACCTACCTGCTGGAGGAGTACCGCAAGGCGGGCTACGTGGCTCAAGTCCAGACCTTCACTTACTCAAAGTTTCAGGATTTAGGCTCTACCCTCACCGTCGGCGACATGACTATCCCCGGACGGGCATTGAATGGCTCACTAGCTGCAAAGCTTAAAGCACCGCTCGTTGTCGTCCCGAATGTCGGACGGTCTGCCGATTTCGCCTCTGTCAATGTTAGAGGTGCGATCGCTATTGTACGGCGCGGTGAGATACCCTTTCTCCAAAAGGCTCAGAATGCGGCAACCGCCGGTGCAGTGGGTTTAATTATCGTCAACACGGAGTCAGGCAACTTCTCTGGAACTCTCGGTGGTGCGACTCCGATTCCAGTACTAGCGCTCTCCGGTGAGCAAGGTAAGGCTTTACTTGTTAGCGAAGCGGGACGCGCTAGCGTCCATCGCAGGCCAAGTGAACCACTTGAGGTCAGCCTGAATGTGAATACTAGACAGGGTCTTATCACTGGGCGCAACATCGTGGCTCATCTTGAGGGCGTGACAAGACCAAGCGTACTACTCGGTGGTCATTATGACTCAGTCGTCGGCTCACCGGGTGCAAACGATAATGCTTCAGGGACGGCGGTCGTCCTGCAAATTGCCCGGAATTTGTCTGCCACACCGCTTGCTCGTCAAGCTTGGTTCGTTGCCTTCGACGGCGAGGAGGACGGTCTTCACGGCTCAAAAGCTTTCGTGAAGGCAGCTCAGCCCCAGTTCCTGTCTGGGCTTAAGGCGATGCTGAATTTCGATATGGTTGGGGTCAATAAGCAGCTTCGTGTCGGGGGTTCGTCATCGTTGACAGCGTTGGCACTAGCCGCCGACCCAAAGATCTCAACCTTCCAAACCGACGGGGGTAGTGACCATGCACCCTTTGCAGCAGCAGGGGTGCCAGTGATCTTCTTCTACCGAGGTCAGGAGCCTAACTATCACAGTCCAAACGACAAGCAGGTAGACTCAAGGCTACTGGATGAAACAATTCGGGTAGGGCAAGAAGTCGTTAAGCGATCGCTTCTCTAACTCAAGTCTTTCCATATACAGTCGAGGGTTGTATAGCTGTCGCCCTAAAGGTTAGGACACATTTAACAGCCCAAACAACCACGTACTCATAATAAACCTTCTGCCTTTTGCCTTTTGCCTTCTGCCTTGGAGCCTTCTGCCTTTTGCCATAAGTGTTTGTTCTCAAGCATTTTTGGCAACACAACTGTTGAGTACAACCTTGACCACTTCTTGCTCTCGATTTTTTTCTTGCTCTCGATTTTTCGGGTCAATTTCTAGCGGCAACGTTGCTAAATTCGGTTGAATTGCTTCATTTCTGAGTGCAGATGGACTGGATAGAGAAAGGTATACGCCTACCAAGGCGATCCCAAACGCCACCAGATTCAACAAACCCAATTGTTCTGAAAACAAGACCCAAGCTCCAACTCCAGCCAGGATCGGCTCTAAAAGCAGAAATAAAGCCACGAATTCTGATGACAACTGGTCGAGAGAGTGTACGAGCATTCCCTGTCCCAGGATTTGACAAACACCAGCTAGAGCAATAACTGTTAGCCATCCCTGCCAGGAGGTTGGAAACACTCGACCTCCATCAATCAGTACAATCGGCAACGATACCAGTGTAGCGATCGCTGAACTCCACAACAAAATCCTTGTAGCCCCTAAGTGACTTTGGAGTCGTTCCAGTACTGACAGATAGACGCTGAAAGATACAGCAGCCATTAAAGCAGCAATATCTCCGAGGAATTTGCCACTAGCAATTTGAGAATCATTAAATCCAATCGCAAAAATGGCAGCGAGCGCAATGACCATGCCAAACAGAAATTGCTGATCGAAGCGTCTGCGAAAGAACAACCATCCACCTAGACAGGAGAATACTGGTGTCAGGTTTGCCAATAACGTGGCGTTAGCTACGCTAGTTTGCGTCAGTGACCAGGCCCAGAGCATCAAGTCGGCAGCTAAAAACA
>DATNQF010000063.1:0-4319 GCA_036702855.1 Trichocoleus sp. | reverse complement strand
CGACGACGGAGAGTGGGAGATTCTTGAGAAGCTGCAGTTAGTGGGGCATCTCGAACATATTTTTTCAGGGGATTGGCAGGCTCAAGTTAGGCTACTGGAGCAGGGAGAGCGAGAAAAGCTCGCCACTATTGAAAAGCTGGGTCCAGAAGTTGCCTACAAGATTTTTGAGCTAGCGGACTTGTTGGAGAATCACCCTAACGGGGACTTTGGTGTGGCTTATTTAATGCGACGTTTTGAGGAGTAATGGAAAGTCCTATGGCTGCTCCTTTACTTGCCTTAGAAAACTTTCATGTGGCCTACCCTGGACAAACGACTTGGGCGGTTAAGGATGTCTCCCTAACGTTGGCTGCTGGCGAGAAACTGGGCTTGGTGGGGGAGTCGGGCTGCGGCAAATCTACGATGGGACGCGCTGCCCTACGGCTATTGCCTTCGGCTACCCGTCTAGAAGGGCGTGTTCAGTTTGGCGAAGAATCGGTGCTAGAGTTTTCCCCTAGCCGACTGCGACAGTTTCGGGGAGAAGCGATCGCACTTGTCTTCCAAGATCCGATGACCCGCCTAAATCCCCTCATGACCATTGGGGATCATTGCATTGAGACGTTGCAAGCCCATCGTCCTGACCTCTCCAAGGCACAGGCGAAGGAACAATCCATCGAGGTTTTGGAGAAGGTCAAGATTCCCGCTAACCGCTTTACCCAATACCCCCACGAATTTAGTGGTGGCATGCGGCAGCGGGTTGCGATCGCACTGGCGATGCTGCTAAAACCCAGACTTATTGTGGCTGATGAACCCACGACAAGTTTGGATGTCACAGTGTCAGCTCAAATTCTGACCGAATTGACCCGCTTGTGCGAGGAGAACAACACGGCTCTGATTCTGATTTCCCATGATCTAGCCCTAGTCGCCGAGCAGTGCGATCGCGTCGCAGTGATGTATAACGGCTCTTTGGTTGAATCAGGCACGGCCCAATCGGTTCTGTTTAGCCCTCAACATACCTACACCCAATCTCTAGTAGAATCGGCGCTGCATCTGCAACAATCCTCTGCTAGAACCGCTGAGCAAGATGCCCCTCAACCGCTGCTGAGCCTGCGAGATTTAAAGAAACACTATGTCCTAGAAGCAGGTTTCTTTGCCAAAGTGCTGGGAGGACAGCAGGACTCGGTCATCAAAGCCGTCGATAACGTTTCCCTAGATGTCTATGCTGGGGAAATTTTAGGGCTGGTCGGAGAATCGGGCTGTGGCAAAAGTACCCTATCACGCACTATTCTGCACCTGATTCGGCCCACGTCCGGCCAAGTTTTGCTGTCTGGTCGAGACTTGACCCAACTCTCCCGGCAGGAACTCCAGCAGCAGCGGCGGGACATGCAAATGGTGTTTCAGGATCCCCATGCCTGCTTAAACCCAATGATGACTGTGGGCAGAAGTATTGCTGATCCCCTGTTAATCCACGGGCTAGCTACTCGGGCTGAGGCGGAGCAACGGGCCCACCAAATGCTGATGCGGGTTGGCCTTACTCCCACTGAAGACTACTTCCACCGTTTTCCCGGTGATCTTTCAGGCGGACAGCAACAGCGAGTTGCGATCGCACGCGCTTTGATTACTCAGCCCAAGCTGCTCATCTGTGACGAACCTGTGAGTATGCTCGATGCTACTGTGCAGGCTCAAGTGCTAGAACTCATGCTAGAGCTAAAGCGAGAATTTGACCTGACCTATCTCTTTATTACCCATGACCTATGGGTCGCGAAGTTTTTGTGCGATCGCATTGCCGTTATGCAAGCAGGGCAAATTGTAGAAGTTGGCCCTACAGAAAAGCTCTTTACCAACCCTGAGCACCCATACACAAAGACGCTGCTGCAAGCCGCACCCCTGTTGGCAAGGCAGGTTTCCTAGAAACTCCCACAATCCTGGACCCGGCCTTTGATCTTGAGCCTCTAAAGACCAAGGGGAAGCAGTCCTGGAATAATGGAGAGGGGACAATACCGTGTAAGGGACAGATTCTAGGTCCTCCATCGCAGGTTGTCTTCTGATCCCGAAAGCAGACTTCTTTGATTCGGGTGTTTAGCGTTTCCGGAATAAACCCATGAGCCTCAAAGACCGCATTTCTGAAGACATCAAAGCCGCAATGAAGTCAAAAGACAAGGTGCGGCTAGAGACCGTTCGCAGCATTAAAAAAGTCATTTTAGAGAAGGAAACCAGTGTGCGTCCTTCGGGGCAAGACACCCTAACGGAAGAGCAGGAGCTTGAGGTTCTGACTCAACTTGCCAAGCAGCGTAGAGATGCCATTGAGCAGTACAAGAAAGCTGGTCGAGAAGACCTGGCAGAAAATGAAACCCAAGAACTCGTCATTATTGAGGAGTATTTGCCCGCTCAGCTTTCGGATGCAGAAGTAGAAGCCGTGATTGATGGCTTAATTGCAAAAGTTGGAGCAACCTCAGCCAAAGACATGGGCAAAGTCATGGGGCCTGCTATGAAGGAGCTCAAGGGCAAAGCAGACGGTGCAAAAGTTCAGGCGTTAGTGAAAGCTAAATTGGGCGGCTAACGGCTACCGAAAAATCCATTAAAGCTGTTGAGGGTGCATCACTTTGAAATGCACCCCCAACAGCTTTAGGTTTTTAAGGAAACAAAGTCGGCTATTTGCCGTCTTTCTGAATGCTGGGTTTAATACTGGCGGTCGAAAATCTTGGGCGCATACTCCCGGCAGCCATCACAAGGTCCCATTGGATTGGTTGCACATCGTAGATAGGGCGAACGTGCGTTCAAATCGCAGGTGATATCGCCGACCATATAGCCCATGCCCTCTACATAGTGCATATCCTGATCCCGGCTGACTAGGCTGTTAAGGCTATGACGGGCAGTAGCTTCCATTGCATAGCTTATTTGTTCACTGGCTTTGCGATTGGCCCGGTAGCTGTGAACTGCGGAAATAATAGCAGGGGTCAAACCGACCACGAAAATTAGAATGACAACGAGCATGAATGGCGATTACGTTTGGGGCGTTTGATCATCCTAACGTGACCCGTTCAACCCACGGACAACCGTTGGTAAGAATTGGTACGTTGCGTTGTTTTCCTTAATGTTTTGTAAGGTTCTAGCCCTGCTGCCTATTTTGGTCGCTTGCACATAAGGGGCTTGGAAAAACACATCTAGAAGTAGAGACGCCTTTGCTCATAGGGGCTGAAGGGCGTCTCTACAGGTCACTCTATTCGCTCTTTTCCTTGGGTTTGTAGGTAGATGCGACTTGAAGTTCTTTGAGCTGTTTGAGATCTACACCCGAAGGTGCATTGGTGAGAAGGCAGCGAGCTTGTTGAGTTTTGGGGAATGCGATCGCATCGCGGATTGACTCCTCACCCGCCAACAGCATCACCATCCGGTCTAACCCATAGGCAATACCGCCGTGGGGTGGGGTGCCATACTCAAAGGCTTCTAGCAAAAAGCCAAACTTATCGTAGGCTTCTTCTGGACTCAGACCAATGGTTTCAAACACCTGCTTTTGCACTTCAGGCTGGTAGATCCGCAGGCTACCGCCGCCGATCTCATACCCGTTAAGCACCAAGTCGTAGGCCTGTGCTAGGGCCGTTTTCAAATTGCCAATGTCTTCTGGGCGAGGGGCCGTGAAGGGATGGTGCAAGGCCTCGAAGCGCTTCTCATCCTCGTTCCACTCAAACATGGGGAAGTCGGTGACCCAAAGCAGGTTGATTTTGTCTGGCGGGATCAGGTTGAGCTCTTTCGCAACCGCCTGCCGCAACCGATCCAGGGTAGCATTCACAACATTTGTCGCGCCCGCCCCAAACAGCAGCAAACACCCATCTTCTGCCCCAGTCCGACGGAGCAGTTCTTGCTTCTGCTCCTCAGAAAGGTTGTCCTTAATGGCTCCAATCGTGTCGATGGTGCCATCCTCACGCACCCGGATATAGGCTAACCCCTTTGCCCCGGCATCTGTTGCGATCTTAAACAGGTCGCCACCCGGTTTAATTCGCACGTTTGAAATGGCATCATTCCCCCCTGGGATCGGCAATACCTTGACGATCCCACCGCTGGCTACGGCTCCTGAGAAGACCTTGAAGCCAGAATCTTTAACGAGGTCAGACACATCTACCAGCTCAAGCCCATAGCGAGTATCCGGCTTGTCTGAGCCATAACGATCCATTGCCTCTGCGTAGGTCAACCGGGGGAAGGGACGGGGAACTTCGATCCCTTTGACTTCCTTGAAAATATGGGCAACCAGCGCTTCATTCAGGTTCAGGATTTCATCCTGAGTCATGAAGCTCATTTCCATATCGAGCTGGGTGAACTCTGGCTGTCGATCTGCTCGCAGGTCTTCA
>DATNQF010000060.1:0-7115 GCA_036702855.1 Trichocoleus sp. | reverse complement strand
TGCCATGGTCAGCAACTCAGGTTCTTCCTCCCAGTCCACCGAAATAAACTCCTCTTCGGGGCTTGAGAAGAAGGATTCTTGCTGCTCTAGAGGCTGGTAGGACTGAGGTTCTGGCGCAGGGGATTCTAGTGCAGATGGAATAGGTATGGAGGGACTGACGGAAAGTGGAGCGTTGACTTGAGGTGAATTGGAAGCCTCCGGAACCACCGCTTCTGTCGATATCGGCGTCAGACCTAAACGCTGAAGAACTCTGCTACAGGCTCGATCTTCTGCTGTCTCTAGTGCCCCATCGGCAGCCATTCCAGTTGCTACCAGCTTCTCATCTACGTGAATTTGAGCCCTAACCACATACAGACCTTCATGGATAGTCAGCAAGTCTGTGCTAAGACACGCAGTGGGATATTGACGACGAAATTCTGGAAATTGGGAAGTATACACGCGCCCGGTTTGCCTGCTGCTGCTGAAAGACTATCCGATCTATTCTAGGTACAGAGGGGAACCACACAAATCTAACGATAATAATTGGGTTCGTGGTGTCTACCCTAAAGAAGCGATTAAGATGTTTACCCGACAGGCTGTAGGACCCGATTGAATGCTGGATCGACTGCTTGAACTATCCAACAACTTTGGGATGGACACCCTGCTGCTGCTGCCCGTATTGGTAGCACTAGAAGCAGTATTATCGGCTGATAATGCGATCGCGTTGGCTGCAATTGCTCAGGGGCTAGACTCTGAAAAGCTCCAACGTCGTGCCCTGAATGTGGGGCTGGTCTTTGCCTTTATTCTACGCGTTTGCCTGATTTTGACAGCCCGATGGGTGCTTCAATTTTGGCAATTTGAAGTCCTGGGTGCAGCCTACTTGCTCTGGCTGGTGTATCAGCACTTTAAACCCGAAGGGGATGACCAGAAGACGCATCATGGGCCGCGCTTTGCGTCCCTCTGGCAAGCTATTCCCACCATTGCCCTAACGGATCTGGCTTTTTCGCTGGACAGCGTGACTACCGCAATTGCCATTTCCAGAGAAATTTGGGTGGTTCTCCTAGGCGGCATGATTGGGGTCATTACCCTGCGATTCATGGCCGGACTCTTCATTCGCTGGCTAGATGAATATGAACACCTGGAAGACGCAGGGTTCGTTACAGTCGCCTTTGTCGGGGTCCGGCTACTGCTGCGGGTGATCAACTCGGCTTGGGTTCCGCCCGATTGGATCATGATTTCTTTTATTGTGGTTCTCTTTATCTGGGGCTTCTCCAAACGAACGGAATCCGAAGACCAAGACAGCATGGCTGATGAGCAAGCCCCTTTTTCTGAAGGTGAAGCGATCCCCTGGCAGGCCATCCATGCTGCTGCTTCTGAAGCTGATGACGATGACGAAGCGACCGAGCCAGATGTGGAATTTGTAGAACAACCCTAGTTCTTGCCCTTAGTTCCCGGTTCTAGTTCTCGACGGGGACGGAAAATTTCAGAAAATCCGGGTATTAAAAAAGAGCCTGAAATCTCAGGCTCTTTTTTAATGGGGTTGTCATGATTGTCAGCTGGCCAGGTATTCGCGAATGGAAGCTTGACGTTTGCGGAGCTTCAGCAGCGCTTCCCGCTCAATCTGGCGGACGCGCTCTCGGCTGATGTGCAGGAGATCGCCAATTTTTGCCAGCGTCATCATCTGACCATCGGCCAAACCAAAGCGCAGGGAAAGAACCTCGCGCTGCTGGGGCGTCAAATCATTCATCAGTGCTTCTAGATCCTGCCGAAGAGAGGTTTGGGTGGCAAACTCCTCTGGAGACTGACCAATGTCCTCTAGCAGCTCTCCCAGTTCCGTATCTTGGTTGTCGCCAACCTTGAGATCTAGCGAGAGCGGCGTGCGAGATTTTTCTAAAAAGTCCCGCACCTGTTTGGGCGTCAGATCCACTTCCTTTGCAAGTTCAGCAATGGTCGCGGCCCGACCATGCTCCTGAGCCAGTTGTCGCTGAGCCTTTTTCAGCTTGTTCAGCTTTTCAGTGATGTGAATAGGAAGGCGAATGGTGCGGCTCTTTTCTGCGATCGCACGAGTAATCGCCTGTCGGATCCACCAATATGCGTAGGTTGAAAATCGATATCCCTTGGTGGGGTCAAACTTTTCGACACCGCGCTGCATACCAATGGTGCCTTCCTGGATCAGGTCCAGCAGGTCAACGTTGCGCTTGATGTACTTCTTGGCAACCGAAACCACCAGCCGCAAGTTGGCCTCTACCATTTTGCGCTTCGCCACTTGTCCAGCCCGTACAATCCGTGTTAGCTGGGTGAGGTCAATGCCTGCTCTCTCAGCCCACTCAGACTCAGTAGGCTCTCGCTCAAGCTCTTCCTTGAGTAGTTCCCGCTTTGCCTCTAGAGCGGCAAGCTGCTGCACCTGCTTACCGTACAGAATCTCCTCTTCGTGGCTCAGCAGAGGAACACGCCCAATCTCTTTTAAATAGGTTCGGACCAGATCCGTTGAATTTTGTGCAGTTCTCATAACCCGTCCACCTGAATAACGATTAGCAACTCCTTACAGACTCAGACGCCGCTTTGCTTGAACGCCGAGAGAAACAGACAAATCTGAGCGCTAGCGCCTCCGATCGTTTTTAACCGGAATTGGAATTAACGCCGGAGCTTCTTCCGCAGCTTGTTGAACCTCGCGTGCGATCGCACCCAAAGCCCCAACCGCTACCAAACCCGCCAGCACTTCTATCAGATTTTCCATGAACCCAAAATGTATTGTTACGAATTGTGTGAACAACTGTAACATTTATGAAAGGGATGGGGAATAAATAAAAATACCTACTCTTATTGATAGACCTAGATAGATAGGTGCCAGCATAGATTAGCTATTCTTAGTTTGTTGCATCCTGAGCAACAAAAGCGATTAAGAACAAGAAGAAAATCTTAATAATTAAAGGAAAATATGAGAAAAAGCAGCGAATTCCTGACTTAGGTTTGGACCCATTGACTTCGCTTTAGAGTAAGCCGCTGTAAAATCCTTCCTTGGAGAGAATTTTCTCCTTGCGTCAGTAATCTGCAGAGAGTCCTGCCGTTCTCCCTTACGACAGACCCAGAGAACCATAAGTTCAACTCCCTCGCTTTTCTGCAGCCTGCTGAAAAAGCATTCAAGACTAGTTCGAAAGTATATTAGTACAAATAAACTATATCCGCTAGGGGCTGGCAACTTCTGCCAGCCCCTAGCGGATATAGCGGGATTGATGGGAGCAGGGTGGGCATTGCCCACCCCATGAGTCAACTAGCCCAAAAGCGCCTTAGCTCGGGCGACGAAGTTCTCAGCCGTGATGCCATTAAGAGCCATGATCTGAGCGGCGGTGGCGGTTGTCTCGCCTCGCTTCCAGGCAAACAGGTCGCGGGGTAAGGTGCTGCGCAGCATAATCGGCTCTAGCATGGCCGAAGTGCCTCCAGTAACCCCGATCAAGGCATTACCCCCAAAGAGCCGCTCAAAGCCTGCATCGTCAAGGAATCCGCCATCGGCTTCAGAGCAGGTATCCCAAGCGGTGTCAGTGGGACGGTAGAGGCGTCGAGGGTTAACGACGGAGACAATGCGGCTACCGATGCCCTCGGCGGCCAGTTGTTTGGCGGCCTCAAAGACAGGGGCCAAGGTCATATCGCCAATGACCGCAAAGGCCACAGTCTTGCTGCCGGGAGTCGATTGCAACTCTACACCACCCTCTTGAAGCGCCTGACGGGTTTGCTCGAAGGTGGTATAGACGGGCAGCGCCGACTTACTAGCGGTGATGGTAATGCCCTTGTTGAACGTGCTTAAAGCCCACTCATAGCAAACCTGAATGCTGTTGGCGTCGGTTGGGAAGAGGGGAAACACGTTGCCATTGCGCATCATCGCGGCAAAGTAGTTTTCGATCTCAGGCCGCTGGTGGGTCCAACCGTTGCGGCCCTGCTCCAGAGCACCTGCGG
The DNA here is from genome assembly GCA_036702855.1 of Trichocoleus sp. Classification (GTDB taxonomy): domain Bacteria; phylum Cyanobacteriota; class Cyanobacteriia; order Phormidesmidales; family Phormidesmidaceae; genus JACVSF01. The sequence goes on along the minus strand of DATNQF010000060.1, from coordinate 3,185 downwards.
TAAACAGAGTAATTGTCGAGGGCGTAGGACGGCGCAGTTCGGCCATGGCCTGAATCACCGTTTGCCAAATCGGTAGACCGTTGATGGCAAAGGATTCGTAGGAGCACCAGAGGGTGCGGGCACCAAAAAGAGCTTGAGCAGCGGCTAGCCCAGCACAGGCATCCTCGTTCAGAGGTTCGTAAACTTGACCTGTTGGCCCCTGGTAGTAGGTGTCATCCGGGGTCGGGTGGATAATCTTGAGTGCCTGGTTGATGTTGTTGATGCCAGAGGCCGCGTTGCCGTCTGCATTCGTGACCACAAAGTGAGGGTCTTGCTGGCCGACGTAGCCGACGAGTGCGCCCATTGCTGTCGTTGCCACTTGCTTGTCACCGCCCACAGCGTATTCCTGCAAAGGCAAGGTGCCAAGATCGGGAACAGGTAGAACTGATTCGGTCACAGCGGTTTTGGCCGCAGGGCCTCCCATTGAACGCTCATAGTTTGTCCGCACCAGATCCCAGGCGGCAGGTGGCATTGCCAGAGAGGTCAAAGCGTTGACGATGTAGTCACGGCTGAGACTGTCGCCGGGGTAGAGGTTATGAGACTGCGCTCCCCGCTTGTGAACGCCTGCGCCCTTAAGCTGCTTGATGATGAGAACTGTCAGAGTCCCGCTGAGAGCAGACTTGGCAGCTTTGTCGGTAGCCTCTAGTACAGCTTGGGTAAAGGCCATCCGCTGCTTTAGGGAGAAAGCGGTGCTATCGACGTAGTCTCCGGGTTGGTTGGCGTCATCGTAGTCTTTGGCGTTGACCAGGATGACTTCCTTAAAGCCGTTACCCGACCAATAGGCAATCATTTCCTCGTTGGTCTTGGTTGACACCATACTGTGGTGTTCTTGAGAGTAGCCGTTCCACACCAAGATGGGCAGGAAGTTGGTGGCCTGGGGGTACGCCGTGTTGAAGTGGCCAAAGCTGCTCATGATGTAGGGTTCACCCAAGCCCCCATCGCCAATGGTCACAGGGAATAGGGTGCCGGGGTTCAGCTTGGCACCTGCCATGGCAAAGTGCTGACCCTGACCCAGTGGACCTGCCGGGCTCAACAAACCGGGCATTTGACCAGAGAGGTGACCGAGCAATCCGTGGGTTTCTCGGAAGCGATCGCACAATTGCTGCACCGTCTCAATGCCCATATCTTCCAGCGAACGATCCAAAAAGACGTTGCTGTAGAATCCGGGGGCGTGGTGACCAACTTCGGTAACGATGTTCTTATGGCCGAGCATGACTAAGGCCGCGATGCCTTCGGCAACGCTGGCAAATCCACCGGGGTGCCCAGACTCCTTGCTGGCGGTCATTTGTAGGGTTAGGTAGCGCAGGGCATCGGCAGCCAACATCGTTTGATAGACCGCAGCTGGATCGCTAGGCGATGCGATCGCAGTTGCTCCCTCTGCAATAGCCGGAGTTTGACCATAGGTCTCGAACTCTGGCAAGGCATCGCCAAAATGCTGAATGCCTTCACAAAATGCAGGAATCTCGGATTTAGTGGTTACAGCCGTCATGCTTCAGATACCTAACGAGCGCCAGCGGATCGTGCGAAAAGATTAATACCCATCCTACACAGGGACGGGGTTCAAACTTTTGAGAGAAGACAGGAAAGGGCTTTGGCTGGTTGCCCACTAAGGGCTAATGGCAGCCTAGGCTTGCACTTTTCTGTTTCTCAAATGGGGGCTTGAACTCCCCAGCAGACTTTCCAGCGGACTTTTCCTCACAATACCAGCAACCATGATTGAATTAAATATTCAGGTCTAAAAACATTGACTCAAGTCAATCTATTGGGCAAAAAAATCCCCGGCGGTTAGGCCAGGGAAACAATCAGGGTGCATCTACCACTTAATTCTTCTTCGGTGGGTTTGGGCTTCCGGAAATTAAGGGCCGACTAATCGGGGAAAAATCATTGGCAAAAAAATCCCTGGCGGTTAAGCCAGGGAAACAATCAGGGTGCATCTACCACCTAATTCTTCTCCGGTGGGTTTGGGCTTCCGGAAATTATGAGAAAAATTGTCCCTCTTTCTCTAGCAAGCTAGATCAACGAGTGTGGACATCTTGCTGGCATCTGAATCTTCAGAAGCAGCCCTTCTCATCCCTGTCTCTTCCCTATCTGCGTGACAGAATGTAGGGGCACATGAGAGCGATTCCTGGGTGAGTTGCATGGCTACTGCATCTATGACCCTTGCTGCTTACGACCTGTGGAAGACCTACGGGGACAGTGACGTAGTGCAAGGGGTCAGTTTTAGGATTGAGCCGGGAGAAATTGTGGGTCTGCTCGGACCCAATGGAGCGGGGAAGACGACAACCGTTGGCATGCTCTATGGTTCGGTAGTGCCTTCCAAAGGGTTTGTGCAGTTTGGCCCTTGGCAAATTCCGGCACAAGGACCGCAAGCTCGCGCACAGATGGGTATTGTGACCCAGGAGGATAACCTTGACCCAGATTTCACTGTCTTTGAGAACCTGACTCACTTTGCGCACCATTACCGGATTACAGGAAATGCAGCGCGGCAACGGGCAGGGGAACTCCTTGATCTGGTGAATCTACAAGACAAGGGCAAGAACCAGGTCGATGAGTTGTCGGGAGGTATGAAGCGGCGACTGGTACTCGCGCGATCGCTACTGAACCGTCCTCAAGTTGTCTTTTTGGATGAGCCGACTACTGGGTTAGACCCAGACGCACGGCAGGACTTTTGGCGGTTGGTGCTACATCTAAAAGCGCAGGGTTGCGGCATTTTGCTGACAACACACTATATGGATGAGGCGCAGCGATTGTGCGATCGCTTGCTCTTGCTTCAGCAAGGCAGGGTAATCGATGAAGGCACCCCAAGTGATCTGATCGCGCGGGTCGTAGGCCAAGAGACAATGGAGATCGAAGGGATTGCGGGGGAGAAGTTGCAAGGGTTAGCGGAGCAGTTTGGCGTGTGGAGCCGGGCCTTTGGCAGTGGTCATCTGATGGCATTACCCACCGACAACCCTGAAGCGCTGTGGCAGCAGATTGAAACGTTGCATCCTAGCCGTCTGGTGCGACGGCTGGCGAATTTGGAAGATGTGTTCTTGCGTCTGACCGGAACCCTGTTGGATTGAGCCTGTGAATCAGGCCTGTTGAATTGAGAAAGGGGAGAAAACCCGGTATGAAAGGTGTATCTGTTTCTCTGTGGGGCGTGTATT
>DATNQF010000058.1:0-11870 GCA_036702855.1 Trichocoleus sp. | reverse complement strand
TACACCCCCTTGCCAGCGTTGAGCGCCTGCCCCAGCTGTGGCTCCTCTGTTCAGGCGGATGCTAGCTTTTGTGGTCAGTGCGGCTTCGATTTGCGAACCGTTACGGCGCGTGAAGCGGCATCTGTGCCACCTGCCCCTGCTCAAGTGGGCTTCGATCCGCTACCCGTGCCCTCGCTGACACCACCCGATCCCCTTGTCGTTCCCGAGCCGATTCCCTTTAGTGATCCTGGTGTTGTGGCTCCGACTGGTATGCCCGACCCCAACTTACCGGGTTCAAGGGGCTTGCCCGTTACGGTTCCTCCTCCAGCAGTAGAGTCTCCGCTGCCTCCTGTGCCGCCAAGCTCTCCGGCTGTAACTCGACTACAGGTGTCTCAGGCCCGTCTGCTGCATGTACAGACCAACGCTCTACTAGAACTACCGCCTACGCTTCCCCTTATCCGTATTGGCAAACCCAACGACCGAGTACCCCCTGATATTGATGTGTCTGGGTTCCCAGAGTCGGAAATTGTATCGCGGGTTCATGCCAATATTCGCTCTGAAGGAGACGCTTACTATATTGAGGATGTGGGTAGCTCCAATGGCACTTACGTGAACAATATGCCTTTACCCATAGGCAATCGTCATCGATTACGTGCGGGCGATCGCATTTCTCTTGGAAAAGGAGACAAAGTATCCTTTATTTTTCAGATTGGCTAACCTTTAGGAAACTAACCTTTAGGGGCAGCCTAGGATTACAACAACTTGACTGGTCTTCTGTTTGGCTTGAGTAATGTGATTACCCTTTCACTGCTTCATCCGCTGAATAAAACCCCCGTTCAAAACTGGACGTTTGAGAAGGAGCCAGTTATTCGGATTGGGCGCTCCACCGATAACGATGTGATTCTTTACAGCGCTGTGGTTTCTCGCCATCACGTCGAAATCCATCGAACGGAAAATGGTTGGGAGATCAAGAGTCTAGGAACCAATGGCACCTATCTTGATGGCAAACGGATTACTCAAGTCCCCGCTCAAAACGGTCTTATTATCCGGCTTGCCCGCTCTGGCCCTAATATCCAGATCCAGATGGCTGAGGAAAAGCGTAATCCTCTACAAGAACTCCTAGAAAGTCATGCTCGGATGGCGGAGTCCTTTACCACTGTAGAATCTCCATCGATTGAAACCCAGCCGACGGGGGTGTCATTGTCTCACCCGACTGGGACGGTTGGGCCAGCCAGCGATGCTGAGAGTGGTTCTCCTACCGCTGGTCAGCTTAGTAACGATCAAACCCATTACAGTTAAGCCAAACGCAAACCATGGCACGGGGCGATCAAATCTATGTGATGCGCGAACTTGTCGGGATTCCGGGTGTATATGAACACCACGGAATTGATTGCGGTGATGGCACGGTTATTCATTACCGTAAAACCGGAGATGAGGCTGTTGTCGCCCGCACTACCTTCGAGACGTTTGCCCTTGGAAATCCGGTTTACACAAAGCTTCAGACCGTTTCTTTCGTTCCGGATGTGGTGCTAGAACGGGCTGAGAGTCGTTTGGGTGAACGCCGCTATGACCTCTTCTACAACAACTGTGAGCACTTCGTTACCTGGTGTAAAACTGGGCGCAGCGAAAGCCCACAACTCGCTAATTTTGGTCTGCGCCTAGATCAACTCAGGCTGCCTGAACTGCGACGACTTATCGAAAACACGGCCCAAGACCGCTCTCCCGAACAAGCCATTGCCCTGTTCCAAAAGGCTCTAGGCGATATCACAGGTGCTTATCAGACCCTCCGACTCCAGGAGCAAGAAGCCCAGGCCGAAATCAATACTTGGCAGCGGGTCGCCGAACTGGCGTTGCAAAAACAGCGGGAAGACCTGACTCGCGCTGCTCTCCACAAGAAAGTAGCTGCTAAGAAACGAGCGGAATTTCTCAGCACCCAACTGGCCGAACTAGTCGAGATTCAGCTCAACCTACTACGGAATCGAGAGCTTTCTGAAGAGCGGTTTCGATTGGGTTAGGGGAAGGGCAGAGGGCAGAAGGGGTGTGTGAGGCACTGAGATGGTGGGCGGCTTGCTATCCTGCTATCTCACTAACTCGTCTCTCCTCCCTCTTCAAAAGCCAAACCATCCCTGCTCCCTTGATCGCGCCGCCGATGAGGCCGCTGAGAAATGCGATCGCAACGTTGACCCCTCGGCATTGATACAGCCAGCTACTATCCTGCAAAGGATTGGGCAAAACGGTTGTGGGCGGTAGGGATTGAGAGTATTGGCAAATAGCTTGTACGGCAGCGTTTGTAGGTAGTAGGGCCTGGGCGATGGGACCAATGAGGCGGGTGTAGGGCACATTCATGGTGAAAGACAGCCTGATGAACAGATCAATTACCCAGCCCGCTCCCAACGCCAATGCTATAGCGCTAATTAAAATCCACCAATAGCTTTGGGGCACACGCTGCCGCAGTACTAAAGCTTGACCGAGGCCTAGTACGGTACCCATGACAGCGCCAGAAACTATACCTCGAAGCGGAAAAAGGGGGTCGGGTATCGGCAGTAGCAGGGTCAACACAATTACACTGACCAGCCCAACTAACCCAAAGCCAAATGTAACAACCCACCAGCGCCAAATCGGCAACCATCGACGCAGCAGCCAGCCCTGCCAAAAGCCAAGGACAATGCTGACAACAGCTAGGGGACCAAGGCCGGTGAACAGGGCTACTGCGATCGCAAAAATTGCAGCCGTGCCCAGTGTCCACTGCACCCAAAACAAAACTGGAGAGAATGACCGTCTCATAACCGTTCTTGTACTTCTTGAAGACTAACGTACGGGGTATTGACTTGCTTACTCTAAATAGTCTGCTGGATTAGCCCGTTCGAAATTTGCGTACCGTGGCATAATCGATCTCCTGTGACCCAAGGCGACTAACGCATGACCTCGGCTGTGACCTATACGGCGGACTTAACCCAAGGAAACCCGGTAAAGGACGTTGACCTCAACTTCCAACTGCCTGACCCGGAGGACGAGCAGATTTCCGAGCCGGAGTTTAAGCGGCAGATTGAGGTGGCCTGGCAGGTGTGCGATCGCTTTGACCTGCAAACCGACATTTGGCGGGGGCGGATCTTACGGACGGTGCGCGATCGTGAGAAAAAAGGCGGCGACGGTCGGGGCACAGGCTTTCTTAACTGGCTCAAGGATCGTGAGATTACCAAAAGTCAGGCATACTCACTGATTGAACTGGCCGACAGTGCTGATGCGCTCTTGCAAGATGGGCTGCTCGAACCCAAGGATGTAAACCAGTTCAGCAAGCGGGCTTTTGTGGAAACGGCTCAGTCTGCGCCAGAGGTGCAGCAGATGGTCAGTGATGCCGCCCGCAAAGGCGACCACATTACTCGCCGGGAAGTGCGCCAGATTTCCGACGAATGGACTGCTATGACTTCCGACTTGATCCCAGAGGAAGTGCGTGAAAAAGCGGCTAGCAATACGATTCCGACTCGCTATCTAGCGCCGCTAGTGCGGGAAATGGAGAAGCTCCCCGAGTCCCACCAACAAACGCTCAAAACAGAAATTACCCTTAACCCTGATCTAGACACGCTCAAGCAGGTCACCTCTGAAGCCCGCTACTTGGCTAAATACCTTGATGCCGCGAATCAGGTGCAGTCTGTCAGCAGCAGTGATGTGGATCTAGAAACAGCTCTGGAAGAAGCGCTGCGAGTAGGGTGCCTAAGCGCGACCGCTGATATGGTGACCCAGGCTGCTCAGTTGGAGCAAACCGCCGCCAAGCTCTACACCACTTGGAAGCGCCTGAATAAACTAGCTGAGCGGGTTTATGTCGATAGCGGAGCCAGTACGCCCAACTTGCGATCGCTTCTGAATGCTCTTGCTCCTCTCACCAGCGAGATTATCGAAATTCAGCTTGGTGAGGCCGATAGCCCTCTCGCTCGCACCATTCGCTGGCGATTGCTCGATGATCCGGGTGCTGATGTAGATGCGTAGCCGTTAAATAGGATCGTCTTTTTGGCTGCGCTCAAAGCGTCAGTAGCGGTGGCCTTGTAGCCTCCTTAAAGCAGGAGGCGAGTTCTTGGCGACTGACAACCTATCTAAATAGTGATTTTGTTTTCTCTCTAAGTGAGTAGGATTTCAACATCAACTCCAGAACACTGTGAGGTGCTTTATTGCAGTGCGATCGCATTCATTTCTAGCGCTTCGCGCGTTTTCCCTATTGAAAATCCCTCTTACGGATTAATCCCCCGCTAAAGTATTTTGCGCTAAGGTAACGGTGAACTAACCCATTACAAAAAGAGATCTTTAAAAATTCTCAGGAGTTCCTGTCGCTAGTGAAGACCTGCTTTAGAGTGTTAGGCATGCAGCGGTGACAAGGTTTCTATTAGAAACCTTGAGCAATGGTTGATTAACCAGCTTTGCTTCATCGCGTCACTCTCTACTGCTTCAGGATTAGCGAAACTTATCTTGAAGGGATTAACCACACTCTCTGAAACCTTAAAACTTTCAGAGAAATCTTGTTGCCTAAATGATTACTCTCTATTGATATAAAAACGACCTGAGCTGTGCGTTTGACTTGAAAGTGTGTCCTGGAGAACACTGTGTTTGAGTATCTTCCACCGCTAAACGAGCACAATCTTCCCTACCCCGATACGATTCATCCCATTGTGGTGCATTTTGTTATTGCAATGGTGTTGTTCGCCTTTGTCTGCGACCTCATTGGCTACTTCACTAAGAATTCAAAGTTGCTAGAGGTCAGCTGGTGGAACCTATTTTTTGCCACCGTCTCTATCTTTATTGCTGTCATCTTCGGCCAGATTGAGGCAGGGTTGGCTGAGCCCTACAACGCTGCTGTTGACACGCTGAATTTACACACGCTGTTGGGCTGGTCGCTTTCGGGAATATTGACTGCCATCACAGGCTGGCGCTACGTTATTCGCCGCAACTCACAATCTTTGCCTGTGGCTTATTTAGTCGTGGGGCTGCTGCTTACTGTTTTAGTCCTTTTCCAGACCTACTTGGGTGATCTACTCGTGTGGGTCTATGGGCTGCATACAGCGCCTGTGGTGGACGCAACTCGGGGAGGAAGATTGTCATGAACCTGCGATCCGATTTGGTTGATCAGCTTGGTGACCAGCTAGGGCCTAACAACCTGCCCTATGTCTTGCCAATTCATCCCAACCTGGTGCATTTGACCCTAGGTTTGTTTATCGTTGCGATCGCATTTGATATTGTTGGTGTTCTCTTCCCGGTAGACAAGGCCGTTTTCAAATTTCTGGCGATCCCATTAACCCGTTCAAGCTTGTTTGATGTGGGTTGGTACAACCTGCTTGGCGCAGCAATTATCACCTTTTTTACAGTGGCTTCTGGCTTCTACGAAATGCTGCTGTCAAATCCGATTGAGGATGTCAAAAGCCAGTGGGGTTTGCAGGCCATGTCCACGATGGTTTGGCATGGTCTAGGCGGCGTACTGATTCTGACGTTGATTGTCGCCATGACAGTGTGGCGTGGCTTTCAGCGTTTCAACTGGCGCAAAGACATGGCTAGGCAGGTGCAGTGGAGCTATTTAGCTGCAGGGCTTGCCATCTTTGTTCTGATGTTTTTCCAAGGCACCTTGGGTGCTCACTTAGGCGGCGAGTTCGGCATTCACATCACCGCTGACCAACTCATCAAGATAGGCGAAGACCCCAACCTCCGCTTGTAGCGCCATTAACGAATTCGATATCGATGCTTTCCGATCACCTGCTGGGCCTATGAAACTTCGTGCGATCGTGATCATGTCCATCTACGCAGCTCTCGCGGCTATTGTGAGCTTTTGGATGGCAAAAGAGTCCTACAGTTGGTTTCCGCCCGAAGCGGCAGCTGAGGCAAAGCTGCATGATGACCTATTCAGCTTGTTTACTGGGTTAGGCACTTTTATCTATCTGGGCGTAATTGGCCCCTTCTTCTATTCGCTCATTTTCCACCGTGCTGGTAAATACGACCCAAGCGATGGCCCTCCGATTGAGGGCAATGTCCCGCTAGAAATTGTCTGGACAGCAGTGCCGATTGTGCTGGTGCTCAGCCTTTCCTTCGTCAGCTACCGCACCTACGAAAAGATGAGCATTCGTGGTCCTATGGAGCTGGTGCATTTGCATGTGCCCCAGATGATGGAGTCGGCCTACGCTGCTCCCTTTGACGATAGCCCCCAGAAAGAAATTCAAGGCGCGCTAGAAACGGCCCTTCCCGAGGAAATCGACGTGACAGCGAAGCAGTGGGCTTGGGTATTTCGCTACCCCGATCGCAACGTCACCAGCACCGAGCTACACCTACCGGTCAATCGTCGGGCTAAGCTCACTCTTCACTCCGACGACGTTCTCCACGGATTCTACGTACCCGCTTTCAGGGTCAAGCAAGATGTCGTCCCCAACCACCTGATTGACTTTGAATTCACCCCTATCCGGACGGGTACGTACCGCCTACGCGATTCGATGTATAGCGGCACCTACTTTGCGGCGAACCAGGCCGACATCGTCGTGCAAACCCCGGAAGAATATCAACAGTGGCTAGAGGCTGCCGCTGCCCAACCCCCTACCGTTGCCTACAACCCCGCTGCAGAGGAACATGAGCGCATCGCCGAGCGGGTCAGAATCCGAGGTTGGAAGTCAGTAGTTCCTGCTCCGCCTCCGGTAGTCAATTACTCCCCGCCGCAAATGCCGGAAAGTCCTCCTGCTTAGAGGAAGGCTGAGGGCAAAGGAACGAGATCTGTAGATCTTTCGGTTAAAGCCTTCAACCTCTGCCTCTAGCCTTTCCCTTTTGCTTTCTGGCTCCGCCTTTTGCCTTCTCCCATCCTTCTGCCCTAATCAGAATCTTCCCTTATGACTAACGTCCCTGTCGAAGCTCTTGAGGTTTCTCGCGCTCAGCCCTATCCGGGTGCGCCGGACAACTGGAAGCGATTTTTTAGCTTCAGCACCGACCATAAAGTCATTGGCATTCAGTACATCGTCACCTCCTTCTTCTTCTTCTTGGTGGGTGGTCTGTTTGCGATGGTGATGCGGGGAGAACTGATTACTCCTGAAGCTGACCTAATTGATCGCACCATCTACAATGCTCTGTTCACTATGCATGGCTCGGTCATGCTGTTTTTGTGGACATTTCCCGTGCTGGTTGGGATTGGTAACTACCTAGTGCCCCTGATGATTGGGGCACGGGATATGGCCTTCCCCCGTCTCAACGCCATTTCCTTCTGGATGATTCCAGTGGTGGGCATTTTGATGATGGTCAGCTTTCTGGTGCCGGGTGGTCCGTCTCAGTCGGGCTGGTGGGCCTATCCCCCAGTGAGTCTGCAAAATCCCACAGGGGTTCTGATCAATGGGCAAGTGCTGTGGATTTTGGCAGTGGCAATTTCGGGTGTGTCGTCGATCATGGGTGGGGTGAACTTCGTCACGACCATCTTTAGGATGCGGGCACCGGGTATGACCTGGTTCAAAACGCCAGCCTTCGTTTGGGCTGTACTGGCTGCTCAGCTCATTCAGCTGTATGGTTTGCCTGCACTAACGGCAGGGGCTGTAATGCTGCTGTTGGATTTAACCATCGGCACTAGCTTTTTTGCGCCGGAGAGCGGTGGCAACCCAATTCTGTATCAGCACTTCTTCTGGTTCTATTCCCACCCGGCAGTTTATGTGATGATCCTGCCTGTATTTGGGATTTTCTCGGAGGTTTTGCCCGTCCATGCTCGTAAGCCTTTGTTTGGCTATCCCATCATTGCCGTTTCATCGATTTTGATTACTGTTATCAGCGGTACGGTGTGGGTTCACCACATGTATGCCAGTGCTACTCCGCCTTGGATGCGGATGTTCTTCATGGTGACTACCATGCTGGTGGCTGTGCCCTCTGGTATTAAGGTCTTTGGCTGGGTGGCAACCTTATGGGGCGGCAAGATTCGGCTAACCACGCCGATGCTGTTTGCGCTAGGCGGCATTTTCAACTGGCTCTTTGCCGGAATTACGGGTATTTTCCTGGGATCTGTTCCCATTGATATCCATGTCAACAATACTTACTTCGTCGTTGGACATTTCCATTACGTGCTCTACGGCGCGATTGTCTTTGGCATCTACGCTGGGATCTACCACTGGTTCCCCAAGATGACGGGTCGCATGTTTTATGAAGGACTTGGCAAGCTGCACTTTGCCCTAACCATGCTGGGTACCTGGCTGATTTTTCTGCCCATGCACCCCTTAGGGCTGATGGGAATGCCACGCCGTGTTGCCTCCTACGATCCTGAGTTTGCCTACTGGAATGTAGTGGCTAGTTTGGGTGGGTTCCTGTTAGGTATCTCGACGCTGCCTTTTCTGCTCAATATGGTGAGTTCCTGGATTCAGGGGGAAAAGGCGGGCAACAACCCTTGGCGGGCCATTGGCTTGGAGTGGTTGACGACATCTCCTCCTCCAGTCGAAAACTTTGAAGAAATTCCTACGGTGATTGCTCGGCCTTATGGGTACGGCAGAAATGAGCCACTGATCGCGACTGGGGCCTCACAGGAAATGACGGAGGCTTAGAAAAGGCAGAAGGATGAAGGCAGAGGGTAGAAGGTAGAGTCTATTCAGGTAGAGCCATGGCAGCAGAAAGCGCGAACCCCGTTGGGGAGCTACGCAACGCACAATCTATTGAAGGTGAGGTTAGGCATACTCAAGAGCATGACGAGGCAGGCAATAGCAAGTTTGGCTTTATTATCTTTCTGTTGTCTGAGAGCGTTATCTTCCTCAGCTTCTTTGCCGGATATGTCACCTACAAAATCACGGTTCCTGACTGGTATCCGGATGGGGTTACGGGCCTAGAAACACACGATCCGGCGATTAATACTCTCATTCTGGTATCGAGTAGCTTTGTCATTTACGTGGCTGAGCGCTACTTGCATGATGAAAAGCTGTGGGGATTCCGCATATTTCTGCTGGTCACAATGGCAATGGGTGCTTATTTCCTCTGGGGCCAAGCAGTGGAGTGGAGCGGCTTACCGTTTGGTTTTAAAGACGGCGTATTTGGTGGCACCTTTTACTTGCTAACGGGCTTTCACGGCTTGCACGTTTTGACAGGCATCTTGTTGCAGGGCTTGATGCTCGGTAAATCCTTTATTCCTAGCAACTACAACAATGGCTTTTTTGGCGTGGATGCCACCTCCTTGTTTTGGCACTTCGTTGATGTGATTTGGATTATCTTGTACGTTCTCATCTACGTCTGGCAATAGCAATCTTTAGGTTGGGGTAAGCAGTAGCGAAACCCAACTTGTAAGTTCCATGCTTTGTAGGTTTACTCAGTCAACCGCACCAAACTATCCAGTATTTCTAGTCCATCAACGGGAGAACCACGATGATTGTTGATGATCAGTACTATGACGTCATTATCATTGGCACGGGTGCGGGGGGAGGAACTTTAGCACGTAAACTGGCCCCTACAGGCAAAAAGATTTTGATTCTAGAACGGGGTGACTTTCTAGATAAGGAAAGTTCTGAACTGGTCGATCTGGAGGTTTTTAAGAAAGAGCAATACCATGCTCCGGAGCAGTGGTATGACAAGGCAGGCGAGCCATTTTCACCGCAGACCAATTACTCCGTAGGGGGCAATACCAAAATCTACAGCGGTGCCCTGTTGCGGATGCGGGAAAAGGACTTTGAGGAGGTCCCGCACCAAAACGGCGTTTCCCCAGCATGGCCTCTCCGATATCAGGATTTTGAGCCTTACTATATCGAGGCTGAGCAACTTTATCAGGTGCATGGCAAGGTTGGCGATGACCCGACGGAACCACCCCATAGCCAGGACTATCCTTTTCCTGAAGTGGCCCACGAAGACCACATTCAGCGGGTGGGGGATCTGCTTTCTAAGCAGGGGCTGCACCCGACTTACCTGCCGATTGGGTTGGGTGACCAAGGTCGAACCGATTCGGAGGATACGGGAGCAAGTCCGGCGCTGAAGCATCCTAATGTCACCCTCAAAACGCTGGCTAAGGTGGTGGCGCTGCACACCAATCCTTCGGGGTCGGAAATCAAGGCGGTGCAGGCAGAGATTGGCAATCAAGCCTACCTGTTTATGGGCGATATTGTGGTGCTAGCATGTGGTGCTGTGAATTCGGCGGCGCTGCTGTTGCGATCGCGCAATGAAAAGCACCCTAACGGCATCGCTAACGGTTCCGATATGGTGGGCCGCAACCTGATGAAGCAGATCATCACGGTGCTAGTGCAGCTTAGTAACTCTGCTGTGCCAGGGTCGTTTCAGCGTACCTTGTATGTCAATGATTTCTACTGGGGCGACGAAAACTTTCCCTACCCAATGGGCCACATTCAGAACTCCGGCGGCATTTTGCAGGATGTGATTTTTGCAGAGTCTCCTCCCGTTTTTTCGGGATTGGCGAAAGTGCTGCCGGGTTTTGGTTTACGCCAGCTTGCGACGCGCTCGATTGGCTGGTGGTTGCAAACTGAGGATTTGCCCAGCCCCCACAACCGGGTTCGCCTAGCTGGGGAAAAGTTGTATTTGGAGTATGAGCCAAATAACTTCGAGGCACACGATCGTCTAGTTTACCGTTGGCTAGATGTGTTGAAAGCGGTGGAGACTGCTGATCCGGCTGCCTTTAACCGGGGCACGCATCCTCGCAGCAATATGCCTGTTCAGGTGGTGGCTCATCAGTGTGGGACTTGTCGGTTTGGGGAGGATCCAGCCACGTCTGTTCTCAATATCAATTGCCGGACTCACGAGGTGGATAACCTTTACGTGGTAGACAGTAGCTTCTTTCCCTCTAGTGCGAGTATCAGTCCTGGCCTGACAGTGATTGCTAATGCGTTGCGGGTTGGGGATCACTTGATCCAGCGATTAAACGGGTAAGTCCTGCTTGATTTATCAACTATTGCGATCGCACCTACTCAAAAACTCAAGATGCGATCGCACTTCCCGCTTCTCCTAAAACACCAATGAGTTGTGGAGGAGAAGCTTTTAATGAAATTGACTCTTTTTGAGTTTTTTCTTTTGTCGAGCTCAAATCCTGCAACCCTTAATTCTTTGGGTTCCGAGGGTATGAACCATAGTTGGTTAGGAGCGGCGATTGGCTCAAAACCTACTCTTAGCGACCTTTCACCCTCAGTGGGTCCCAAGCGCTACCTTTAAGAAAACCCTGGTATAGCATAGCCACTGGAATGAGGACGGGGTACAGGGGTGGAACCTCTAGCTTTTAGGGGTGCGGGCGAAGCCCTCACCCCTAAAAGCTAGAGGTCTTAAGCAATGTGGCAACAGCTATAGAATCAGGCCCCTGAGCGATTTGCTGTTCTCTACTTCAACCAGAAAACGGGCTTGTTTCGGCTGACAGGCTGTTTAGAATTCTTATCTAGTAGCCTTTTTAAGCCCAAACCCCTAGAACTAAGGGCTTTAGAGGTGTTGTTCTACCCTGAGATTTTTAGGATCCCAAGGTGAGACGTGACATCTTCTGGGAATCATAAAGTCTGAAGAAGCAGTAGCAGCAGTCAGGGACAACTCTCGCTCGCTCGGAACGCCTCTCCCTTCAGAGACAAATTAGGATACGAAATGCCACATCCCCAACAAAACTCCATTCTGATAGTTGATGATATCCCCACCAACATCAAAGTTTTGGTGGATTATCTGGCACAAGCTGGCTTCAAAATTTCAGTTGCTAAGAGCGGCGAAAGTGCATTGGAGAAGGCGCAGAAGATTTCGCCTGATTTAATTCTGCTGGACGTGATGATGCCAGGAATCGACGGATTTGAGACTTGTCGTCGCTTTAAAGCAAATCCAGAGAGCCGGAGAATTCCGATCATTTTCATGACTGCCCTATCCGATGTCGCTGACAAGGTAAAAGGGTTACAGCTTGGAGCAGTCGATTACATTACAAAACCGATTCAACTTGAAGAGACTTTGGCCCG
>DATNQF010000055.1:0-19459 GCA_036702855.1 Trichocoleus sp. | reverse complement strand
ATTAGCCCCAATTCCCCTCACACTCCTCCACACCGACCAACCCGGACGCGCCCGCCAGATGAACCTCGGTGCTGCTCATGCCAAGGGCGATCTGCTGTGCTTCCTCCACGCCGACACCCTTGTTCCCCCCGATCTGGTCAGCATCCTCAACAGGACCTTGGCTAACCCCAAAGTTGCCTGCGGCGGCTTTATCTCGGTCATGTCGGGCGAGGTCAAAACACGCTGGGGCATCACCCTCCACAACTTTCTCAAGACCTACTACGCTCCCCTGCTGTTTCATCCTTATCTTTTTCTAAGCAAGGGACTGCGGCTGCTGTTTGGTGATCAGGTTATGTTTTGCCGCCAAGCCGACTTCCAAGCCTGCGGGGGCTTCGACCCAGATCAGACAATTCTAGAAGAAGCCGACCTGTGCCTAAAGCTGTGCCGTCGAGGTCGCATCTGCCAAGTCAATCGAATCGTTCAGTCATCGGATCGGCGCGTTGCTGCCTGGGGACCGCTGAAAGCCAACGCCATTTATCTGATGATCGGCTTTCTTTGGGGGCTAGGTGTGTCGGGGGAAAAGCTGAAGCAGTTTTATGAGGATGTGCGGTGAGGGCAGAGGGCAAAGTTTAAATTTTGAGTTCTACGAACCTGCCTCTCATTCAAACCTCAAAACCCACCCGTCATCTCACTGTCCCATCACTCCACCACCGCATCACTCGCCACCCCACTCCCCCTGCAAATTCTTTCCCATTCTGGGAGGTCTTCAGGGCGGTCGATGTCTGGTAGGGGGTCGAGAAAAGCGGTGGAGAGGTTGAGGTGGGTTGCGATCGCAACCGTCTGACGCAACACCTCGGCAGTTCCCCAGGCAACGCCTTGAAACAAAGCGGGGACTGCTTGCCGTAAGCCAATCAGATAATAGCCACCATCTAGCGCTGGTCCCAGGACCAGATCGCGATGCCTTAATAGATGCAAAGCTTGAGTGATGTGGGCTGGCCCGATCGCTGGGCAGTCGCTGCCGATAGCAAGCAGGCGCTCCTGCCCGTTAGTAAACCCTTGATGGAAAGCATAGGCGAGCCGCTGCCCCAAATCCCCCTCACACTGGTTGTGATAGATCACATCCTGCCCCAGCCAATCGCGGATTTGCTGAAGGCTACTTCCCGTGAAATGCACCTCAAATCTCAGAGGATGCTGTCGGCCCAGCTCTAAGCCGCGTTTGATCAGGTGCTCCGTCATCAACCGCTGCAAGTGCGCTGCTCCCTCCGCTCCTAAATGCGGGATCAGCCGAGTTTTAGTACGTCCTGGCTGAGGATATCGCGTAAACATCATCAACCCGTCTTTAACCGAGGTAGCCGGGAGAGAAGAGGTAGATGCAGGAAGCTGAGAGACGAAAGACTGGGATATTGAGGCTGGAGACACCGCCAGGCTCCTTTCGGGAGTCGTGTACTCCTCAGTGTTTCCTGTTATCCCCACTTTAGCCAAGCTACCGCTAGATAGATGCTTGGAGGGGTGGCAGCAGGCATTGGCTCACCACACGCGACTCTCTCTGTTTCTAGGTCACTTGGCCCATTACTTGCCCCCTTCTGCCCTCTGCCCTACTTCGTCGCAAAAATCATCTCATCATTCTGAAACGCTTTAAATTCAAGGGCATTGCCACTAGGGTCTTTGAGAAACATCGTCGCCTGTTCACCGGGTTGTCCTTTGAAGCGAACATAGGGCTCGATGACAAAGGAAACAGCGTGTTGCTTAAGCCGCTCAGCCAACGCTTCCCATTCTGGCAGCGTAAGAATGACGCCCCAATGGCTGACCGGAACCGCATGACCATCCACAGGATTAGTGGCCGCCTGTGAATCCTGGGAGTTAGTCAGGTGCGCCGTGACTTGGTGTCCAAACAAGTTGAAATCAATCCAGCGGTCATCGGTGCGACCGATCGAGCAGCCCAGCACGGTTTCATAGAAATGGCGAGTAGCCGTCAGATCGTGCACTGGAAATGCAACGTGAAAAGGGCGAATGGTCATCTGGTTTTGAGATGTTGAAAGAACCTGCTTCTCTTTGATTATGTCTAGGCCGTTTCCATTGCGGGGAAGTATCCAATCATGCGTTGAAAGCAGAAAGTAGCAAGCAGAAGGTTTAGAGCAGTCGTCTTCCTTGATCCTTCTGCTCTCTGCCCACTGCCTTCCTACTTTCACAAAACCAACTTTTGTCAACCTGCATAGACTGTAGACAGTGTTGACGGGCAAGAACAATGGTGCGACTCAAGCCGTGGCAGTGGGCTGTGCTGGCGCTGCCGATTGTGGCAATCGTGGGGTTTGTGCTGATCGCTTCTGGGATGCAAATTCAAGCTTGGGGCCTGAGCTGGATTTGGGCTGTGTTTGTGCTGCTTTTGGTAGGTTGGCGCTGGCTCCTGGTGAAGTGGACCCAACCTGGCTTGGCCCAGTTGGAGTCGGTCGTCGCAGAAGTGCAGGAAGAACTAGAAGCTGCTACGGAAGAAGCCACAGTGGGCACTAACCTAGCAGCCCGACAGGCTGAAGCTGCCCTAGAAGAAATTCTCAAAAAGGCTCAAAGTGATCCACCCGTCTGGCAAGACTGGAACCCCTTCTGGCAGCGCTGCCGCGAGATTGTGATTGCCGTGGCCCATGCCTACAATCCTGAAGTGAAGTACCCTCTGCTAAATATCTACGTGCCTCAAGCGTACGGTCTGATTCGCGGCACGGTGGATGACATGGATCAGTGGATGGAGAAGCTATCTCCTGTGTTGGGTCAAGTGACGGTAGGGCAAGCCGTGCAAGCTTACGAGGTGTACCAAAAGATTGAGCCATCGGCTCGTCGGCTGATGCAAGCGTGGGGTTGGGCGCAATGGGTGATCAATCCGGCAGTGGCTGTCGCTCGAACCGTCGCTCAGCCCTCCAATAACCAGGCAACCCAGCAGCTCTTGGGCAACCTGAGTCAGCTTTTGCGAGAAGCCACCTTGCGAAACCTGTATCGACAAGCGATCGCACTTTATAGCGGCCAAGCTCCTACTGTCACTGAAGTGCCTTCCGCTAAGGTTGCACCAACCCAAGCCACCCTCCCCCAGGTCAAAACCCAAACCCTCCGCGAGATTTTGGATCGGGCCGAACCCGTTCAAAAAGTAGATCAAAAGCCCGTCAACATCTTGCTAGTGGGCCGCACCGGAGCAGGCAAAAGCAGCCTCATCAATACCTTGTTTAACGCTGACAAAGCTGAAACGGATGTGCTGCCCAGCACCGACAAAATCCAGAGCTACCATTGGCAGAGCGACAACGAAACGCTGACGCTGTGGGATTCTCCTGGCTATGAGCAAGTGAGCCACGAAGCTTTCCGCGATCAGGTGTTGGACTACGCGCATCAGGCCGATTTACTGCTGCTGGCAACCCCGGCCCTCGATCCTGCCTTGCAGATGGATGTGGACTTTTTGCGCGATATACAAATCGAGGTGGCAGATCTCCCTGCGATCGCAGCCGTCACCCAAGTCGATCGCTTGCGTCCCCTGCGGGAATGGGCACCACCCTACGACTGGCGCTGGGGCCAGCGTCCGAAAGAGAAATCTATTCGCGAGGCCACCCAGTACCGGGTTGAGCAGTTCGGGGACTATTGCGATCGCGTTCTTCCCATTGTCACCGCTGACCCTAAAACCGGACGGGCCGCCTGGAATGCCGATGCCCTCTCGCTGCTGCTGATCGAATCCCTAAATCCAACCAAGCAACTGCGGCTCGCTCGCTTTCTGCGTGACCGCGAGTCCCGCATTACTGCCGCTGCTAAAACAATTGACCACTACACCTTTCAAATGACGACGACCCAAGGTGCCGCCGCATTGCTCAAGAGTCCGGTACTTCAGTTTATTGCCACCCTCACAACGGGCAACCCAGCGCTAGGCTATGCCTTGGCCAATCAAATCCCCATCGAGCAACTGCCCACGGTGATCGGCAAACTGCAAATGGCCTATGACCTAAGCCAACTGCTCGGCCCTGACAATGCCAAGTTTGATCTGTTGGCCCTCTGGCCCGTCCTGCTAGACAACCCTGCTCCTCCAGATCGCACCGCGTGGGCCTTTGGTCATGCCTTGGTCGAATATTGGACGCGGAGCCTAAGCGTCGATCAGCTCAATAAACGATTCCAGCACTATCTGGATCAGGCAAAAGCAACTCGATAGGGGGAAACGGGTGAGACAAAAATCCTTGGGCCTACGACATCAACGGGTTTTGGTGGCAACGCCTTTGTAGAAGGTAGCCGCCAAGGCGGGTAGCCCTTCCGGGACAAACCGTTCTACCGTCACTTGATCAAAGTGGCCTTCAACCAAGGCTTGAATGTTGCGATTGAGATGGCAACCATCCCCAATCACCTTTTGAATGGGGTTGAGTCGGTTTTGCCAGACTTGCACGTTGGGGTCTGCGCTCAAGCCATGCTCAATGAAGACAAACTTACCGCCTGGTTTCAGCACCCGATAGATTTCTGCTAGCGCATTCTCCACCCGCGCAATGCTACAGAGTGTCCAGGTGCTAACCCCGTAGTCAAAGCTTTGGTCGGCAAAGGGCAGACTTTCCCCATTCAGCACCCGATTTTCAACCGGAATTTTTGAGGCCGCAATTCGCTTTTGTGCGATCGCATTCATCCCCGGATTGGGGTCAACCGTGGTGATTTTGTGAACCTGGTGCGGGTAATACGCTAGGTTTAGCCCTGTGCCAAAGCCAATCTCTAAAACATCTCCCTCAACCTCAGCCAAGACCGCTTCCCGGTAAGGGGTAAACCTTGGATTGGACATTGTCCACTCCAACAGCCGAGGCAAAATCACCGTTGAATAGAGGCCCATCGGAAACCCTTCCGCACTTCACTACACCATCCTAAGCACTAGCCTAAACACTGGCCTAAGCGCTGGTTAGTAAAGTCCAGTAGCGATCGTAAACCTCAACGGCCTTGCCCACAGGGGCAATCGACTCACACTTACTCAACACCTCTTTAGACGGAAAGAGATAGGTGTTTTGCTGAATCTCCTGAGGTAACAGGTCGAAAGCTGATTTTACTGGCGTCGCAAAGTTAAACTTCTCAACGTTGCGGGCAGCATTTTGAGCCTCCAACTGAAAGTTGATCCAGGCGTACGCGGCTTCTAGATTAGGGGCAGTCTTCAGCATCGCGATCGTATCTGTCCACAGAGAAGAACCGCTGTTGGGCACCGTGTAGACAAAATCAGGGTTTTCTTCATGAACTGAGATCGCGTCTGACGAATACCCCATTGCCATCGCCAAATCCCCAGCCAAAAGCTGATCTTGCCAAGCATCAGTGGTGAATGATGCCAGGGCGGGACGCACCTCCATCAGTTTCTTGTAGGCTGCTTCAATCTCTTGAGGATTGGTGGAGTTGTAAGAATAGCCCAAAGACTTGAGGGCGGCTCCCATAACTTCTCGCACATCGTTCAGCAGCGTTACTTTTCGAGTCAGATTGCCCTTATTCTGCCAAAGATAACCCCAGTCTTGTGGGGGCGGAGTTAACGACTTGCTGTTGTAAATCAGGCCTGTCGTCCCCCAAGCAAAGGGAATGCTGTGGCTGTTGTCAGGGTCGTAGGTAGGATTCACCCAGTTATCCAGCAAGTTATCCAAGCCAGTGATCTTGCTTTTGTCCAAAGGAGCCAGCATATCGAGCTGCACCATCTCCTGCACCATGTAGTCGGAGGGATACACGAGGCTAAAGTTCCCCCCACCGCCCGCTTCCAACTTCGCGAGCATGGTTTCGTTGGAGTCGTAAAGCGTCACCCGCACCTGGATGCCCGTCTGCTCCTCAAACTGTTTGACAACCTCATCATCAACGTAGGCTGCCCAAGTATAAATCTCCAGTGGATTCGACGAATTGGTGCCTGTACCTCCCTGCACATCAGCCAGCCGAGGGCGGCAGTTCGAGAGCATAACACCCGACGCTGCTCCCGCCGCCAGCTTAAGGAAGTTTCGTCGGCTCGGTCTTGCAGCATAGGAATTGCGCACGATTTGAGACCCAAATTCCGCCATATGATGATTTTCCGTTCAGGCCGTAACGAGGCGTGTTGAGACAGGGAGCGTCCCCATCAGCGCCCCAACAATCCTACTTCAAACTACCCATATTCAGGGGTAAACTGCACGCCTAATCGTTAGGCTAATCGTTCTGGGGTGAGGGGTTTTCAGCCTCTAGAAAGAGACCGCACCCAACCTTACAGCGCTAGCGTAGTAAAGCTAGAGTGAGCCCGTAAGGAGCCTTCCCATGTCTGCCTGTGCCAACTCCGGGACTTTTGCAGCTGCCAATTCTGCTTCTAGAACTGAAGCTAGTCGATTAATTGAGCGCTTAATCACACCCCCATTAGTTGCGAACTGGGGCTTAGATGAAAATGGTCAGGTTGTTTGTTTGTGGGAAAATCGGCCTTTAAGAAAGCCATTTTCAAAGCGTATCTAGAAAGCGTATCTAGGGTGTACCTAGGTTAGCCACCTAAACCAATCATCAAAATTTCTGCTAAATCCAGAATACTCACTGCCATCTCCCAATGACACCTAAAGAAAACGCTCCAGAGATTACTTTGGAGCGCTGTGGTTTGCTGTGTTGTCAGGAGGAGACTCAGTCGGAAAACTTAGCGTAGATAGGGCACGCCTCGATAGGTCAATCGGCTGCCTGCAACTGATCGCTGGGTTTGGGTATAGGTTCTTGCTGCGGAAGAAACCCCTCGGTGAACACCTATATTGTTGGCGTCTGTGACTTGTAGGGTTGGTTCGTCAACTTCGTAGGGAACACCGCGATAAATCAGTTGCATAATGAGAATTCCTAGTTTCTAAGCTGTAAAGGGGCGTTTTGATATCTCTGTAGAAAGGAATCAAAGCATTTCAGCCCTATTTCTCTATGAATTGAGTGTTCCCTATCAGTTCCGGGGTTGATCCTGATCACCGAACTCAACAATGTTTTTTCACATTTAGAGTCAAAGCATTACAAATTGCTCTGATCTAGGAACTGAGAAGCCATTGTTCGGGTCTTGCAGGGTTTCCTGGGGCTTCTCGTGATGGCCCCTCGTGATGACCCCTCGTGATGACCTAGAGTAGGGAAGTAGCAATGAATGCAGTTCTGACCGCAGACCATGACTTCCACTCAATCGGCACCTTTCTCGTCCGCTGTTCCCCTTGACCAAATTTGCTATAACGAGCAGGGATTGGTGCCTGCCATTGTTCAGGACTACCTTGATGGCACAGTGCTAATGATGGCTTGGATGAACCGCGAGTCTTTGCACAAGACGCTGGAAACGGGCGATACCTGGTTTTGGAGCCGTTCGCGACAGGCCTTTTGGCACAAAGGCGAAACTTCCGGCCATGTGCAAAAGGTGCAATCCATCCGCTACGACTGCGACAGTGACGCCCTGCTGGTGTCCGTCGAGCAAATTGGTGACATTGCTTGCCACACTGGAGAGCGCAGTTGCTTTCATCAGGTCGATGGGCAGAAAAGTGCGCCACCTGCCGATACACTGTCTCAAGTGTTTGAAGTCATTTGCGATCGCAAAGCCAAACCCAACCCAGAGTCCTATACCTGCAAGTTATTGGCGGGTGGTGACAACAAGATTTTGAAGAAGATCGGGGAGGAAACCGCAGAGGTTGTGATGGCCTTTAAGGACAATGAACCCGATGCGATCGCAGGCGAAGTGGCAGACCTGCTCTATCACACCTTAGTAGCGCTAGCCCACCACGAGGTAGACCTCAAGGCCGTCTATCGGAAATTGCAGGAACGCCGCCGCTGATAGTGCGGGCAAGCATCCTGCTGGGCAGAGGCAGACGATGGAGCATAATAAAACTAAGGCAGTGCCTCTAAGCGCACGAGGACGATACTGGGGAATTGTATGGCAAAAGTGGTGTCTGTCCATTCCTTTCGAGGGGGCACCGGCAAATCCAATACCACCGCGAATTTAGCAGCCACCATCGCCAGTCAGGGGTACCGGGTGGGGGTAGTCGATACGGATGTGCAGTCTCCCGGCATTCATGTCCTATTTGGCTTTGACGAAGAGAAGATGCCCCAGGCGCTCAACGACTACCTTTGGGGCCGCTGTGCAGTGGAGGAGACAGCCTACGACGTCAGTTATGTATTGGGAGAGCGAAAGCCCAATAGCGCCATTTACTTGATTCCCTCTAGTCTCAAAGCGGGAGAGATTGCGCGGGTGCTTCGGGAAGGCTACGACGTTGGCCTGCTCAACGACGGCTTTCAAGACCTCATTACACGGCTGCGGCTAGACTATCTCTTTATTGACACCCACCCCGGTCTCAATGAGGAGACGCTGCTCTCAATCACCATTTCTGACACATTGGTGCTGATCCTGCGGCCCGATCAGCAAGATTTTCAGGGCACTGCCGTGACGGTAGACATCGCCCGGAAACTGGAAGTGCCTGATTTAATGTTGCTGGTCAATAAGGTGCTGCCCTCTTTTGACAGAGCCGCCCTAAAAACCGACATTGAAAAAACGTTTGGGGTGCCTGTGGCTGCAATATTTCCTCTGACAGAGGAGATGATGCAGCTTGGCAGCCGGGGCATCTTTTGCCTGGAATATCCCAAGCATCCCCTCACAGGGGTAATTGAAACGGTGGCTGGTTATTTGAAAGCTTGATTTGAGAGCTTAATCAGGGCTTACGCCATTAGGGCCAACGCATAGAGGGCTTATGCATAGAGGGCCACACGCTCATTTACCGTACCGCGACTTTCCAGCGAGAAAATAGGCTCTGGGTCAGACTTACCTTTGAGGACAACAGTGCCCAGATTATGGGTATGAAAACGAGATGCGATCGCATTTTGCATAGGCTGGTTGAGCAAAATCTCGTTGGGCCTGGCCTGTCCCATCAGCCGAGCTGCGGTATTGACCGTGTCGCCCAGAATATTGAACTCACGACGTCCTCGCGGTTCACCAATCTCAGCAGCAAAGACAGGACCGTAGGTTAGGCCAATCCGGTAGGTGAGCTGAATGGGCTGACCCTGTACGAGCGGTGGTGAAATGGTTTCAATCAGGGTACGAATTGCCAGCATGGTATCTGCGGCCCGTATGGAGTCGGTTTCATCAGGATTCAGCACCCCAAAGTGAATCAGCATTTCGGAGCCGATGGAGTGGTAAGTGACTTTCTGCAAAATGCCGCCCCGCAGCTCAACAGCCCCGTTGATCAAGGAGAACGCCTGGGAGAAGCAGTTGACAAGGGCTTCGGTTTCTTCCGGACGAGCCACATCGACCGACTCCGGCAGGCCAATCAAATTGACAAAAGCCACCGCTATCGTCGGAAAGGCGGGGGGAATTTTACGTTGGGCGGCAGTCTCTACCAGCAGTTGCAGCACCGAGCGGGGCAGATAGCAGGCCAAGGGTTCCACCAACCTGAGCGTCGATTCAATCTCAGCCAACAGCCCTGCAACGCTGCGGTCGAACAAGATGGGAGTAGCCGGGCGGCGACGGTTGAGGGTAATGTCGTATTCCCCCAGCGCCTCATTAGAAAAATCATCTACCACCAACCAGTGATCTGGAGCGCCTGGTTCTAGTCGCATCGGCTCCTGAATCAGCGCTTTGGCGGCAGACGTTAGGGAGACTCGATTGACCTGCCCTGCCCCTTCAGCCCGCTTGGCAATCTGAACCGCCTGACCCAGCAACACATGGCCCATACGCATCGGTGTGCCAATGTCAGCTTTAACAAAATGGCCAGCGTGCAGGCCTACCCGCATTTTGAGAAAAAGTTCGCCCTTGCTGGTTTCGATCCGAGAAAATTCCTCCATTGCCCGCTGCATACGCAATCCGGCATGGATCGCTTGCTCAACCTGCTTGTGCGGCTCTGACGCGGTAAACTGCACCAGCAGAGCATCACCCGTAAACTCCAGCAGATTGCCGCTCGACTTGCTGATGATCTCGATCATTCCTGCAAAATAGCGGTTGAGCAGATCCAGCAGAACCTCTGCCCCGGCAATGCCCTCGCTAGCATGAGCTTCGAGCAAAGGCGTAAACCCTGCTAAATCAGTAAACAGTAGGGTGCCTTTCTCCCAACAGTGACGGCAAACCCCAGGCTGGGGTAATTCCTGGGAAATGGTGCGGGGCACATAGTCAATCAAAATGTGTTGCAGGGTGCGTAGATGCCCAAACACCCGCATAAGATTTTCTGGCGAGGGATCAATCCAGGCTGCTGCGTACAGATCAGCAGGTAGGAGCGATCGCAATCGCAACTCTATTGCCGCAAGGCTCAACGATGGCGGTGAATCCAGGGGAGAGGTCATGAATCCTCAGGATGGATGCATGTAGTAGACAGTTTATACACAGTATTTAGGATTACAGCAGTGAGGAAATAAGTTCCAGTGGCAACAGGAAGTTCATAGGAAATTGCCATCAACGCCCTTCCAGCCTGCGCCATTCGTAAAAACACCCTGTGGCCTAGCCCAGCCAGCTTACACCCTAACTCCGTACCAATGCTTTACCTAGACCGCCTACACATCGAAGTCACGAACGTCTGCAACTTCAAATGCGAGTTTTGTCCAGACGCCATCATGAATCGTAGACGGGGCCACATGGAGCTGGAGTTGCTCCAACGAATTTTGAACGAACTGGCAGATAGACCACTGACTCGGATGCTGACCTTTCACCTGATGGGAGAGCCGTTAATTTATCCTCACATCTTCACAGCCATTGAGATGGCAGTAGAAAGAAATCTCAAACTCCATCTAACGACCAACGGCAGCACCTTTCACTTGCTGCCCGACCATATTTCACGGTTGGTTCAGGCAGGGCTACCTAAAGTCACCCTTTCCCTGCAAACTCCCGATCCTCACACTTTCCAGTTACGAGGTGCGCCGCCGAAATTGCAGCCTGATGCTTACTTTGAAGGCATTCGTCGCTACGTTCAGGCCAACCTACAATCTGTGGATTCACCGACCCGTATTCATATCAAGTTTCTAGATACCACGCCCCACCCGTTTTTAGTGCCGCATAAATCGATGCAGGTGATTGAGGGCCGAGCTCAAATGCGATCGCACCTAATCGCTTGGGCAGAGCAGCTTTTGGCAGGACTGCCCGACCCTCCCGATCCTGACTGGATACAACACCAAATTGAGCGATACAAGCCGGGCCGCTGGCAGCTCATCCAACTGCATCCCAAGCTGGTGCTAGAGACCTTCCCCCTCGATAGCTGGGGCAATGTGGAGACCGATCAAGTTATACCCGCTCAGTTTGGCTACTGCAACGGGGCAGCCCAACAGGCGGGCATTCTCTACGACGGCACCGTTGTCCCTTGCTGCAAAGACTTTGAAGGGAAAATTCCTCTAGGCAACGTCAAGGACGCGCCCCTGCACGAAATCCTAGCAGCGGCCCCGGCCTGCACACTGCGCCAAGATTTTGACCAGTTGCAGGTCACTCATCCCACCTGCCAACGCTGCATGGGAGCCGATACTCCCAGCAAAGCCTTGCTTCGCCAAGCCGGATCGATTGCCTACTTCAAACTCTACAGCCCGGTCATGAAACGGCTGAATCCGTATTGGGGCGAGGTTTGAACGGCTACATACGCTCGACAACGCGGATACCCAGCAGGGATAGCCCTAGCTTGAGCGTGCGAGCAGTCAGATCGCACAAAATCAAGCGCGAGGTGCGTTGAGGATCTTCGGCCTGAAGCACAGAGCAGCGATCGTAGAACTGGTTGAATTTTTGGCTGAGTTCAAATAGATACTGGCAAAGGCGGTTGGGCAGTAAGTCAGCAACCACTTCCTCTAGCACCTCATCGAGCTGAAGCAGATGCCGCGCCAGGGTAAACTCGGTCTCATCTTCTAGGTGGACACCCGCCTCTGGAGGCAGATGCTCGAAGTCGATCCCCCCTTTGCGGCTAATGCCTTGAACTCGCACGTAGGCATAGATCATGTAGGGTGCTGTGTTGCCCTGGAGTGCCAGCATCTTGTCGTAGCTGAAGATGTAGTTGCTGGTGCGGTTCTGGCTCAGGTCGGCGTACTTGACCGCGCCAATCCCAATGGTTTCAGCCACAGTTTGGACAAATTCTTCGGACTCCTGCCGACCTTCTTCTTGAACGCGAGTTTGCAGATCTGCTCTAGCTCGGTCTACAGCTTCATCTAGAAGATCTTTAAGCCGCACAGTTTCACCTGAGCGCGTCTTAAACTTCTTGCCGTCTTCGCCCTGCACCACGCCAAAGGGAATGTGAATCAGTTCAACGTTTTCGGGCACCCATCCAGCTTTTTCGGCCACTTTAAAGACTTGGTCGAAATGGTTAGACTGTCCCGCATCCACTACATAGATAATCCGTTCGGCCCCATCCTGCTGAGTACGGTAGCGAATTGCGGCCAGATCTGTGGTGGCGTAGTTGTAGCCACCATCTGACTTCTGAATAATCAGCGGTAGAGGGTCGCCTTCCTTGTTAGTGAACCCTTCGACAAAGACCACTTTCGCTCCCTGGTCTTCCACCAGCAAACCTTGAGCTTCGAGGTCTTTCACCACAGCGGGCAACAGCGGGTTGTAGAAGGACTCGCCCCGCTCCTCAATGCGGATATCTAGCCGATCGTAGATTTTTTGGAACTCCTTGCGGGACTGTTCGCAGAGGGCTTGCCACGCTTGACGAGCAGCTTCATCACCAGATTGCAGACCCACTACGGCCTCGCGAGAGCGGGTTTTGAAATCTTCGTCTTCGTCGAAGCGTTTTTTGGCCTCTTTGTAGAAAGCCACAAGATCGCCGATATCCACTGAACTCGCGTCGCTCATTGCAGCAGGACACACTTCTGCAAGATGGGTGATTAGCATGCCAAACTGAGTGCCCCAATCCCCTACATGATTGAGGCGCAGCACGTCATGCCCCATAAACTCCAGCACCCGCGCCAAAGAATCACCAATAATGGTGGAGCGCAAATGCCCCACATGCATTTCTTTGGCAATATTAGGACTGGAAAAATCCACAATCGCTTTCTGGGGATGCTTGGCAGGTTCGACACCTAGCCGTTCGCTACGCTGCAACCCCTTGAGCTGATTTTCAAGGTAGTCGGTTTTAAGTCGTAGGTTAATGAAGCCGGGGCCAGCCACTTCAGGTGGCTCGCAGAGATCGTCAACAGTGAGGTGGGCGACGATTTTTTCTGCGATCGCACGCGGTTTGTCTTTCAGTTGCCTTGCCAAGGACATTGCACCATTGGCCTGGAAGTCGCCAAACTTAGGATTACTGGCAGGCTCCAAAATGAGATCGGTTCCCGCTAATTCAGGCCCATAGGCTGCTACTAGGGCTTGCTCTAGTCGGTCTTTTAGGGTTGCGATCGCAGCTTTCATGATTCCACGCCAGTTTGGTCTTGCTAATTTAAGGGGAACTTATTCGGTGCGTTAGCCAGTGTAGCTTCCGGACTTACCACCTTACCCCATCCCTTGCTCAGTGACGAGTACGAGCATTGTGTTTACAATAACTAGCGCTGACTTGTTACTTCAAACTCATCTTCAAAGTTAGCAACGTCCTCATCTCGATTGGAACGTCTGTAGAGTTCACAAGCATTCTCAGCAAAGATAGAGCAGGCATTACGACCGCTGTTTTTGGAGTGATAAAGGGCCAAATCAGCTCGCTTGATAATTTGATCAATGTCGTCAGTTTGAGC
Organism: Trichocoleus sp.; assembly: GCA_036702855.1. Taxonomy (GTDB): domain Bacteria; phylum Cyanobacteriota; class Cyanobacteriia; order Phormidesmidales; family Phormidesmidaceae; genus JACVSF01. Next base: position 5,890 of record DATNQF010000055.1, on the reverse strand, counting down.
CATATAGCTACCGACACCAATACTGACCGTTACTTTGATGGCATGACCCTCTGCGACTACGGCAAGGGATTCTAATTTGCTACGAATGCGTTCCCCCACCTCCACTGCCTTAAAGCCATCTGTTTCGGTTAAAATCACCGCAAATTCTTCACCCCCATAGCGCCCCAAAAAATCTGTGCTCCGAAGTTGTCGGCGCGTCGTCTCGGCAACCTCCTTCAACACCCAGTCGCCGGCTAAATGGCCGTAGGTGTCGTTGACTGCTTTGAAGTGATCGACATCCAGCATCATCACTGACAAGGGAGATCCGTAGCGTTGAGTGCGTAGAAGCTCTTGCTCAGCCAGTTGAAAGAGGCGACGACGGTTGAAAGTGTTAGTCAGTGGGTCAATGCACGCTAGTTTTTCAACTTCTGAAAGTGCCTGACGCAGTTGATCAGTTGTGTGTTTTAGCTTTAAATGGGTTTTCACCCGTGCCAACAACTCAGGCGCTTGAAACGGCTTAACAACATAGTCAATGGCACCTGCCTCAAAAGCTTCTACCAAGTGTTTTTGCTCTTGACTAGCAGTCAGGAAAATGATGGGAAGTTCGACTTGGTTTGGATTAGCTTTAATGGTACGACAAACTTCAATACCACTCATTCCCGGCATCATCAGATCAAGCAGAATCAAATCTGGTGTAGAGGCTTCTAAACGCTCAAGAGCCTGCTGTCCATTGATGGCATAAGTCATCACATACCCTTCCCGAGCCAAAATATTCCCAACAACTTTGAGATTATTGGGCACGTCATCAACAACTAAAAGTAGGCAGTCGGCGGGATTAAAAGCGGACGACATGATAACAGCACTCCAGCAAACGTTACTAGGAAACCTTTAGACACAGACACTCATTTGAGTTTAGTCTGGGGGAGGTAGCGTCATTTCTAGGGTTTGCCTAATCATTGGAAAACGGCTGACAGTCTGGGGGATTTTCTCCCAATCAAACTTGTCCATCTGGTCTTTCAAGGTATCTGCATAGACCAGCAATTCTTGGCAGTGATGTATCTTTGCCCACGCCTCCAAACGGCTCACAAAGTCTTCTAATTCAGGTGTTCTAAGGGTTTTATGGAGAGTAGCCCAATGAGTTTCTTCCTCCTGACGTAGGCAGGCGAGTAGTTCGGCTCGATTAAGAACAGGCTTCGGTAACGAAGCGTCTGAGTCCCTGTGCTCAAATTCAGATTCTTCAGAAAGAAGTGAAGCAGGCAGATACGGCAGAAGACTGTGCAGAAGATAAACCAGCTGAGTTCGGCTTGTCGGTTTGTGGAGGACTCCCTGACAAAGCAGTTCAGCCTGGCTCAAGTCGGATTGGTGGGAAGAGGCTGTAAATAAAATGATGGGAATACTCTCAGTCAGGAAATCTTGCTTCAACCGCTTGGCAATCTCATGCCCATTGGTCGTAGGCATTTTAAGATCAAGCAGAATCAGGTCAGGCTGATAGGTTCGGGCTAGCCGGATCCCCTCTTGACCATCCTCCGCCATTAAGACACGGTGGTGGGTATGAGCAAAGTACCCTTGGATCAACTCGCGGTTGGCAAGAACGTCGTCGATGACCAGCAGTGTAATCGGGGGAAACTGGTTGAGATCATCGTTAACGGTCGTCTTGGCAGGCAAGGGCTTGGAGGTCTGCACCGGTACTAAGTCCGGGAAAATGAAGTTGAAGGTGCTTCCTTGGCCCACTTGGCTACAAAGAACGATAGAGCCACCCATTATTTGGGTGAGGCGTTGGGTGATGGCAAGCCCTAGCCCAGTGCCACCATATTTTCGAGTGCTTTGTCCGGCACTTTGAACGAAAGCCTCAAAGATTGAGCGTTGCTGGTCTTGAGCAATGCCAATGCCAGTATCTTCTACCGCCAGTTCTAGCCAATAGCGAGGAGTCTCTGCATCAAGGTAAGCTTGCCCTCGGATCTGGATTCTAATGTGTCCAGCATCGGTAAATTTCAAGGCATTGCCAACAACATTAAAGAGAATCTGGCGCAGCCTGACATCGTCAATGTAGATTTCCTCAGGCACACTGTCGTCAATGTAAGACAGCAATTGCAACCCTTTTTCAGCCGTTTTTGGGCTGAAGATGTGCTGAATATCGCGTACAACTCCCCGCAAGTTAACCGGCTCATAGTGGAGATCAAGCTTGCCAGCTTCAATCTTAGAGAGATCTAAGATGTCGTTAATCAGAGCGAGTAACGTTTTGCCGCTAGTTGCAATGGCCTCAAGGTAACTCCGGCATTCCGGAGCGTGAAGCATGCCTCCCAGCAACTCGGTAAAGCCCATAATGGCATTCATGGGAGTCCGAATCTCATGACTCATGTTTGCCAGGAACTCGCTCTTGGCACGGCTAGCACTTTCTGCATCGCGCTTAGCTTTGGCTAGGGCAAAGTTTTTGTGAGTTAGTTCCTCACCACGCTGTATTTCCCGCTTCAGCAGGTCAGCTTGAGCGAGGGCAATGCCGACTTGGGCAGCGATCGCCTCAAGTAATTCGATTTCATCGGCTGTCCAACGACGATAGCGATCGCACTGGTGCAGCCCAATAAGGCCATTAGGCCGCCCTTGGTAGAAGGTACCAATAGCCAACATAGATTTGAGCTGCAACTGTCGGCAGAGGGGCTTCATCTCCACTAGCAAAGGGTCAGCATAGACGTTGTCGGAAACAACAGCCTTTTCCTGGCTGAGAACCTGTTGCAAGTGGCGGTTATCAGACAACAGAATCGGAAGACCTGCCATCGAGGCCGTTCCCTCAGTCAAGAACTCTGCCACCAAGGGCATCTGGGGTACTGGGTCAGTGGTGTAGGTAAAAATATGACAGCGGTTAATCTGAAATGTTTGCCCTATTTGCTGCGCAGCCGCTTGAAAAATTGCCTCTGGCTCCAGGCTGCGGCGGATCTCGTCAGTAATCTTACGCAGCAGCATGGCTTGACGAAACTGCTTAGCTAAAGCCTCTTCGGCACGCTTGCGGTCGGTAACATCACGCACCACTAGCAGCACTTCATCTGCTTGGAGAGGCACAATGCGAGATTCCTCATAAACCAGTTCCCCGTCCACTTCTAACTGGTACTCATGGACCTGCATTTCGCCGCTCGTTAGCGCTTGGACAACATGATCTAGCCGATCTTGAGCTACGGCTCTGGGCAAAAAAGCATAGACACTCGCGCCCTCGGCAGAACCGTGAGGAGCCAAGAAATGAACCTGCTCCTGGTTAATGATTTTGAGATAGGTGCCTTCCCTGGTCATCTGGATCAGCATGTCAGGGATGGCTTTGATCAGGGCTTGCTTGGTCATCTCACTCTGACGCAGGGCCGCTTCCGCCAACCGTCGCTCAGTAATATCAGTGGAAGAACCCGCAACGCGCATGGCTCTACCCTGGCTATCCCACAAGGCCTGACCCCGATCCAAAATCCATTTATAAGTACCGTCCTTACACAGAACTCGGTGCTCCGTAGTGTAGTGCGGGGTTTTGCGGTTGAGGTGGTCTTGCATGGCCTGATTGACCTGCGGCCAATCTTCCGGATGTACTCGTTCAGCCCACGCTTCGATCGCATCGGCGATATCGTGGTCGTCGTAACCCAGCATGGCCTTCCAGCGGCTAGAGAAAAAAGCTTGGTTAGTGGTGATATCCCAATCCCAAATGCCGTCGTGGCTACCCTGGACAGCAAGTTGCCACCGTTCCTCGCTTTTTTGCAGGGCAGCGACATTGCGCTGACGTTCTGCGGCCTCAGCTTCTAACTGGTGATGGCTCTGCTGCACTTGCTCTAGTAGCGTGGCTTGTTGAATTGCGATCGCAACTTGAACAGAGAGCCGCTCCAAAAATTCAATCTCTTCAGCCTGCCACGGACGAATCGCGGTGCAGTGATGAGCAATGATCAAGCCCCAGAGTTTGGAGTTGACCAAAATTGGCACGACAAGATTGGCTCGGATGTCGTACTGCTTCAAAAATTGAACATGGCAATCACTCAACCCGGCTGCACAAACATCGGCTATCGCCTTAGACTGCCGCTGCTGATAGGGACCAAGCCACTTAGCCTGAAAACATTGATCTCTAACTACCTGGCCTGCAATTGACCAGCGAGGCTCACTCACCGCTTCAACTGCCACAGCCCCGCTCCAGTCGGTATCAAACTGATAAATCAAGGCGCGATCGGTTTGTAGCAAATGACGCACCTCTTCAACCGTTGTGGTGAGGACAGTGTTCAGATTGAGGGATTCCCGAATCCGCAGGGCGGTGTGATAAAGAATGCGATCGCGCTCTACCTGTTCCTGCAGCCAGAGCGTCTGCTGAGTAACCTGCTGCTGCAGACTCTGGTTTTTCTCTTGCAGTGCTGACATTGGGTCGCCAGCAGACGGAGTTGGAGACAGTTCGGTCGATGACATGGCTAAGGCAGCAAACGTTTCGCGCGAGAGTTGCAGTCAATGCAATGTAATTGCTGTTAATATTCCCGATTTACATCGGGGGTAAGACGTCACAATCGCACACTTCAACAGAATGCTGATTGCACGCAGCGCTGCTTTTGCCGAAACGCAAGCCATAAAAAACCCCGATGATTATCGGGGTTCCCATCAGGAGACTTTGATACTTGATACAGGGCCTATACCAGCGCTGTGCCATGCTCTAGTTCCAGCCTAGCGAATGGACACGGCAGGGTGGGGTAGGTTTACGGAAACAAGATGCAAGGGTTCACTGACTCTTTACATATTCCTGAGGAGAAATGGAGTTGCAGGGGCGTAATCCTACCGAAGGAAAAGATGAAACGCCAAGAAAAGAAGCATAGGCAGCCTGTATATTCCATGTAAAATGAGAATGGATGTAACAGAACGTGAACAACTGCTTGGTCAGTGTGGCGTCTCTGGCGCTCAGGCTTTTTTCACAGTCCCTCCCCATTCCCCTCCTCGGCACTGCGCTATGGCTTTCTTTCGTGCTTACATTGCCCCGCTCTTTATCGTCCTCATCTTTGTTGTGGCGATGGTAGCTGTCAGCGCCCGCATCTTCCTGCCCAGCGATATGATGGCTCCAGCTCCTATTGGCGCGCTAGAGGCTCCTGCCTCCGCATCTCTTGCATCAGACGCAGGCGATCTTTTGCCACCGGGCATCTCTATGCTGCTGCACGGGCAACCCAACAATCCTGTGTAGCCTGAGGCGAGCTGGCAAGAAACTACATCGAGAGAAAGTTCAGGCGTAGCTATGGACGGTGTGTTGGGCTATCGCTTACAGCGAGGTTCAGGGCTCGATCGAGCCCTCCTCGTCAAGTTTATGCAGCGAACCCACGCTGAAATTAGCCCTGGCGAAAACTTAAAACATTTGGCAGAGACAGTAGAGCAGCACCTTTCAAAAGAAACGCCGCTCTGGTGGGCCTACCTAGACGCTTCTGAAGGTTCAGCGTCTAGCAAGAAGGCGAATCAACCCGTCGGCTGTCTTTGGATGGGAAATGCAGTAGATCAGCGCAGCGGGGAGCGTCATGCCTACGTTTTACTACTTTTTGTAGATCCTGAGCATCGGCGGCGGGGGCTGGCATCGGCCCTACTCAAACAGGGTGAACAGTGGGCCATTCAACGGGGTGATCGTCAATTGGCACTGCAAGTCTTGAGCACTAATCAACCTGCCTTACAGCTCTATCAAAAGTTGGGCTACTTGCCTGCATCCGTTCTGATGACAAAGTCTTTGGACTCACCCGGAAACGCAGAAGCCTAGTCAATAGGCTATTCGAGACTCTCCTACCGCGGTTGCCAGGATTTAGCAGCGCATAGGCTACAAACTCCCCAGCGTTTGAGTTCTCCAGCCGGGGCAGGGCAGGTACAACGAGGGCACAACACCTGCTGACGGGTGGCCTGTTGGTGGCGCTGGGCCCACTGCTGAAAGGCTTCTACAGCC
>DATNQF010000050.1:0-3074 GCA_036702855.1 Trichocoleus sp. | reverse complement strand
TCTGTATCGGCAGCGGAAACAACTGAGCCAGCAAAATTCGCTGCTCTTGACTGAAGTCCGAGAACGGAAGCAGGCTGAACAGGCTTTGCGGGCAGCGGAAACTAAATACCGCAGTATTTTTGAAAACTCCACAGCGGGTATTTTTAAGACCTGTGGTGACGGTTTCTATATCAGCGTTAATCCAGCGCTAGCCCGGATGTATGGCTATGCCTCACCTGAGGAAATGATGGACATGGTCACCGACATTGACTGCCAAATCTACGTGCAGCCGAAGCGGCGGGACGAGCTGACGGCTTATCTAAAGCGATTTTCCAAGATTCAAGATGCTGAGTCAGAAGTTTTTCGCAAGGATGGGACCACCTTTTGGATTAGTGAAGATATCTGGACCGTCTATGATGAGGCCGGTCAGTTTCTCTACTACGAAGGCATTGTGCATGACATTAGTGAGCGCCGCCAGATGGAAACTGAACTGCGGCAGCAGCGGCAGCAGGCTGATCGGCTGCTGATCAACATCCTGCCGTATCAGATTGCTCAGCGGCTTAAGGTGGGTGCTCGCACTATTGCGGAAAGTTTTGATCATGTGAGTGTGTTGTTTGCTGATCTGGTAGATTTCACTGCGGCTTCCAGTGAGATGACCCCTCGGGAACTGGTGAAGTTGCTTAACGAGATTTTCTCTGCTTTTGATCGACTGGCCGTTTCCCATGCTCTAGAAAAGATCAAGACTATCGGTGATGCCTATATGGTGGCGGGAGGGCTACCGGTGGTGCGGCCTGATCACGATATTGCGATCGCACGCATGGCCCTTGATATGCAAGAGGCTATGAAGGAGTTTCGGCGTCCGGATGGGGCTCCCTTTCAACTGCGGATTGGTATTAACACTGGCCCAGTGGTTGCTGGAGTCATTGGTCAGCGCAAATTTGCTTATGATCTTTGGGGCGACACGGTTAACATTGCGAGCCGCATGGAAGCGACTGGAGAACCCGAGCGAATTCAGGTCACCCCTGAACTGTATGAAAGCCTGAAGAATACTTTTGTGTTTGAGCCCCGGGGCCATGTGATTGTAAAAGGTCGCGGACAAATGACCACTTATTGGCTCAAAGGGCAACGATAGTTCGGAATCAAATTCATGGTCAATTTTTCAACGGCGCTACAAAATCGTCTGAGGGAACCTCTCCAAATCGGTTCGGTGCAGATTCAGAGCCGGGTATTTCAATCTCCCCTCTCTGGCGTGAGCGATCGCGCTTTCCGTCAGCTCGTTCGCCGCTATGCGCCCCAGTCAATGCTCTATACCGAAATGGTTCATGCCTCCGGCATCTGCCATGCTCGGGAATTGGCGGCCATTATGGATGTGGGGCCAGGGGAGCAGCCGATTAGCATTCAACTGTTTGACTGTCGCCCTGACTTCATGGCAGAAGCGGCCCGCATGGCTGTGGAGGAAGGCGCGCTCACCATTGATATCAATATGGGTTGTCCGGTGAATAAGATCACCAAGAAGGGCGGTGGATCATCACTGCTGCGTGACCCAGCAACCGCCGTCGCTATTGTTCGCACAGTGGTCCAGGCAGTGTCAGTTCCCGTTACTGTCAAAACCCGCATCGGTTGGGATGACGAAGAGATTAATGCAGTTGAGTTTGCCCGCCAAATGGAAGATGCAGGGGCGCAAATGCTGACCCTGCATGCTCGTACTCGTGCCCAAGGCTATCACGGTCCAGCCCGGTGGGAGTGGATTGGTCGGGTCAAAGCTGCGCTCTCAATTCCAGTGATTGCCAATGGAGACATTGTGTCCGTGGAGGCAGCCGTACAGTGTTTAGAAGAAACCGGGGCTGATGGCGTGATGTGCTCTCGGGGTACCCTCGGCTATCCGTTTTTGGTTGGAGAGATTGATGCTTTCCTGAGAACCGGAAAACTTTGCCCTCCCCCTACCGTCCAAGAGCGGTTGTGCTGTGCTCAAGAGCACTTGCAGTTGCTCTGGCACTACAAGGGGCAGCGAGGCATTCGCCAAGCCCGCAAGCACATGAGTTGGTACGCCACCGGATTTGAAGGAGCTGCCCAGTTGCGCCAGCACCTATGCCGTATTGAGTCAGTTGAGGAAGGCCACACTCTGATTGATCACGCTCTGCTGCAATTGGCTTAATCGATCGCCATGGAGTGCTACGACCCAGAGACTGAGTTCTTCCGGAGACCTTCAACCGCCCTCGCGTTTGGCCCTATAGGGCTCTAATCCTTGCCAAGCTTACATCTAGCGGTATTCGGAAAACCGTCCTTAGAGAAGCTGCCATTTAACTGGGGCGTTTAGGATAATATAAATTGAAACCTGGACTGGTTCGTTAGATACGTTGAACCAAATGCCAACCGGGTTAGCACGTATACCACCACCATTGTCCATGACTTCGTACGCCACCTCTACTGCTCGGGCCGATATGGGTGAACTTCGCCGCCTAAGAAGTTTGCTTCCTCCTGAATTGCAAAGCTGGGTGACGGTTGAAGCCGCAACCGACGTCTCGCCACCGCTGATTAACTGCGAAGAATTGGGAAAAGACCAGATTGAAATTCAGGTTGACCTGATCAAGTGGGAGCAACTAGCGCTAGATCAGCGTAATTTGCTGTTTTGGCATCAGGTAGGACGGATTCAAAATGACACCATTCCTCGCGATGGCTGGGAAATGGCAGCGTTGGCAATTGGTTTGGGTGGTGCAGTTGGTGAGCTGTGGGTACAAGATGGGCTGCTGCTGTTGCTGGCGCTGTCTCTCTGTAGTTTCTCGGGTTGGCGGCTCTACAAACGCAACAACAATTTGAAGACCCTGGAAGAGGCGATTGAGGCGGACGAAAAAGCGATCGCAATTGCGACCCGCTTTGGTTACACCTTGCCCAACGCCTACAAGAGTTTGGGCAGTGCCCTCAAAACGTTAATTGAACAAACTCCCAAGAAGCGCCAGCGCGATCGCTACATCAAGCGGCTCGAAGCCCTTAAAAAGAGTGCAGCCAAAGCTAAAGAAAGGGCGCGTACTGATCGCGGTGATATGCGATCTGCTTACTAAAAAGTCAACTGAAACCTAATGAAGAAAAGGGGTGTC
>DATNQF010000038.1:0-47931 GCA_036702855.1 Trichocoleus sp. | reverse complement strand
CTCGATGACAAGATCTGGAGCAGGGAATTTATCCAAATCGACAATATTATTGCCACGAGGAATGGCTTGGGCTTTTTCGCCTACATAGTAGGAAATGTCGGGCTGACATTCCTGCATCCCTGTTTTGCGATAGGAACAGTTATCTTGAGCAGTAACAGGAATGCTTTTGAGCATTGCATACAGACTCACCGCAAACAGAATCAAGGCATGGCCGCTGGCATGATCGGACCCTACTGGCGGCATCTCAAGCCTCATGTGTCCTTGATAGTAGTACCCCTTCGCCTGACGAAATTGAGGATTGGCAATAACCTGAAGGTAGACATCCCAGGGAGCCAGAATCCAGGTATTGGGCTTGAGAAGTGTTTTGACTGGGTTCACAATGCTGTTTTCCCGATGACGTGTCTCTATTATCGAGCAACGATTCAAAACCACCTGAGGTTGAGACTTATCAACCCACAGCCTTCGAAATTCCGCTTCTTCGGACGGCAACCCGGGCGGAAAAAATCGTGAACACCGATCCCTGTCTCAAGTAAGCTCTCCGTACAATGCAAACAGATGTAGTGAATATGGATAGAACCTAAGGGGGAGGCTTCATGCAACCAACCCAGAATCAATTTACAGAAAAAGCCTGGAGTGCGATCGCACAGACCCAGGACATTGCTAAGCAATCCAAGCACCAGCAGCTAGAGACCGAGCACCTGATGCTGGCCCTGCTAGATCAAGATGGACTAGCCGCTAGCATTTTCACCAAGCTAGGAATCAATGTGGGGCAGGTGCGCGATCGCACCGAGTCCTTCATCAAGTCTCAGCCTCAAATATCAGGTGGCGGCAGCAACCTTTATATGGGCCGATCCTTTGATACGCTCACCGACCGTGCAGAGGCCTATCGGAAGGAATACGGCGACGATTTTATTTCCATTGAGCACCTAATCCTAGCCTACGCTAAGGACGACCGCTTTGGCAGAACGTTGTTTCAGGATTTAGGCATTACCGAAGCACAGATTAGGCAGGTAATTCAGCAAATTCGCGGAAACCAAAAAGTGACAGACCAGAACCCCGAAGGCAAATACGAAGCACTAGAGAAGTACGGGCGTGACCTAACCCAGTTTGCCCGTGAAGGCAGACTCGACCCCGTAATTGGTCGGGACGACGAAATCCGCCGTACTGTGCAGATTCTCTCCCGCCGCACCAAGAATAACCCTGTGCTGATTGGTGAACCGGGTGTCGGTAAAACTGCGATCGCAGAAGGCTTAGCCCAGCGCATCGTCAAAGGCGACGTGCCCGAATCCCTACAAGAGCGCAAGCTGATTGCCCTCGACATGGGCGCACTCATTGCTGGGGCCAAGTACCGAGGTGAGTTCGAGGAGCGCCTAAAGGCTGTTCTCAAAGAAGTCACCGACTCTCAAGGGCAAATTATTCTCTTCATTGACGAAATTCACACCGTTGTTGGTGCTGGGGCCACCCAGGGCGCAATGGATGCCGGAAACCTGCTCAAGCCAATGCTAGCGCGGGGCGAACTGCGCTGTATTGGTGCAACAACTCTGGATGAGTATCGTAAATACATTGAGAAAGATGCGGCCCTAGAACGACGCTTCCAGCAGGTCTACATCGACCAGCCCAGTGTGGAAGACACCATCTCCATTCTGCGCGGCCTGAAAGATCGCTACGAAACTCACCACAACGTCAAGATCTCTGATGGTGCGTTGGTCGCTGCTGCAAGCTTATCTACTCGCTACATTAGCGATCGCTTCTTGCCCGACAAGGCCATCGACTTGGTAGACGAGGCAGCAGCCAAGCTGAAAATGGAAGTGACTTCCAAGCCAGAAGAACTAGACGAGGTTGATCGCAAAATTCTCCAGCTTGAGATGGAGCGGCTATCGCTGCAGAAAGAGAGTGATGCAGCTTCACGCGACCGACTAGAGCGGCTTGACCGAGAACTGGCCGACCTCAAAGAAGAACAGGCCAGCCTAAATGCCCTTTGGCAATCAGAAAAAGACATCCTAGAGCAGCGCAAGGCAGTTAAGAGCGAGATCGACCGGGTCGAAGTCGAGATTCAGCAGGCTGAGCGGGCCTACGACCTGAACAAAGCGGCAGAGCTGAAGTACGGCAAGCTGACCGAGTTGCAGCGTCAGCTTGAGGCAGCTGAAACCAAAATGGCTGAGTTGCAAACCTCTGGCCGTTCGCTGACTCGCGAAGAGGTAACTGAAGCTGACATTGCCGAAATCATCTCTAAATGGACAGGTATTCCTGTCAGCAAGCTGGTGCAGTCAGAAATGCAGAAGCTGCTGCTGCTAGAGGACGAACTTCACCGCCGTGTAATCGGCCAAGACGAAGCCGTGACCGCTGTAGCGGATGCCATTCAACGCTCCCGTGCCGGACTGGCTGATCCTAACCGTCCTACGGCTAGCTTTATCTTCCTGGGCCCAACTGGGGTCGGTAAGACGGAACTGGCTAAGGCGCTTGCTGCCTTCCTCTTTGATACTGAAGAGGCAATGGTGCGGATCGACATGTCAGAGTACATGGAGAAACACGCCGTTTCCCGCTTGATTGGAGCTCCTCCTGGATATGTGGGTTACGACGAAGGTGGGCAGTTGACCGAAGCAATTCGCCGTCGTCCCTATGCTGTCATTCTCTTTGATGAGATCGAGAAGGCGCACCCCGACGTATTTAATGTCATGCTGCAAGTTCTTGATGATGGCCGAGTCACAGATGCCCAGGGGCACACTGTAGACTTCAAAAACACGGTCATTATCATGACCAGCAACATTGGCTCTCAGTACATCTTAGATGTGGCTGGAGATGAGCATTATGACGAGATGCGATCGCGCGTTCTCGAAGCACTTCGTGCCAACTTCCGGCCTGAGTTTCTCAACCGAGTTGACGAGATGATCATCTTCCATGCCCTACGGAAAGATGAACTGCGCGAAATCGTCAAGCTGCAAGTCGTTCGCTTGGAGCGGCGACTAGAAGACCGCAAGATGGCAATTCGCCTGTCGGAAGCAGCACTCGATTTCTTAGTTGAGGTGGGTTACGACCCAGTCTATGGGGCCCGTCCTCTGAAGCGGGCAATTCAGCGGGAATTGGAGACACAGATTGCTAAAGCGATTCTGCGGGGCGACTTTAGTGAAGGTGACACGGTCTTTGTCGATGTCGAAAATGAGCGGTTGTCATTCCGACGTCTGCCCGCCGAACTGGTCACTTTGGGCTAGTTGTTTTGAGCTAGCTGACTTGAGCTGATTGCTTCATATGATTGCTTCATAAAAGCAGGCAGTTTTAAGGCAGTATTGTAGACCTTTCTCAAAAGGGGCAGCGTACAGGTTGTTATACCTGAGCTGCCCCTTTTTCTTGACCATGTTTCTAATGAACCAGGGAAAATACCCTCGGAAGCTTAGTCCTAAGAGCTTCAAAAAAGCCTAGATTCCATAAAAATCATACTTTCGATAGAGGCAGTTGGACTGCTTTGAAGAGTTGATAACTTGTCAGTAGTGGACAAAAATTGCGACAATAGAGAAAGAATTATTTCAGCAGTTTCACTTGGACTTACCCTCCTCAGAGTGAAAACCGTTTTCGAACAACTGTGCGGATTCATATTTAAGAGTTGTGTAGTTCTAAAGGAGCTCTGGCTGGCAAAACTGCCTTTTACTGACATACTGAGGGTTTATAAGCTAAACAAGCATTCCCTCAGGGTGATCAAAGGTTCCCAGCAAGCATCGCGTCACTTCTGCAACGCGTTCTCATCAACTTAGAGCTTGTCTTAATTCCCAGATGGGGTTGTGTATGGTTAGTGTTCCTGAATTTCCAAAGCGTTCCTACGTCAACGTCATGGAACTGCTAGTGGCAGAAGAAGTTGATAAGCAGATTAAGCAAGTTTCTCCTCGCCTACAGAAATACGTTAAGAGAGTTGAGGTTGAGACCTATGCGCTCAATCGCTTACCCGCTCTCTATGCCTCCAGCGAGAAAGGTTGGCAGCATCAGTACGATAAGGCCAAACACGAGTTCAAGGCCAAGATTCAAGATGCTGTACGCAAGGCGTTTGCAGCAGTTCAAGTTGATCCCTTGCGGCAGTCCCAGCCCTTAAAGGTAGAAAATGATGGCGAAGCCGGAGCTGCGCTACAAGTTCTAAGGGATTTGTTGCAGCAACCTGACCTCTCTTGGGAAGGCATTGTTGGCCGCCTACGACAACTTCTAACGAAAGAGTCTGCTGGCTCTCGTGCTGCTGAGTCTTATAGCATGCCTAAACCCCCTCGGAGTCCAGAATCTAACCAGCACTGGCGACCTGGCACGTATGGATCAGAGGTATCTTGGAAGCCTAAGTATCAGCCATCCGGTAAAGGGTTCGACTGGAACGATTCTCGCTACCAGAAGTAGACTCAAGCAAGCGGCAGGGGTGTATCTACAGCACCTCTGCCTACGCTACGCTCCCAACACTTTCTGGCACCCTGCATGGGTTAGCCAATGCCCAACTTTTTAAGCCCGCTGCGTAGCGCTACCGCTGCCTGTGGATCGCTCTGTTCGTAGAGCTCGATAGCCTGGGCAAAGGCTTGCAAGCACTGCGGAATTTTGCCAAGCTTAAACAGCACAACTCCTAAGTTTTGATAGGCCTCTGGGTAGTTTGGGTTGAGCTTAACAGCTTGGTCGTAGGCTGCGATCGCATGTTCCAAATCCCCGCTCGCTCGGTAAGCAACACCCAGATTAAAGTAGGCTTGCGCAGAATTGGGATCTATTTGGGTTGCTTGCTCAAATTGAGCGATCGCTTCGGAGAACTGGCCTGTTTGCTTGTAAAGGCTACCCAAGTTGATCTGGGCTCCTAACTTTAGCTTTGGCAGCAACGGTTGCTGGAGGGCTATTTGATAATGTTGCTCAGATTGGTCGAGCTGTTGCAAATGGCGGTAGGCCAAACCTAGGTGGTAATGCAGTTCGTAGCGGGTGATTGGGTCTCCCTCAGGTATACTCATCCCCTGATGAAGCAAGGGCAGCGCTTTCTCCCAATCTCCCTCCTGACCATATAAAGCGGCTAGCTTATTACAGAAGTAGGCATCTGTGGGGTGGTCAGCTAGGTACGCCTCCATGATCGTTCTAGCCCGCTCAAACTTGTGGCGCTGTGCGATCGCATTCCTCTGATAACCCTGATGGTTGATCGCCACTGCATCTAAAGTAGCTATCTGCCAATGAGGTTCCTGCACCTGTAGGGTGGACGCACTGTCGTCCACTGTTTCGTGGTAAGGACGGTTAAATCGCAGCTTGGAATGGTTGCGAAAAAAGCGGGAAACCAAAGTATATGGGGACTGTTGCGCACCTACTTCCCAACGCAGTAGGTTGACTAGCAGCAAATGCTCAGCTTCAATTCCTGCAACTGACTCACCTCGATCAATGCTTTGAAGAACAGGCCCAATCCCTGGTTGTAGGCTTTCATCCCCATCCAGTACTAAAACCCAATCCCCAGTGATGTAGCTTAAGGCAGCATTGCGGGCAGCAGCAAAGTCATTCACCCACTTGAAAGAATGCACTTGAGCCCCAAAAGCCTGTGCGATCGCAACCGTTTGATCGGTAGAGCCCGTATCTATCACGATCAATTCATCGGCTACATCCTTGACGCTTTGCAAGCAAGCAGCGAGGTTAACCGCCTCATCCCTGACGATCATGCACAGACTAATGGTCATTGCACGGGCCCACTGTGTCAGGTCTCAGCAAGCTGATTCTGAGCCGCTTTCAAGGCCCGTTGTACTTGCTCAAAGCCAGTCCCACCGTAGCTATTACGGGCGGCAACGACTTGTTGGGGAGCAATTGCTTCGTAAATATCTGCTTCAAAGGCAGGATGAAGCTCCTGCCACTCAGCCAAGGTCAGCTCCCGCAGAAGCTTACCAGCAGACAGAGACGTCTTTACCGCCTTGCCAACCAAGTTATAGGCTTCGCGGAAGGGAACGCCCTTAGCCGCCAAATAGTCCGCTACGTCAGTAGCGTTGGAGAAGTCCTCGTTCACCGCTTGGTTTAGTCGGTTAGGCTTAAAGGTAATTCCCTCCTGCAACAGAATCGTTATGGCTTCTAGACAACCCCGCACAGTTTTGACGCTGTCAAATAGGGCTTCTTTGTCTTCTTGTAGGTCTTTGTTGTAAGCCAGGGGTAGCCCTTTCATAATCACCAACAGGGCTTGTAGGTGACCAAAGACCCGTCCCGCTTTACCCCTGACCAACTCAGGCACATCAGGGTTCTTCTTTTGAGGCATGATGCTAGAGCCCGTTGAGCAGCTGTCGTTGAGGGTAACAAAGCCAAACTCTTCTGACGCCCACAGAATCATTTCTTCTGAGAGCCGCGACAAATGCACCATGATCAGGCTGGCAGCACAGGCAAACTCAATCGCAAAGTCGCGATCGCTCACTCCATCTAGACTGTTGCCGTAAGCTTGTTCAAAACCCAATAACTCGGCAGTATAGTGGCGATCGATGGGAAAGGTAGTTCCTGCCAATGCCCCGCACCCTAGGGGAGAGATGTTGACCCGGCGGTTGACGTCCCGCAGTCGTTCCCAGTCGCGCTGGGCCATATCGAAGTAAGCCAGCAAGTGATGGGCCAGGCTCAAGGGCTGAGCCCGTTGCAAGTGAGTATAGCCGGGAATGAGGGTTTCGATGTGCTGCTCAGCCAGAGCGACAAGTGCCCGCTGAAAGTCCTTTAGTTGCTGCTGAATTTCGGCAATTTGTGATCGCAAGTACAGCCGGGTGTCCGTACCCACTTGGTCGTTTCGGGAACGGGCTGTATGGAGCTTTTTGCCTACGTCACCCACCAGCTGAGTCAGCCGCCGCTCCACGGCGAAGTGGACATCCTCATCCTCAATTCCGGGTTGGAACTTCCCTTGGCGATACTCTTGGCGAATCTGCTCTAGTCCGCTGACCAGTTGCTCTCCCTCTTCAGCACTGATAATGCTGCTCTTAGCCAACATCTTGGCATGGGCCTGGGAGCCGGTTAGGTCGTACTCGATCAGCTCAATATCAAAGCCAATGCTGGCGTTGAAAGTTGCGATCGCAGGGTGTAAAGCAGTCTCAAACCGCTGACTCCAAGTTTGAGGTGATGACGTTTCCAACGGCACTCTCCCATAGACAAAAGACAAATAAATAGCCGCAGAGAAAGTCCTGAGCGGCTTATAGAACCTGGTAGACAACTCACTAATTCAAACGGGGATTCATTACCCGTAAGTTGTCATTCCTCGGAATAAATAGCCTATGACAATACCAACAAGCAAAGCCCAGATCTGGCCAGACTGAACAAAGCCATTCCAGACTTTACCCATGTCCCCCAAAAAATCCTGGTCAAAGTATTGCGCCAGAACAACAGCCTGAGTCTGCTCAAGGCTGTACTGAATCAATCCAGGCTGATCGAAACTAGCCTGCAAGGCTGATGGAGACAAATAGGCAGTGAAATCACTATCGTCTGAGCGGTCTGCCACCCAGGGAGAAAAGATCACGTCTAATTCACGAACAGGAAGATTCTCAGCGGGGGCAGCCCATGCCTGCGTAACAAAATCCATAGTGCGACAGCCTTTGCAAAGAGGATTTCACCCCCAAACTATACACTAGCCCTTCGCAGCTGAGAGCAGGATTTGACAAACAATGCTTCCCCTAAGGGCTAGTGAGGCGGCTAGGTGAGGTGTGGTGGAGTTCGGGCTTGACTCGCATCACTACCAAAGTCATGTCATCGTCGTTGCGAATATCGCTACCAATAAAGCGCTGCAGCAAATCAAAGAGGTAGTTCAAGATTGCCTCTGCCGAATCACAGTTACGGCAGGCCCACTGAATTGCCTTAATCAAGTTGTCTTCGTCAAATCGCTCTCCCTTGCGGTTGGCGGCTTCTGTAAAGCCATCTGTGTAGAACACAACCGTATCCCCAGGTTGGAGCTTAACTTCCGCCTCGTTGTACTGAGTATTCATGTCTAGCCCCAGCAACATGCCTACCGTGTCCAATCGCACCATCGTATTGGTTGCGGCCTGCCAGAGAAAAGGAGGATTGTGAGCCGCGTTTCCGTAGGAGAGCAGGCGGGTTTTGGGGTCATATTCCGCGTAAAACAGAGTGACAAATCGGTTGGAGTTCTCCAGATCTGTGTGCATTACATAATTGAGGTGCTGAAGAATGCGAGCAGGGGTGTGACCGTTGAGCACCTCAGCTCGCAACATGCCCCGCATCATCGTCATGATCAGCCCTGCTGGCACACCCTTACCCATCACATCGCCAATGGCAAAGCTCCAAGCGGAAGAGGCCGACTGCTGCGCATCTGGGTAGCGAAGCTGATCAAATGTGGTGGGAATGAAGTCGTAGTAGTCACCACCCACCTTATTAGCAGTCTGACAGCGAGCAGCCAGATCCATCCCTTCGATAGTAGGACAGTGGCGCGGCAACAGCTGAATTTGAATTTCAGCACCAATCTCTAGTTCTCGGTCTAGCCGCTCTTTTTTGCGCAGAGCTGCTGTGAGTTCATCATTTTCAATGGCAACAGCAGTTTGATCTGCCACTAACCTGACTAGCTTTTGTCGCGTTTCGGTCCAAGCATAGTCAGCATCCCGGCTAAACACGTAAAGCCGCCCCCGTTCTACGTTGCGAACAATAATGGCGGTACCGAAGATCTGAAAGTCATCACCCAAGTAGCGGTTTATTTGCCGATCCAAAGCCAACATGGCATTGCGTGACAAAGCCAGAGAAGCACCGTTGCCCGTAGATGGTGCAAAACTTGCCGTAATCTGACGGGTTGCTGCCTCCAAAGCAGAGCGGACATCTTGGCACTGGTCATCACTTTGACAGTGGAGCTTTTCTAGCCGCATCTGGCCATCAGCCATAAACAAAATCAGCGCGCCCCCTGTAGCGTCGGTGACTCGGCTCGCGATCATTGGAATCAGTTCAAGGAACTGGTTGAGGTTATTTAGGCTCCTAAGCGCAAAGCCTAGAGAACTAAGAAGGTCTTGAATCTTGTACTGCTCCCGCTGAAGACGGGCCACCAGCTCTTTAAGCGCAAAGACAGGAGTCGCCTCTGGTAGTGAGCCACTACCAGCACTCTCAAACGATTGTGAAGATCCCGGTGGCATGGGGACGGCAGTCATAAACGGTATCCGAAGATTTGTAGCAATGCTTTAGATGGGAACCATCATCTTGTTATCAAGCTTTTTGGACTTGACAGAATAAACCACCCTTAGCGGGGACTAAATTTGGAGACTAAGCATAACATTCCCTCAGCTTTTGGATCACCCCTATTGCAGATTAAAAACAAAGGGAATCGCCTGTTGAGCAGCAGGGTTGTAAATCGGGCAATTCAGAGCATTGGGCTTAAAGAAACTGACACAGCAAAACTGACACAATTGAGCTGAGAACAAGAGCCTAGGGCCAGGGTGTCCGAAACTGTCGGCTATTTTAGCGGATTTGTTTGGAACCGGAAGAAATAGTTTGCCACCACTGCTGACAGATCTTTAGAGCAACTTGCAACGAGTCAGTCTGGTGGGGATACTCCACCCAGGGGCGCTCTAAAACGACCAGAGTGATGCCTAACGTCTGGGCGACCTCCCGCTTAACTGCCTCGCCACCAGGGGTACCTGAGGCTTTGGTCACAACACAGGTAATCTGCCACTGTTCCCACAGGGCTCGTTCTAGGTCTGCGCTGATTGGGGGCCGCAGGGCAATCAGACGATCCGCAGTAAATCCTGCTGCCAGGGCCATTGTCAGGGCTTCAGGAGAAGGCAAGATGCGGGCAAAGAGTGTAGCACGCGCTTGCCAGGGTCGAAATTTTTCTAGCCAGCGATACCCTAGGGTCAACAGCACGCGGTGACCTTCCAGAATATTGCTGTTAAGCAAGCTGTCTAAGGTATGGGGAATTGTCTCCGCCTGACTCAGCGTGAGAGCAGGCCGCTCAAAACGCAGATAGGGTAGGGAAAGTTGCTGAGCAGTTGCGATCGCAAGCCGAGAGATCTCCACAGCAAAGGGATGAGAGGCATCCAAAATAGCTCGAATGGACTCATCTTGCAAAAATTTTGGCAGTTCATCTGCGCTCAGCCGCCCCACCCACACTCGCACCAGTGGTGATTTGGGATAGAGTGACTGAGCACTGAGGGTAGTGACAGATACAGTGCAGGGAATGCCGCTAGCAATGAGTAAGCGCACCAGTTCAGCGCTTTCTCCTGTACCCCCAATCAACCAGATGCGGGAACAAACCGCAGTCACCACTTCACTTTGTACAGGTGGAACGGATCATATTCTTTTTGCGAGACAATTCGAGCACCGCTAGCCTTGATTACGTTGGGCCAGGTTGCTAGGGGTTCGAGCTGAACCTCGGAGCCTAGATAGGTTTCTAAAATAGCCCAGCTTTCTGCAAGCACCTGATCGGGGTCAATTACGTCGAAGACAAAGACGCCTTCTGGTTTAAGCACGCGCTTAACCTGAGCCATTACCGTTTCCCAGTAGTCGGGGGAGTAATAACAGCTCACCCCTGTCGCAATTACTATGTCAAAGAAGCTTTCGTCGTACTCAAGCTGGTGAGCCGGAGCCAGTTTACACCCCTTAAATAGCTTGGAGTTGAGTTGGGGACCGCGTGTGGTTAGTGCTTTTTGTGCGATCGCACTGACCTCTTGCCCATAAAACAGCGCCTCCCAATCCCGCCAAGGATAAATTAAGAAGCTGACACCACACCCAATATCGAGACAGCGTTGCCCCCGCTTAGGTCGGGCTAGCTCCCAAAATGGGGCGGCAATGCGCGAGGTTAGTTGCCCAGCAGCCCATTCCCGAAAAATCGGCATTTCCTCAACTTCGGCAGGCAGTTCGAAGGCCTGACCAGAAAATTCATGGTCATAGCGGCGAGCAACCGCCCGAATTTGATCTAGCGAAGAAGCATCTGCTTTCAAAGCGACAGCCTTACCCCTTCAGGGCGCGGTTAAAGTTTTGTCGATACGACTTATTGAGCAGTAAAAATATTGGCCAGAGCAAGGTCAAATGTAGCTTTCCCTGGCTAAAGTGAGTGCGATGAAACCCTTTCCAAAACTTCCAAGCACCCCCACCATAGATTGCCAACACGAGAATCGTTACCATTGTGCTCATGCGTGGTTCTCCTGCCAAGCCACATCTTCAGTTTCTACAATAGCAATCCTGACCTGCTTTGCTATGGCCTCACAGTGCGATCGCTGATCAGAAGCGGGGAGGATAGCACAGTTAAACCTAAAGCAGTCATAGCCTTTTGTGGCCCGCGTCACTGTAGCATCTCCACAGCTCACGGTAAGGTGTGAGCGCTATCCTAACGGCAAACCCTGAAATCAAGACGAGGCCATCGGTCAGCTCGACGCTTTTTCAGGGAAATAGCTAGGTTTTCCAAGCTAGAAAGTCAGGCAAAACAAACTCGATTTCACACAGTTCTGCATGCAATCCAAGGAGGATCTATGAGAGGGGTGCTCATGGCCGGGGGATCGGGGACGCGCTTGCGACCACTAACCTGCGATCTGCCTAAACCGATGGTGCCAATTCTAAATCGGCCCATCGCAGAACACATCGTCAATTTGCTAAAGCGCAATGGCATTACCGAGATTATTGCCACCCTGCATTATTTGCCCGACATCATGCGGGACTATTTTCAGGGCGGACAGGACTTTGGCGTGCAAATGACCTACGCCGTAGAGGAAGACCAGCCACTGGGTACAGCAGGCTGTGTCAAAAACATTGCCGAATTGCTCGATGACACATTTCTAGTGATTAGCGGCGATGCAGTCACCGACTTTGACCTCCAAGCCGCTATCCGCTTCCACCGGGAAAAAGGATCAAAAGCGACTCTTGTGCTGACCCGCGTCCCCAACCCCATTGAGTTTGGCGTGGTCATCACCGACGAAGAAGGCCGTATTAAACGCTTTCTGGAAAAGCCCTCCACCAGCGAAATCTTTTCAGATACGGTCAACACCGGCACCTATATTTTGGAACCCGAGGTATTGGACTACCTGCCAGAGAACCAGGAGTGCGACTTCTCCAAAGATCTGTTTCCCTTGCTGCTTGCCAAAGACGAACCTCTCTACGGCTACATTGCTGAGGGCTACTGGTGTGATGTTGGTCATTTGGAAGCATACCGAGAGTCCCAGTACGATGCGCTGGAACGCAAGGTTGCGCTCGATTTAGAATACGCAGAAATTTCTCCCGGACTATGGGTAGGCCAAAACACCTACATCGACCCCACGGCCACGCTGCACCCCCCTGCTCTCATTGGCAACAACTGCCGTATCGGAGCCCGTGTCAACATCGAACCAGGAACCGTCATTGGCGATAACGTTACTATTGGCAATGATGCAGACCTAAAACGTCCTATTATCTGGAGCGGAGCTATTATCGGCGATGAGGTCAACCTCCGGGCTTGCACCATCTCTCGGGGTGTACGCATAGACCGCCGCGCCCATGTGCTAGAAGGTGCAGTTGTCGGCCCCTTGTCCAACATTGGGGAAGAAGCCCAAATCAGTTCTGGGGTTCGCGTATGGCCAAACAAGCAGATTGAATCGGGAGCCACCCTCAATATCAACCTGATTTGGGGTAACACAGCTCAGCGTAACCTCTTTGGTCAACGAGGCGTTTCTGGGCTGGCCAATGTCGACATTACACCTGAATTTGCAGTGAAGTTAGGAGCAGCCTATGGCTCCACCCTCAAACCAGGTGCCCATGTCACAGTCTCGCGTGACCAGCGAAGTATTTCGCGTATGGTCACACGTTCTTTAATTGCAGGACTGATGTCAGTTGGCATTAATGTGCGCAATTTAGAGGCCACTGCGATTCCTGTCGCTCGTACAGTACTGGCTAACCTTAAGGTGTCAGGCGGCATTCATGTCCGGCTCCACCCCGATCGGCCAAATCACATTCTGATCGAATTTTTTGATGAGCAGGGCATTGATCTTCCCAAAGGCCGTGAGAAAAAGATTGAGGGAGCCTACTTCAAGGAAGATTTGCGGCGATCGCAAATCCACGAGATCGGCACCGTTTCCTACCCCACCCGTCTAGTCGATACCTATGCAATGGCCTTTGAGCGCCACCTCAAAATTGAAGCCATCCGCAACAGCAAATCTAAGGTGGTGATTGACTATGTCTACGCAGTCTCAGGTGCAGTACTCCCCGAACTACTGACCAAGTTTGGCTGTGATGCAGTCGTGCTCAATGCTAGCTTGAGACAGAGCGGCCCTTCAGCCGCCGAACGGGAGGTCATGCTAGGGCAGCTAGGGCAAGTGGTACAAGCGCTACGGGCCACCTTTGGCGTTCAAGTTTCAGCCAATGGAGAACAAATGGTGTTAGTCGATGAGGTCGGTACGCTGATTCGGGGAGAAACCCTCACCGCGCTCATGACCCACATGATTTTAGCCACCCAACCAAGGGGCACAGTAGTGGTTCCCGTGCAAGCTACTGGGGCAATTGAGCACATTGCTCGTCGTCATGGCGGGCAAATTATTCGCACTAAGTCTAACCCCACCGCTCTGATGGAAGCCTGTCAGTCCAATAGGAACGTAGTTCTAGGGGGCAGTGGCGATATGGGCTTTATCTTCCCGCAGCTCCATCCCGGCTTCGATGCCATGTTCTGTATTGCTAAGCTAATTGAGATACTCACAATTCAGGAGCGATCGCTAGGCCAACTCTGGTCAGAACTACCGCGAGTCTCCCATCGCCACCAAACCTTGCGCTGTCCCTGGACAGCCAAAGGAGCTCTGATGCGTTACTTGGTGGAAAGCCACCCTCCAGATCAGTTAGAGCTCATCGACGGCGTCAAGGTTGTGGGTGACAATCCAGACGACTGGGTTCTGATTCTACCGGATGCGGGAGAACCGGTCGTTCATCTCTTCGTTAACAGTGAGAGCCGCAATTGGATGGACGACAAGCTGCGGGAATACCAAATGCGAATCCAAACGTTTATTGAAAAGGAACAGGGTTTGAAGGAGGTTACAGTATGAACAGCTGCATTTTAATGGCAGATATTATTCAATCCCCCCAACTGCGCTACACCTCAGACAATCAGACGCCCGTGGCCGAGTTTGTGGTGCAGTTCCCCGGTGCGCGCCCTGAAGATGCGCCCGCTCAAATTAAGGTTGTGGGCTGGGGCAACCTAGCCCAGGAAATTCAGGAGAGCTACAAGGAAGGTGATCGGGTTTTGATCGAAGGTCGCTTAGGGATGAATACGTTCGATCGACCCGAGGGCTTTAAAGAAAAGCGGGCAGAGATGACGGTACAGCGGATTCATCGTCTGAGTAATCTCACTTCCCTCACTATGCCGCCTAGTACCCCTTCCCCGGCCGTCATGGCCACTCCGGCAAGCCCAGCACCTAATCCCCCCTCCCGCCCTGCTCCAGCTAGTACGGGAAGTGCTAACTATGCCCCTGTCCCTGCTACGTCCTCTGAAGCAGAACCTGACTACGACGATATCCCTTTTTAGTGCACGTAAAAGTAAACACATGCTCACTTATGTCTGTCACCTCATAGTTAGGTAACAGACATAAAATCAGCAGTGCCCCATCTGTTCTTTGATGCGGGCACTGCTGATAAAGCCCAAGCAATTCACCGCCACTCAGGTAGCTACTAGAGAAAGCCCTTCAAGAACTCGTAAGGCTCAATCTCCCAACAGGGCTCGGGGTAAAGGCGATGTAGATACTGATGAATATCGGCTTCAATTTCAGCCAATTGATCGTGCGCAAACATCTCTACCAAGGCCTGCAC
The DNA here is from genome assembly GCA_036702855.1 of Trichocoleus sp. Classification (GTDB taxonomy): domain Bacteria; phylum Cyanobacteriota; class Cyanobacteriia; order Phormidesmidales; family Phormidesmidaceae; genus JACVSF01. The sequence continues at coordinate 33,249 of DATNQF010000038.1, read as the reverse complement.
ATCGCGCGATCGCAATGGTGACAGCGGATTAGCATAGTGCATACTCAGAGAAGAATCGGGAGCAGGCGGATGAGCTGACTCTTCCCCAACAGGTTGCTCCCTTGCTGAATAGTTGAGTGCCCCGTAACCTGACTTTTTTTGCTCCGCCTCTTGACTCAAGCGAAACAAGCTGCGCACATACGAGTCATACCCCTGCGCCTGAACACCAAACTTTTCCATGTACCCTGTAGACTCCTGAGATGGGTGCTGTGCTTTGCTGACACGCCATCATGTTTTTCCTACCCCTGATGGCCGCTCTAGCGTGCCCCAAATCCAGCTTTCAGTATAATCCCTTAGATCAAGCAACTTAATCCTTCCGCAGAGCAGATGGTGCTTTTAGCAAGGGTTGCAATGTTTTTCAACACTTCTTCATAGAGGCTAAGAACCTAGACAACACTATCCCCTATACAGGGGAAATAGAATTAAGAACTGCCTCCAAATGATGCTCAGGTTGGACCTGTAGCCGTAGACCAAAAACCCGTTCAAAAGCCGCTGTAAGCACAGGGCGAACTTGCTCCAAAGTAATGCCTGGGCAAAACTGCTCCAAGCTAGCTACAGGTTTATCAGCAATACCACAGGGCACTATCCGCTCAAAACCTGACAGGTCAGGGCAAACATTGAGCGCAAATCCATGCATCGTAATCCAACGACTCACCTTGATACCAATAGCAGCCACCTTGTGGCCATCCAGCCACACCCCAGTCAGCCCTGTAATGCGCTGTCCTGACAAACCAAATTCCTTCAGAGTTTGAATCAACACTTCCTCTAACTGGCGCAAATACCAATGTAAATCAGGCCGTAACGCCTGTAGGTTCAAGATAGGATAGCCAACTAGTTGTCCTGGACAGTGATAGGTGACTTCCCCGCCTCGCTCGGTGCGGTAGACGGTGTATTCGCCTTGGTTGAGGTCAAACTTGACAAATGCAGGATCTGAGCCTTGCCCCAGGGTGTACACCGGAGGATGCTCTAGAAGCAACAGTACATCTGGGTGGGAGGAAACTTTTTTGAGTTGAACAAGCGCTCGTTGCCAAGCCAAAGCTGTTTCATAAGGCACAGCTGCAAAATTGTACAGGTTGCAGATTACTTCAACCTCATTCGTGTCACTCATCAAACAAATTTCTAAAACTGCCTCAATAAACTAGCGAAAAACTACCGAAATGCTTGCTTATCAGTGTTTTTGGAATCAAGAATTATCAACGGATGCAAAGGATTTTAACGGACACTGTCGGGCAAAATACAAGGTGCTAGGGTGAAAACATAAGCCGACAATTTCTAGGAGGCCGCTGTATGAAGCTTGTTATCCACGGCAAAAACATCGAGATTACAGACGCCATTCACGACTACGTGGAGCAAAAGATTTCCAAGGCGGTTAGCCACTTCAAGCATCTAACCAATGAAGTTGACGTTCATCTGTCTGTCGCTCGCAATCCCCGGATAAACCCCAAGCAATCGGCAGAAGTCACCCTGTATATCAATGGTGCTGTTGTTCGTGCCGAAGAAAGCAGCGAAAATCTCTATGCCAGCATTGACTTAGTAGCCAATAAAATTAGTAGACAACTGCGGAAGTATAAGGAAAAGCGCCAGGACAAGAACCATCTTGCTACCAAACCCAATGATGCATTTATTCGTCAGGCTGTAACCTCAGATGTATCGGCTGTACTTGAAAGCCGAGCTCCAGAACTGCCTCCCGAGGTTGTCCGCACCAAGTACTTTGCGATGCCACCCATGACCGTGCAGGAAGCACTTGAGCAATTGGAACTCGTTGACCACGATTTTTATATGTTTCTTAACGTGGAAACAGGCGAAATTAACGTTATTTACGAGCGGAACCATGGTGGATATGGATTGCTTCAACCACGCCACCTAAATGGAAATGGGCACCAGATGAATGGTCACGCTCACAAGGCAGTCCCTGCTGAATCTGCCGCTGCTAGAATGGCTTGATCCAGCCTCTAGACAAATACAGGGATGGGATGTTCATCCCATCCCTTAGTAATATTTAGCCATTGCACAAAGTGGGGAGCTTTTCTAAATTGAACCCACAGCTAGCAAAGAATCTAATTTCCCCTGAGCCTCTAAATCATGCAAATCATCGCATCCACCCACGTGGTGATCGTTGATAAAAATTTGCGGTAGGCTGCGGCGACCTTGAGTACGTTCTGCCATTTTGGTTCGGGCAGCCTCGTCACCGTCGATACAGTACTCAGTAAACTGCACACCCTTGTTTTGTAGCAGTGCCTTTGCTCGAAGGCAAAAGGGACAGCGACTCCAGGTATAGATTTCAACCGTTGGTTCCATAAAGTTCTCCCAAAGTTGTTCGATTTCCTTAAATTTTAGCGTTCCTCCTAATAGGGTGTAGTTGACCTAATCTGTTGTGACTATGCTAAATCAGATAGGTCAGATAAGGTAACCTCAAATTCAGCATCCCAAAGAGAGACTTGATCCCCAGCAACTAGCTTGCGACCTCGACGGGTTTCGATAGCTCCATTGACCATTACTTGGCCACTTTGAATTAACACCTTAGCTTGGCCGCCAGAGGCTGTTACTTGCATCCGTTTCAGAAATTGATCGAGCTTAATGTAAGAGGCTTCAGACATACTCATAGAAAATCTTCAGGTCCGGTTCAGTAAACCGGGACTACACTTTTGTTAGGACCGTTAATTAGTCCTTTTATTCACACAGCATTCATGACATCGACAGATCGTCATCTTCTGCAAGAACTCTCCCGGAAGCAGCAGCAACTTCAGTCCTTCCGGGCTTCGCTCAGTCTGACTCTACAGTCAAACCTTGACCAATGTGAGTGGAGCCTCCTTCCGGGCGCAGGGCAAGGTGGATTACCACTGATCACCTTACGGCTGCCTTGGCGTGTCTCCTTAGGAGATCCATTTCTGGTAGCTCTAGCGGAGCAGACGCTACAGACTTGGGGAGCAGTAGATTTCTCTCTATTTTCAGGTGAATCTCCAGAGCCTGTGCGAGTTCTTAATAGAACTCTGCTAGACCACCGTTGGCCTTGGCGCAAAGCATAACGGCTCTGCTGAGGCTGCCCCTAGTCTAACTTTAGGGCATTCACCGGCACGTCCTCCCAGGAATCAACTGTACGTAGACGAGCTACCCAACCCGCCGTTTTTTGTTCTGCGGTTAGATTAGTTTCAAAGGATTCGTGGCATGCTTTTGCCTGATCTTCATCACAGCAGGCAATGCAGGAATAAATTAAGCCACAAGGATCAATTTGTTCGTTCACCCAGATCATGGAAGGGAGCTACTCATCAACAACGCTCAAAAGTATGCCCGTTATTCTGACGGGCACAGTGAATCTAAAGACTCTACACAAAGTACTAAAAGATTAAGCAAAGTTAAGATACCATCGCAGGGTTGTCAGCGACGCTTAAAACCGTTTGCTGCATCTCAGCAATGGCCTGGAGCTGATAGTCGCTGGCCTCTTGAAACTGAGCAATTGAGTTAGCAATATCTTCTAGGGATTGTCTCAAGTGATTCAAGCTGTCTTGGGCCGGGGTCAAAAGCTCTTCATAAAGCTGAATGCGTCCGGCTAAGTGACCCACTTCCTGTCGTTGCGCTTGTAGAGCAACTTCTAGCTCTCCAATCTCAGCTCTTTGTTGAGACTGGTTGTGGGTTGTCTGCTCAACTTCTTGCTTTAACTGCCCAATTGTCTCTTGGGTCTGTTTGAGTTCAGCCTCAAGAGCCTGAATAGCTGAGGTGGTCTGCTGGCGCTGTTCATCAATGGAATCGAGTAAAGGTTCGAGGTCGACCGCACTGACAGGAGATTCATCAGAGGCCAAGCCCTGACGCCGGCGTAGAATTGCTTGGTGCTGGCTGAGCACTTCTTCCCGTTCTAGCAAGTTACGCCGCTGACCTACCAACGTTTCGTTTAGCATCCGGTAGCGATCTTGCTCATCGGCCAGTTCAGTCTCTAATTGCAGCCGATCAAATTCGCTGGCATGCTCTATCTTTGCCCGAACTTCGTCAATTGTCTGTTGCTGGAAATTGAGTTCCTCCTCCTGGTCAGAGACAAATCGGGAAACCTTCTCTAGATCTTTTTCCAGATCGCTGACAAGCGTTTGGAGGGTATCTAGGGGCATGGCTTCCAGTTCGGACACGTCTACTTTCTTGCTGAGCCTGACCTTGTCAGAGGTATTTAGCAGTTCGTAGACCTGCTGGTGCAAGTTGCCTTGACGATTCAGCTCCTCCGAAAAGTACTTCAGCCGCTCCTGCTGACTGTCGACGAGCTGTTGTTGCGACTTCAGTTCAGCCTTTCGATTATGTAGGTGCTCTTCAGCTTGAAACCAAGCATCCCAACGCTGCTGCAATTCAGCCGAACGGTGCTCCAATGCCTGTAGCTTTTCCTCTAATTCTGCTCGTTGTTGCCCCAAGCTTTGCTGATGCTGATCTAGCAAGGATTGATGCTGAGAGACTAAATCTGAGGAAACGGTAAGTTGATCTCTTAGAGACTCAACAGGTGCGATCGCACCTGTTAAGCGATTGAGTGCCTCCTGAAGTTGGCCCACTTGGTTCTCATCGAGTCCACTGTGCTGGGACAACTCAGATTGACGCTCCTCCAGCCGTCGCATTTCTCCATTAAGATGTGCCCAAGCGCCATCTAAATCCTTAGTTTTCCGCTCTAGTTCTTCCCGCAGAACAGCTAGCTGCTGACGACTCCGCTCGACCTCTTGGCGCTGCGACTCTAGCTTTTCAAGATCCGCCTCAGCTTGCTCAATATGCTCTTGACGGCTCTCAATCTCCATCTCACGGCGATTCAGTTCCTGGCTCTGGAAAGTCAAGGACTGCTTCCACTGCTCGATTTCTTCTTCCTGGGTTTTGTACTTCTTGCTGAGGTTGGAGAAAGTCTGAAGGATGCTGGCTAAGGGACGGCCTGCCTCGTAATGCCGCTGGATTTGGCGATTATTGCTCAGCTCTACCATGACCAGCACGCCCGCACCATACGTCGCGTCGTCAGGAGCTGGCACCACTTCTTCTCCTGGCACAGCAGTCCAACTCTGCTCACTGCGTTGGCAGGCAAGAAGTTTAAACTCAGCCTTGCCTGCACCAATAAATCCGGTTTTTCTCTGGACTTCTGCTAGATACAGCACGCTGGTTGCCCTCGTATGTTGTGATAAGGATAGCCTGTAAATAAACGAGATAGATTTGAGAGGCAGGACGATCTAGGTGTACCGCTGCGGTTACCTAGGATCTGGAGCGCTCTGCATCAGCCATTTACTGGGTGAGCCTGGGCTAGACTTCAGACAATATTCAGTAATGCTTTCCATCTCTAAACTAACGCACACTAACGCATCCTGATGGCTTGAGGTGCCTGTTTTATTGAATTTGAAGCTTACAGCTTTAAACCAAACGTACCCCTCGCTCAGGTTAAAAGGCAGGAGAACCCGTATGGGGGTACGCCCTTAAGCTCACAGTAGTAAGCTTGAGCTAATCATTACTGAGCAAGGGGCTTAAGACTGATTAGGCCCTGCTAGCATGAACTCATCTCCCCGTCTAATTGTATAGGGTGCCCCAGTTTTCTAGTTCTCTGCATGACGTCTTCCATCAGCTCAACTTTCCGGTCTGGTACCACAGTTCGCTGTCTATGGCAACGCTATAGCGCAGAGCTGTGGCGCACCGCTCCATTCTGGGAACTATACTGAGTGCAGTCCAGCTAGCCTAACTGCTCTGATTCCCCGAATCGTTGTTTATCCCGTCCCCACCCGTCCATGCAGGGCCATCTTTCTGAAATTGATATTCGCAGTATCCTACAGCTTAGTGAACTCGGCCAAAGGACAGGGGAGCTTTATGTTGAAGCCTACACTCCACAACCCTTGAGCCGTTCTGGTGGAAGATTTGGAACCGTTGAGGATGCCCCTTCCTGGCTAGTCTTTCTGGTCAATGGTCAGATTGTCTACGCTGGAACCACCGATGGACATCTCAATCGGCTGCGGGACTACCTCCACCGCTATGGCCTAGAGAAATCGCTCGATACTGCTGACGGTTCTGCGATCGCATCCTTCAACTCGCCTGAGTACGGCTATCTATGGACCCTACTAGAGCGCCACATTCTAACTCCAGCTCAAGGGCGATCCATCCTCAAGCACATGGTGTATGAGACATTATTTGACCTATTGAGCCTACACCAAGGCACCTTTGTCTTTAAACTCAGCCATGCTCTTAATCCCCAACTTACTACACTAGAAATTGGTTCTTTGGTAGCCGGAATTACAAAGCAAATACAGGAGTGGAAGCAGTTTCATCCTCTGATTCAATCCCCTCACCAATGTCCTGTCATCCCCGACGTAGACGCCTTTCAAGCCAGCGTGTCTAAAGCCACCTACAACCGTTTAACTCACTGGATGGACGGGCGTACAACCCTACGGCAAATCTCTCGCTATCTCAACCGGGACTTAGGTACGGTAGTCAAAGGCATTTATCCCTATGTGCAACGAGGATTAGTACAACTTACCCATATCCCCACCGAGGCCGACCGCAGTTCCATCACGGGTACCGACACTTGGCAGATAAGCCATGTTCCTCGAATTGTCTGTGTCGACGACGGTGCAGCAGTGCGACAAACGGTGGAGCAAATTTTAGAGGAACAAGGCTACGAAGCAACCTCCATTGGCAATCCTCTCAAAGCACTTAGCCTACTGTTTCAGCTCCAGCCCGACTTGATTTTGTGCGATATTGCTATGCCCGAGCTTGAGGGTTATGAGCTTTGTGCCATGTTGCGTAGCTCCAATGCTTTTCGCCAAACTCCCATCATCATGTTGACAGGCAAAGACGGCTTTCTTGATCGAGTCAAAGCGCGTATGGCCGGCGCAACAGACTACCTCACCAAACCCTTTGGAGGTGGTGAACTATTGGCACTAGTAGAGAAATATGTAGGTCCTGGAGATCCCTGTCGACCCCGGCCCGACAAACTTTTAGCGGATGCTATCAAGGATGAGCTTGATCGAGGTTTATCTGGCGGGCAACCTAGCCCCCTAGGGCTGTAACCAATCATTAGGCAAACAGGTTGGCAAGCAAGCAGACTCTTCATTGCTTACCCTGTTTACAGGATCAACATTCGACACATTTTTTCGATCAAATTGAGTAATTTGTTGTAAACGTCAGTAATTTATTCATTTGAGGGTACCTTAAAGGCACGGGAAGCCTGTCTATTGCCTAATTGCATAAGCTGTCTTCCCATTTGTTAAGGAAACAATACGCAAAATTGTCTCCTAAGCCATCTTTCTGGCACACCGTATAGCATATGAGCACAGTTTTGGTGGTGGAAGATAGCATTCCTCAACGGGAAATGATTATTGAACTCTTAAGAGGTAGCGGATTAAATGTATCCGTTGCCAATGACGGGGTCGAAGCATTAGAGCGGATTCAGGGCAGCCCTCCCGATCTAGTTGTCCTCGACATCGTCATGCCCCGCATGAACGGTTACGAGCTTTGCCGCCGATTAAAGGCTGATCCAGCGACCCAAAACGTCCCCGTTGTCATGTGCTCATCTAAGGGAGAAGAATTTGATCGCTATTGGGGGATGAAGCAGGGTGCAGACGCTTACATTGCGAAACCTTTTCAACCAACAGAATTGGTTGGCACTGTAAAACAATTACTGAGGGGATAGGTTAACCGGAACGCATCATGGTAGGAAATCCTGACTTCTTAACCACCGCAGGGCAAGACCAAGAGCCCGAGCTTCAGGAATTAGAAACGCCTGAAGGCGAGTTGTATCTGCGTTTCTATGTCACCTCAGGGGATGAGTTTGCTCTTCCCGCTACAGGCATACGCCGTATCATCGAACAGCCACCGGATCGAATTACACCAATTCCAAACGTATCCCACCTGTTATTGGGTACCCTAAATGAACAGGGTCGGGTGATTTGGGTTGCTGATCTCGGACAGTTTCTGGGCTATCCGGCTCCACTTAACACTGATCGCCCTGAAATTCCAGTGATTGCTGTTGAAGATCAAGGAACTATGTTAGGCTTAGCCGTTAACCGGATTGTTGGCACTGATTGGCTCAATCTGGATGATATTCAGGTTGCTAGCAATACTCCCGACTCTATGGCGCCATTTCTAAGGGGTGAATGGGCTACTAAGGCTGAGGAGAGCAAAACACTCCGGCTACTCGATCACGTTGCGGTCTTAAGATCAGCACGATGGGCAGCCTGAGCTCCAAATTTCACCTCATTAAGGGACACTTGCACTGGCAGGAGAAAGACACATGGCTTCAGGCATTGATTACTCTCAAGCATATCAGAAAGCTGAGAGAGCCTATATGCAGGGCAGCTATGAAGACGCGGCCACAACCATCGATCAGCTAGCCCAAGACTACCCAACCGATCCCAGCGTTCTTTTGCTACGGGGCCATATCTACTGCTACGGGTTGCATCAATACGAGCTTGCCCGTCAGCAGTATGAAACTGTCTTGACCCTCACAACGGATCCAGACTTTGTTGATTATGCTAACAACGGTTTGGCTTACACTAGCCAGTTTGAGGGAAACCCCCCTGCTTCTTTTGATGACGGTGATGATGGGGGAGATACGTTCTTTGATCCAGGCCTGTCACCGGCAGGGATTAATGGCGGCCACTCACGGACAAAAGCGAGCTCATCTCTGTCGGACTCGAATTCGCTGACCGAGGATTTGCTTGACTCCGATCTAGATTTTGCTGATCTCAGCTTGGACGAAGCTGATTTGAGTCTCGCTGATTCCATTGGGACTGCTGGAGATGACCCCTTTAGCCGCTCGTTTATGTCCGCCGCAGGTGACTCAGGAACGCGGGGCAGAGCAACAGGAAGTAAGCCAGCAGGAAACATCAGCGACTCAGCGTTCGGTAATCCCTTTGAGATCAATCAAGAAGACTTGGCTCTAGATGAGGCAGCTGATCCCTTCGTTGCTTATGACGATGAGCAAGAAAGAGATTTTTTTGCAGCCAGTTCAAGCACTTTAGATACCGTGCAATCCGGGGAAACTTGGAACCAAGCCGATCCTTTTAACGGCGCAGACGAAGGCAACTCTTTCAACAGCTTTGATGACCTTGCATCTCTAGACAATCTAGATAGGGGTCTGACTCTGGAGGAAGACCCTGAGTCCTTCCAATACTACGGTGGGGCAGCCGATGCTTCAACGTTTGATAGGGAGCAACCGTTCCAAGATTCCAATGATCAAACCCTCTTCATGAGCGATCGGCCTGCTTCAGTCGGAGCACATGGCAACGGAGGTTATGACCTGCGTAGGGAAAATCTGACAGAGGATATGACCGTCTTTTCACCAGATCCAGACATGACAGCCGCTACCTTTGACACTGCTGACGATGGCAGCGACTACACGTATGGCAGGAACGGTAGCAACCTCTCAAATAGCGATTCCCGCGCTGGCAGCAACGTCGATTTTCTGGACGAATTTAACGACTTTGATGACCTCGGTAGCTTGCCAGATTTTGAGCTTTCTGATAGTTCTGCCGGCTTTACAAGTCCTTCTGTAGGCGCTTCTGGTTGGGGCTCCACTGATGACACCAATGGTATCGGTGGATCCGCTTTTAATCTGAGTGAAGTCAGTGATCAATCCATAATTGCGGAAGACGAGATTTTCGGCATTGCTGGTACAGCGGAGTCTCTCCCTGTCTTTACGCAAGGGGATGATGATGGCATTGAAGAGGTAGCTGTCGAGCAAGATTGGCTAGCTTTCCTAGAGAATGCCCCTCTGCCAACCAAGGAATGGATGGTTTCAGCCGCCGCAGGGGTTGTTTCAGCGCTAGCAGTTGGAGTTGTTAACTTCGTTGCTTCTACCGCGCAACCTGAAGCGAGGATGCCTAAAGGAATTCACGCGACAATGGCTGTAGCGGCTGGAGTTACTGGCTTTGGAGCGGCCCTTGGGGGCAGCTACTTGGCCCATCGCCGTATTAAACAGTCAGTAGCTGACCTTCAAAACCAGTTTGATTCCGTCATCCATGGCAACCTGTCAGCTCGTGCATCAGTCTATGCCGAGGATGAGTTCGGCCAACTGGCGTCTGGCTTTAATAAGATGTCTCGTGTAATTCTGACCACTACCAGCGAGGCCCAACGTAAGGCACAGGAACAAGAACAAGCTAAGGAAGACCTACAACGGCAGGTTATTCGACTCCTTGATGATGTAGAAGGGGCAGCTCGAGGTGACCTAACGGTACAAGCCGAGGTGACAGCAGACGTACTTGGAGCGGTTGCTGATTCCTTTAACCTAACGATTCAAAACTTGCGGGAAATTGTTCAGCAGGTAAGTGTAGCAGCTCGCCAGGTCAGTAAGGGGTCGGCAGAAAATGAAATGTTTGCCCGTAGCCTCTCAGCAGACGCACTGCGACAAGCTGAGGAGTTGGCCGTTACGTTGAACTCAGTTCAAGTGATGACTGACTCCATTCAGCGGGTGGCAGAAAGCGCTCGTGAAGCAGAAGAAGTGGCTCGCACCGCTTCCTCGACTGCTTTGCGAGGAGGTGAGTCTGTAGAACGAACCGTGGCCGGGATTCTAGAGATTCGAGAAACCGTAGCGGAAACCACTCGCAAGGTAAAACGTCTGGCCGAATCTTCCCAGGAGATTTCCAAGATTGTAGCCTTAATTTCCCAGATTGCCTCTCGAACCAACTTGCTGGCTCTCAACGCTAGTATTGAGGCAGCACGGGCTGGGGAAGCTGGCCGAGGATTTGCGATCGTGGCAGATGAGGTGCGACAGTTAGCCGACCGGGCTGCAAAAGCTTCTAAGGAGATTGAGCAGATCGTTCTGCAAATCCAAAGTGAGACGAGCGGTGTCATGATGGCGATGGAGGAAGGCACTCAGCAGGTCATTGAGGGCACTCGCCTAGCCGAGCAAGCGAAGCGCTCTTTGGAGGACATCATTCAGGTGTCGAACCGAATTGATGTGCTAGTGCGCTCCATTACAGCAGACACGGTTGAGCAAACAGAGACTTCTCGGGCAGTGGCTCAGGTTATGCAATCAGTTGAGTTAACAGCCCAGGAAACTTCTCAGGAAGCACAGCGAGTGTCTGCCTCACTGCAAAATCTTGTCGGGGTTGCTCGTGATCTCTTGACATCGGTAGACCGATTCAAAGTGGAACAGAAAAATGAATAGGGAGGAATTTTTCAGTTCCTCTCCCCCCAGTCTTGGTTAACCAGAATGCTGGAGGAAGCAACTCAAGGGGATAACCGTTATGCTGCCTGAAGATCAAAAAAGAATTTTAGGGTATTTTATTGAGGAAGCCAAGGATCACCTCAATACTATTGAGCAAGGTCTGCTTAACCTTCAAGCCACGATCGAAGATTCGGAAATGGCGAATGAAGTCTTCCGAGCAGCCCACTCTGTCAAGGGAGGGGCCGCAATGCTGGGATTGGAGAGCATCCAGCATACGTCCCACCGCTTAGAGGACTATTTCAAAGTCCTCAAAGAATCCCCGATTAAGGCAGATCGTACTCTGGAGTCGATGCTGTTACAGGTATTCGATGGTCTTCAGGAGCAATTGGAGCAACTCCAAGGGCCGTTTGGCCTGACAGATGACAAAGCTCAGGAGATCATGGCAGGCATTGAGCCAATCTTTGATCAGGTCAACCAGCATTTAGAATCCCTTGTTAAAGCTGCTGGCACTGTTCCTGTAGCCAAGCGAGCTGTAGAGCGAGCTCCTGTCACCGTCCCAGCTGCAACGCCTCAACCGGCAGCCATATCTCATTCCGAAACGAGCGCTCTACAGCTTGTCTTCAAAAGTGATGTTCCAGCCCACCTCAGAACTATGCTGGGGTTGTTTAAACAGGCTGATAATGCGACAACTCGCCAGGCTCTTCAGGATGCTTGTCAGCAGCTCTATCGCATTGGAGAACAGTTCGAACTGCCTACTTGGTGCGCATTGATTGATACTGCTCGCCGAGTTGTCAGTAACACTCAACAAACTTTTCGAATCTTAGCACCTCTCCTAATCAAGGATATTAAAGCCGGACAAGACCTTGTTCTAGCGAATCAGGCTGACCAAATTACTGTTTCTCCAGCCATGCTGGAATTGCTGCCGCTAGAACCTGGAGCAGAATTCCTGGAAGAATCTCTTGATGCGTTGCTGGAAGAAGCGCTTAATGAGTCTTCAGCAGAAAGCGATTTAACGGATCTCTTTGCAACTGCCGAGGCTGATCAAGTTGACGATTTGGAAGTGCCTGATGCTGCGAGTTGGTTTGAACAGGGAATCCCCGCTAGCATCGAAGACACTGAGTCTGTCAATTTAACAGATGTCAATTTGGCCGATATCTTCGAGAGTCTGAATGTCAAGGGTGATCCATCTTCGGTCGAGGTTCAAGAGCCAGTTCCTGTCAGAGGAACTGGGCCAGAGGTTGGCACAGCCGAACTTAATAGCTTAGCCGACCTGTTTGAAGGGGAGGTCTCAGAGTTTGATGAGATCTGGGAGGAAGAAGAAATTGCTGAAGTGTCTCTAAACGGCATTGACAGTGATCCCGTAAATGCAGATTTTAACGGGGAGTTTGCTGATCTATTTCTGACAGACAAGACAGATACACCTTTAAGCAATGACGATGACTTTACGAGTCTGTTTGGAAATTCCTTCTTGGAGGAATCTCAGGTAGATATTGCGGCAGAGTCTGTTTCCTTAGAGATTACTCCTAGTACAGAGGTTACTCCTACTACTTCAGAGTCTTTCGACACAAAAGACCTGAGTGGAGAAGAGTTAGGGGAATCGCTTGAAAGCGTTCTTTCAGATGAGGAGATAGGTTTTGTTGAGGAACGGGATGAAGTTAAACTTAATGACTTCTTTGATGCCAATCCATTCAGTCGAGCACCCTCTTTCTTCCAAGCCGATTCTGCCGAATCTGGTTTTGAATCTGGACTAGATGATTTCTTTGCGGCTGATGAAGATCTGCAAGACTTTGCTGAGACAATAAGCCAATCCTCAAACGGGGCTACTTCTCAAATATTGGTTGAAGTTCTTGAGAACTCAGCTTCAACAGAAAAATTAGGACAAGAGTCTGCCTCAACTGATTTTGATCTGGCTGACGATCTGTGGAATGAGCAAGCAGCAGAAATCATTGACGATGAGGAGAGTTTGAGTTTTGATGATCTCGGTATTCCAGAGGAGGTTAGTGCAGCCAATGCTGATTTTACCGATACTCTGGGGTTTGAGGATCTAGATTTCAGTTCAGCTCTCGATACATCTAGTTCTGTTGAATCTGTGTTTTCGCAGGATAGCTCGTCAGATGAGTTGTCAGAAGCTTTTGATCTGCTCAGCTGGAATGACGACGATAACAACGCATCTGACTTTGATGCCGACATTGCCCTAACTGGCACAGATTTAGACTTTGACAGCGATACAGTTACTAATGCTGCCCTTGATGGAAATGCAGCCTCCTTACCCCTTACCGAGACAGTTCTAGAACCCGATGGGTTTGACAGTTGGGGATTTGATTTTGCCGCAGACGAAACATTAGATGAGAGTCCGGTAAATTCTCTCGACTTTGATTCGCTTGAGAGTGATAGCTTGTCTAAATCAGGATCTGATTCAGACAGTACCGGTGCGACCAGTCCTGATACAAGCATCTTAGACTTTGTTCTAGCCCCTGAAGACCCTTCTGAGGCCTTCGACCTTGGTTTAGATGATGAGGAGGTTTCTGACAATGGCGATACAGGATTGCCCTTTGAGGAAGCTAATAACCTTGTAGGCAATCGCATTAGGTCTTCAACCTCCTTAGCTTCAGCCGTAGAACCGCCTGATTTAGAAATCAATCCTGAAGACGACCTTTGGGCTTCTATGGAAAGCGATGTCCAATATGCAGAGGGCTCTGCTAGGCCAGCCGCTAATCTAGACCTAGTAGACGACTTTTTTGAGGTTTCCAGTGTAGTACCAGTGGCTACAGTAGAGACAGTGTTGTCTGAGCCCTCTACAGCCGATGACTTTCTAGCAGAGGTGTTAACTCACCCGACACCTAACAAATCATTGGATGAGTCATTAACAGACTCCTTGATGGAGCCGTCTATTGAGGCAGATAGCACATCAGATGGTGCGATCGCAGAGGAGCCCATACTCGCAGACCTGCTCGAATTCGCTGATCTTGATGAGTTTGAAGCGTTGAGCGACAGCGAATCTGCCTTTGCGGAAGATGGTTTCCTAGACTTACAAGATCCTGCTGAATTTGATTCTGGAGCGCCTAGGGGAGACATTTCGTTTGAAACTAACGGCACCCATGTTGCAGCAGTTAACGAAACTGCTGAAGTTGATCTGGGCTTTGACGATGCTGCGTTTGGAGCTGATTTTTCTTGGGAAAGCGCTTCATTTGAGACGAACGAGACAGACATTGCAGCAGTTAGTGAGACTACCGAAGCCGATCTCGCTTTTGATGAACTGGACTCGCTGTTAAACGATGATGCATTTTCTTCTGAGCCGGTTACTAATACCTTTGCTCAGTCTCCTGTTGAGGTAGACGACTTCTCTGATCTAGAAGCTTTGCTAGACGAGGAGCCAGCTGTAGTTGAAGAAACGCGGCTATTTTCTGTACCAGCAGTATCTTCAGGCATTACACAATCTTCCCCGAGTGGTGAAGATGACGAGTTTGAAGATCTAGAAAAATTGCTGGAGGAAGCTGATCAGATTGGGGGATCGGCACCCGGCAGCGGACTCAGAAGATCCCAGGCGGCAGCCCGTCGATTACCTCGTCGCAACAACGCTCCGGCTGATCAGACCATGCGGGTCTCGGTTAAGCACCTAGACAACCTCAGCAACCTTGTTGGGGAACTAGTTGTTAACCGCAACTCTCTAGAGCAAGATCAGGAGCGCCTACGGCAGTTTCTCGATAACCTGCTGTTTCAGGTACAACAACTCAACGATGTGGGCCAGCGCTTGCGGGATCTGTATGAGCGATCGCTCCTAGAGAGTTCCCTCATCTCCAGCCGACAAGCCTTCCATCCGATTGGGGGGGGCAACGGCGGTAGCAGCAACAGCCACGCGACTGGGGTTACCTTTGATGCTCTAGAGATGGATCGTTTTACTGGGTTCCATACGCTATCCCAGGAGATGATTGAGCTGATTGTCCGGGTGCGAGAATCGTCCTCTGACATTGCCTTCACTATTGAGTCAACCGATCAAATTACTCGCCAGTTCCGGCAAGTCACAACCCAGCTCCAGGAAGGCCTCAACAAGGCCCGAATGGTTCCCTTTGCTCAGACGGCTGACCGTCTGCCTCGGGCCGTCCGTGATATCTCGATGAAGTGCGGGAAGGAAGCCAAGCTGGTGGTCGAAGGCCGCGACACCCTAATCGACAAAATGATTTTGGAGCGGCTATATGACCCTATGACCCACCTGGTTAACAACGCCATTACTCATGGCGTTGAAACCCCTGAGGAACGAGCTGCCAGTGGCAAATCCCGTGAGGGAACCATTACCGTTCGGGCATTCTATCAGGGCAACCAGACCGTCATCTATATTGCTGATGATGGAGCAGGTATCAATGCTGAGATGGTGAAGCAGAAGGCTCTGAAGAAAGGGCTAATTACTTCAGCCGAGGCTCGCACGATGAGCAAGCTGGATGTTTATGAGCTGCTCTTTCTACCTGGCTTCAGTACTCGCGATCAAGCCGATGATTTCGCCGGACGAGGGGTCGGCATGGACGTCGTCCGAACAGCCCTGTCAGACATTCGAGGCTCGATCACGATTGACTCGGAGATGGGCCGAGGCACCAGCTTTACCATTCGCCTGCCGCTCACTCTGAGTATCTCGAAGGCTTTGAGCTGTGTTAATAACCAAGCTCGCTTGGCCTTCCCGATGGATGGGGTTGAGGACATGTTCGATGCCCCTCGGGAAAGAATCCAGGTCAACGATCAAGGTCAATCCTGCATTCTCTGGCGCGATACTCTCTTGCCCTTCCGCCCTCTCTCAGAACTACTGCAGTTCAACCGCACTTTAGGTCGGGGACGGGTTTATGGAGGTAACCAAGACGAAGACATCATCTCGATTGTGGTCTTGCGTAGTGCCAATACCTTCATTGCACTCCAGGTTGATCAGGTCATTGGCGAGCAGGAGATTGTGATTAAGCAATTGGAAGGCCCAGTGCCTAAACCCACAGGCATTGCTGGTGCAACCGTGCTGGGTGATGGCCGAGTTATGCCCATTGCTGACGTGCTAGAACTCATTGACCTATCAATGGGGCGGGTACGTCGGGATCCAGCAGCCTCTCTATGGTCACAGCCTGACGAGGACCTTCCTGCCGTTGAGGCAACACCTGCTCAGACTGAGCCAACCGTGCTGATCGTAGATGACTCCATCACTGTACGTGAACTGCTGTCTATGAGCTTCAACAAGGTAGGTTACCGAGTTGAACAAGCGCGGGATGGGCAGGAAGCCTGGGAAAAATTGCGATCGGGGCTACCCTGCGATCTGGTGTTCTGCGACATTGAAATGCCTCGGATGGACGGCCTGGAACTGCTCTCTAGAATGCAGAAGGACAATGCACTTAGCCAGATCCCGATTGCGATGCTGACTTCACGAGGAGCCGATCGCCACCGCCAAATGGCAGTTGATTTGGGGGCGAAGGGATACTTTACCAAGCCCTACTTGGAGGAAATGCTGTTGGATGCGGCTCAGCGCATGTTGAATGGCGAGAATATGGTGCATCACACCCGGCCTAGCAACTAACCCGACAGGTAACTTAAAAGCGCAAGCGGTTGGAGCAGTCTGCGAACTGTTCCAACCGCTTATTTTTATAAGGACGCGAATCGCGGCTTTCCCAAACAGCTTTGCTTAGGACTTGGGATCACGTTAGGATCACTATCACCTGTAGGGGATTTAGCTAATGGTGATCGCGTCTCAAACTCGTAGTTGGGAGCCGATTGTTCGTGACTTCATTCGGGCACTAGGCGCTGACCAAGTGATTCGCCGCAAGGAGGAGCTGCTGGTTTACGAGTGTGATGGGCTTACTAGCTACCGCCAGCGACCCGCTGTCGTGGTGTTGCCTCGGACAACTGAGCAAGTGGCAGAGGCCGTCAAAATATGCCATCGCTACCAAGTGCCCTTTGTTCCTCGGGGGGCAGGCACAGGATTATCAGGAGGAGCCCTGCCACTAGAAGACGCCGTGCTAATTGTGACGGCAACCTTGCGCCAAATTCTAGAAGTGGATTTGGACAACCAGCGAGTGGTAGTTCAACCCGGTGTGATTAACAACTGGGTTACACAAGCGGTTAGCGGTGCGGGGTTCTACTATGCACCGGATCCGTCCAGTCAAACAGTCTGCTCAGTTGGGGGCAATATTGCCGAAAATTCAGGTGGGGTTCATTGCCTTAAGTACGGTGTAACGACGAACCACGTGCTGGGTCTAAAACTGGTTCTGCCCGATGGCGAGATTGTGGAGATTGGGGGCAAAGTGCCTGATACGCCAGGTTATGACTTGACGGGTCTGTTCGTCGGTTCAGAGGGGACGCTGGGGATTGCGACGGAAATCACCCTGAGGATTCTTAAGGCACCAGAGTCGATTCAAGTGCTTCTGGCTGACTTTACGAGTGTTGAGGCCGCAGGGGCAACGGTTTCAGATATTATCAGTTCCGGCATCATTCCAGCGGGGCTGGAGATGATGGACAACTTCAGCATTAATGCGGTGGAAGATGTGGTAGCAACTAACTGCTATCCACGAGATGCAACAGCGATTTTGTTGATTGAAGTTGACGGGCTACCCGCAGAAGTCGCAGCAAATTGCGATCGCATCTCCGCACTCTGCTTCCAAAATGGAGCTCGCAGCGTCACCTCTGCTAGCGATCTCGAGGAGCGTCTCCGGTTGTGGAAGGGGCGTAAAGCGGCTTTTGCTGCGATGGGTAAACTTAGCCCAGACTATTACGTGCAGGATGGCGTGATTCCTCGGACTCAGCTTCCCTATGTACTGCGGGAGATTGAAGCTTTAGGGGAAAAACATGGCTACCGTGTGGCCAACGTTTTCCATGCGGGGGATGGTAATTTACATCCTTTAATCCTTTACAACAACAGTGTACCTGGCCAATTGGAAGCGGTAGAAGAGCTCGGTGGCGACATCTTGAAACTCTGCGTCAAGGTAGGAGGCAGCCTCTCTGGCGAACATGGGATCGGAGCAGACAAACGCTGCTACATGCCAGAGATGTTTTCTGAAATTGACTTGGAAACCATGCAATGGGTACGGCAGACCTTTAATCCCAACGGGCTAGCAAATCCCACAAAGCTGTTTCCAACCCCTCGAACGTGCGGTGAAGCAGCCAGAGCCACTTTGGATCCCAAGTTTACAGGAGTAGAACGGTTTTAAGGGGTTAGGTGGCAGGCATCACTGAGGCCAAGAGTCTTGCTTGCCACAGGGTTCCTAGCATGGTCTACTGAGGACGCAGGATCCCTGAACTTCATTGCCAAATCTGTAAGCCTTCTTATGACTGCTGTTTCTGACTCTTCCCCCACCCCTAGTCGCTGGTGGCAGCGAATGCGGCGGTGGAGTGTGCCTTATCTATTTCTGCTGCCAGCGCTTGTGGCTTTGGGGCTGACGGTCTTTTGGCCTGCCTTGCGGGCGTTCTACCTCAGCTTTACTAGCTATGGCTTTGATGTAACCCAAGCTCCAGTTTGGGTAGGCTCTGAGAATCTTCAGCGGTTGATGCGCGATCGCACCTTCTGGCAAACCATCCGCAATACGGTGGTCTATCTGATTGGGGTTGTCCCTGTTTTGGCGATTGCGCCTCTGCTACTGGCCATTCTGGTAAATCGGGCATTGCGAGGAATCCACTGGTTCCGGGTCGCCTACTATACCCCCGTGGTGGTATCAATGGTCGTGGCAGGAATTGCCTGGCGTTGGCTGTATGCCGAAAATGGCTTGTTTAATCAGTTTTTGCAGGGGATCGGCCTGATCAAAAGCGGTATTCCCTGGCTTACCAGCCCAGGGCTAGCCCTGTTTAGCGTCATGGTTGTCACCCTCTGGAAGGGATTGGGGTACTACATGGTGATTTATCTGGCTGGGCTACAAGCCATTCCCCTTGACCTCTATGAGGCCGCTGCGATCGATGGCTCGGATGGTTGGCAGCGACATTGGGACATCACGCTGCCGCTGATGCGGCCCTACATTTTGTTGGTCAGCGTAATCTCGGCTATCTCAGCCACAAAGGTGTTTGAGGAAGTCTTCATCATGACCCAGGGAGGGCCCCGAAACAGCTCAAAAACCGTGGTTTACTACATCTATGAACAGGCGTTTCAGGATCTAGAAATTAGCTATGCCTGTGCCATTGGTCTGGCTCTATTTTTAGTCATTCTTTTGCTGTCAGTCCTGAGACTCATGTTAGGCGGAACGTCTCAGGCCAATCCTCTGTAAGCAAAATTTCTGCCTAGTGAGATGGAGAGATAGTTTTGCATTAGGACATCTGTTGCACCCCGTTCAATAAACCCTCCCGCTCAAAAACCGTGAGAGCCCCCTTCAACTCCTAGAAGTGGGGCTCTCACACCATGCAAATATTCAATTTAAGGCTCCTGGTTAGAAACAGGAAACCGGGGTGCCGCTAAAGCCTTTTAAGCAGGTTGAATGACTTTGACTTCGCGTACTTCCACGTTGGTTGTGCCTTCAACCTGAATCGCAAGCTGAATTAGCTGCTCCAACAGGGACTGGCTATCAACCTGACCATGCAGAATAACCACTGAGCCACGCTGTTTAACGGCTAGGTTTGCGATCGCATCTGATCCTACCGCTTTGTAATACCGAAGCCGAACTCGCTTAGCCAAACCGTCATGATCATACTCACCCCGAAGGCCAACTCGCTCGGGCGGAATGGTTTGCAAGGAGACGTTAACTTCGGTGGAAGAAAAGGGTTTTGCGTAGCAAACACCGTTGATGACTGCACCCGTCGTAACTAAGGAACTCATGAACGCACCCATAGGTGATCACCTCAAGGGGGGGGGGAAATCTCACAACACAGACTTGCTAACTCGCCGAGTTGTTTACCTCTACCTGGGAACTTTCAATAAATCGGGCAACACTTGGGAACACTTCCACTGCTTAGTCCTACCAACTAGAGGGGTATAAAGACTAAGCTTTGGACGTACTTATTTTATACATTCTTAATACAGTACGCCAAATTTACGTAGTAATACGTATTGAAAGCGACTTAATCTCAATTTTCTGGCACAACCTCAAGGGGTTTTAACCAACAGCGCCACGGCGTAGGCCGCAATTCCCTCTTCACGGCCTGTAGGACCCAGCTTTTCATTAGTTGTCGCCTTGACCCCCACTTGGTCAGGGTCAAGGGCCAGAACACGAGCCAGTTGCGATCGCATCGCCTCAATATGAGGCTTGAGCTTAGGCCGTTCTGCTACGACTACAGTGTCTAAGTTGCTCACCTGCCAGCCCTTCTGCAAAATCATTTGATTGACCTGGGCCAGCAGCTTTTGACTATCAGCTCCGGCCCATTCCGGATTACCTGGGGGAAAATAAAGGCCAATGTCCCCCAAGCTCAGGGCTCCTAGCATGGCATCCATAATGGCGTGGGTTAACACATCGGCATCACTGTGTCCCAGCAGGCCTTTTTCATGGGGGATTGTGACCCCCCCTAAGATTAAAGGTCGATCTGAAACTAGGCGGTGAATGTCGTATCCATTGCCGATGCGGATATTCATGGGAATTTAGTAGGCCGGGGTTAACTCATTTCAGATTTATCGTCCGTGGAACTGATCCCCACGTCAACAGGGCTTGTGTGTTGAGCAAGCCAACGAGCGTAGAGGTCGGGACGGCGCTCTTGAGTACGCTCAATTTGCTGTGCCTGTCGCCAGCGCTCAATCTCCTTATGATTGCCTGAGAGCAACACGTCCGGAACACACCAATCCCTGAAAGTTGCCGGACGGGTGTATTGGGGGTAGTCCAGCAGTCCGGCCTCAAAGCTCTCGTACTTCAGCGAGTCCTCTTTACCAACTGTTCCTGGCAATAATCGGACGACCCCATTGAGCAGCGTTAGGGCCGGAATTTCACCGCAGGTCAGCACAAAATCTCCCAGAGAAACCTCCCGCGTCACCAAATTCAAGACCCGTTCATCGACCCCCTCATAATGACCGCAAATAATAACTAATTGGTCATAGTCTTGCGCTAGTTGCTGAAATAAGGGCTGAGACATGGTCTCGCCCTGGGGCGTCATCAGCATCACCTCACGGCGGGGTAGATTAGGGAGGGACTCGACAGCCGCGAAAATCGGCTCGGGCTTCATCAACATGCCAACCCCACCCCCATAGGGTTCGTCGTCTACTTTATGGTGCTTGTCTGTCGTGAAATCTCGGGGGTTGGTGAGAAAAACTTCAGCAATCTGGCGAGTGAGCGCTTTCTCCATCAACCCTGAAGCTAGGGGAGATGTGAAAAAATCAGGAAAGAGAGTAACGATATCAAAGCGAAGATAGGGTTTAGATCGAGTCATACCTGTCATGGACTGTTTACATGGTTTTTGACGGGGACAAGACAGGCGACGACCTGTTCTGAAATAATTAAGCCTTGGTTAATCTTGAGTCTACCCATCGACAAGGATGCGACCAGCCAGTTAGATAGAAATGTTCTGCGTCAACACGCTCGCACTCAAACCGACAGCATGGATTCCCATCCCCTCATTGCTTCTAGCAGATTAGGGTAGGTCAAGACGAGCGGTTCCGTTAACTGGGAACATGTTTTAGTGTGGGTTAATACGTGTTTACCATGCAGCAATTGGAATCTCTCTCCCCAGAACAACCCCTCCCTCTCGTCAAGAAAAACGCCATTCTGGTCATTGGTGGCGCTGAAGATAAGGTGCACGGGCGAGAAATTCTCCATACTTTTTTTCAGCGAGCAGGCGGACGGGCGGCTCACATTGGCATTGTTCCTTGTGCTTCACGGGATCCCGTTGCGATCGCAGCTCGCTATCGAGCCATTTTTGAGGACATGGGTGCCCAGGCTATCGAGGTTATGGACATTCGCGATCGCAGTCAGAGCGAAGACCCTGCTTGGAAAATGGCCCTAGAGCATTGTACTGGCGTCTTTATGACCGGAGGTGATCAGGTTCGGCTTTGCGGCCTGCTGGCCGACACCCCTTTGATCGAGTTTCTACGGCAACGGGCACAACTGGGAGAAATTACGCTGGCAGGAACCAGTGCTGGCGCTGCTGTAATGGGACATCACATGATTGCTGGAGGCGGCAGCGGTGAGTCTCCCAACCGATCCCTGGTAGATATGGCTACGGGTCTGGGTATTCTCCCCGATGTTATCGTGGACCAACACTTCCACAACCGAAACCGCATGGGCCGTTTGATGAGTGCCATTGCCATGCAACCCGATCGCTTGGGCATCGGCATTGATGAGGACACCTGTGCTTTATTCCAGGGGGATAGTGCTTTTCGAGTTATTGGTAAAGGTACCGTCACTGTCATCGATCCCGCTGACGTCAGCCATACAAATGAGCCTGATGTAGAAGCCCCACAACCCATTAGCATTCACGGCCTACGGGTCCACGTGCTGGTTCACGGCGACAGTTACGATATTCAGCACGGGCGCGCAATCCCAACCGACAGCTAGGTTAGTCATACCTGTACTGAGGGGCATGCGATCGCACGATCAATTCTTGTTAAGTCACAATCACTCTTTCGGAATAACCATAAAAACCTGAATAGTTCAACCTTAGTGATTTAAATCTCGGGGTTGGCCTCATAAACTGTTTTAAACTGCACAAATCCTGCACCCTTCGATTATTCAAGCTCTCCCTCAACCAATGGTTTAGAAGACCACTCATGAGAATTCTTAAGACCCAGACCTTGCGGGGTCCTAACTTTTGGAGCATCCGCCATCAAAATCTAGTACTCGTTCGCCTGGATTTAGAAGATTTAGCCGAACGGCCCTCCGACACCCTACCAGGCTTCTATGAATCCTTAGTAGCGACTCTCCCCAGCCTGATTGAGCACCACTGTTCTCCTGGAGTGAGAGGGGGATTTCTTAGCCGGGTGCGTCAGGGCACGTACATGGGGCACATTGTGGAACACATTGCGCTGGAACTCCAAACCCTAGCTGGGATGCCCGTAGGATTTGGCCGCACACGCAGCACGGCGGATCCTGGCGTTTACCAGGTGGTCTTTGAATATGCAGATGAACAGGCAGGTCGGTATGCCGCTCGGGCCGCAGTACGGCTCTGCAGCAGTTTGGTTGAGGTAGGGCATTATCCCTCTGAGGAATTGGAGCAGGATCTTGCCGATTTGCGTGAGTTTGCTGCTGATGCCGCACTCGGCCCCAGCACTGAAACCATTGTGAGAGAGGCCGAAATTCGGGGAATTCCCTGGATGCAGTTGCAGACCCGTGCCATGATTCAGCTTGGCTATGGCGTTTACCAAAAACGTATCCAAGCTTCACTCTCCAGTCAAACAGGCATTTTGGCGGTAGAGCTAGCCTGTGACAAGGAGGGCACTAAGCAGATTCTACGAGAAGCTGGGGTACCCGTACCCCGAGGCACAGTGATTACCTACCAGGATGAGCTGGAGGACGCTATTGAAACCGTTGGCGGCTTCCCAATTGTGATTAAGCCGCTTGATGGCAACCACGGTCGGGGCATCACCATCAACATTACCAGTTGGCAGGCGGCTGAAGAGGCTTACGAGGCTGCACGCGAGGTCTCCCGAGGCGTCATTGTCGAGCGCTTCTACCAGGGGCGTGATCACCGAGTGCTGGTCATTAATGGCAAAGTTGTTGCTGTGGCTGAGCGTGTTCCGGCTCATGTAATAGGGGATGGCCGCTCCAATATTACCGAGCTGATTGAGCAGACCAACCAAGATCCCCGTCGTGGAGAAGGGCACGATAACCTGCTCACCCGCATTGAAGTAGATCGCACGACTTGGCAACTGCTTGAGCAGAAAGGGTACACCCTTGATACTGTGCTCCCCAAAGGTGAGGTATGCTACCTCCGGGCAACTGCCAATCTCAGTACGGGCGGCATTGCTATTGATCGCACGGATGAAATCCATCCCCACAACATCTGGATAGCCGAGCGAATTGCTAAGATCATCAACCTCGATATTGCCGGGATTGATGTTGTCACTTCCGACATCTCTCGCCCTCTGCGTGAAGTGGACGGGGTGATTGTTGAGGTGAATGCCGCTCCTGGCTTACGGATGCACTTTTCCCCCAGCGAGGGAATTGCCCGCAACGTGGCCGAACCTATTCTAGATATGCTGTTTCCACCCGGAACGCCCACCCGCATTCCGGTTGTAGCAATTACAGGCACTAACGGTAAAACCACCACCAGCCGACTCACAGCCCACATTTTTAAGCAAACGGGCAAGGTGGTCGGTTTCACGACAACTGACGGCATCTACATTGGAGACTATTTAGTCGAGTCGGGAGACACCACCGGACCTCAGAGTGCGCAAGTGATCCTTCAAGATCCAACAGTGGAAGTCGCCGTTTTAGAAACGGCACGGGGCGGCATTTTGCGCTCTGGTCTCGCTTTTGAATCCTGTGATGTTGGTGTGGTACTGAATGTAGCCGCCGATCATCTAGGACTCGGGGACATTGAAACCATTGAGGACATGGCCCATCTAAAGAGTGTGGTCGTTGAAGCGGCTCGTCCTAGTGGCTACAGTGTTCTCAATGCGGATGATCCAATGGTGGCTGCGATGGCAAAACGCCTCAAAGCCCAAATTGCCTACTTCTCAATGAACCCTCACAACGAGCTGATTAAAACCCACACTCAGCAGGGAGGGCTAGCTGCTATTTACGAGAATGGGTACCTCTCGATTTTGAAAGGGGATTGGCTACTGCGAATTGAGCGAGCCGAGCTTGTGCCCCTCACTATGGGCGGTCTAGCTCCTTTCCAGATTGCCAATGCTCTAGCAGCGAGTCTGGCGGCGTTTGCTCAAGGCGTCAGCATTGAGGATATTCGCCAAGCCCTACACACTTTCCAAGCTTCGGCTGACCAAACACCGGGCCGCATGAACCTATTTGACCTAGGCCAGTTTCATGCGCTGGTAGACTACGCACACAATGCTGCTAGCTACGAAGCTTTGGGTGGCTTTGTGAAGAATTGGCCTGGTAAGCGAATTGGAGTCGTCGGGGGTCCTGGGGATCGCCGGGATGAGGACTTTATTACCTTAGGGAAACTTTCAGCTCAGATGTTTGATCAGCTCTGGGTCAAGGAGGATGACGATACCCGAGGCCGTCCTCGCGGTGATGCGGCTAAGTGGATTATTCGGGGAATTGAAGAGGTCGATGGCCAGTGCGATTACCACACGGTTCTAAATGAGACCGAAGCTATCAATACGGCCCTGGATCAAGCCCCTGAAGGAAGCTTGGTCGTGGTCTTACCGGAGAGTGTTAGCCGAGCCATTTACCTTATCAAGGAGCGTAACCCGCTACCGAACGCTTCAATTAGCTCTATTGGCACGACCAAACCTGAAGCTAAAGGTACAGTCGGTGGAGGATCGGAAACCAATTCCAGTGAACCCGGTCCCTACGTCGAAGTAAGCGGCTAGATAAAGCATCATGCAGCACTAAGGCCTCCAAGAGAAGATCTTGGAGGCCTTGTGCGATCGCACCTCTAAGTCCCGTGTTGTTTATCGCAGCTCAATCAAGCGATTGGTAAGGCTAACTTCTTGAGGCTTTGCCCCTAAGGAGCGAGATAGGGTCAGCGCCCGCTGATAGG
Organism: Trichocoleus sp.; assembly: GCA_036702855.1. Lineage (GTDB taxonomy): Bacteria > Cyanobacteriota > Cyanobacteriia > Phormidesmidales > Phormidesmidaceae > JACVSF01. Next base: position 7,586 of record DATNQF010000038.1, on the reverse strand, counting down.
TTTCTCTGGCCGTTGCCACATTGCCCGTGCGCTCATAATATTCGCCCAACCATACCAGGGTACGCAGGGTCTGAACATCGGCTGGGCCTGTCAGCGTGAGGGCAGTTCGCTTATTCAGGTATTCCTGAACATTTCGCCAACTTCCCTGTTCCAAATAAATTGCTAGCAAGCCATCAATTGCTCTTAATTGCAGGGCTCGATCATTCAACTCTTCGCCAATATCGAGAGCCACCCCATACGCGCCAAGGGCCTCCCCCGTGCGATTAAGCGCGCGATAAACATCCCCTAGGCTATTTGAGGAGTTGGCTTCACCAGGGTGATCTCCGGAGCGAAAGCGGTAATTGGTGGCAGCCTCGTAGTAAGACGCTGCGGTTTGCAAGTCATTTTCCAAAGCCGCAACTAAACCCAAGTTGCTTAAAGAAAGACCCATACCACTTGCAGAGGGAATGGCGGACGCTACCCGATACCCTTCCTCAAAAGCCGCTTTTGCTTCACGGAGCTGCCCTGTGCGAAGCAGGAGGGTACCCACGTTGTTTAGACCATGGACAACACCTAGTAAATTGTCGTTGTCCCGTGCGATCGCAAGTCGCCGACGCAAGACAGACTCAGCCCTGTCGTATTGGCCCATTTCAATATAGGCAAGGCCAATGCGATCGTATGCCAGCCCTGCAGCGACGGTATCCCCTAGGGCATGATAAATTTCGAGGGCTTTTTGCCAAGCTGCAATCGCCTGCTCACCCTGCGCAGCATCGGCCTGTTGCTGGCCAACCCTTAGCCACTGATCAGCAACATCTCGGGCCTGTCCTTGGGTCGCATTATAAGGACGGATGTCTAGCTGTTCCTCCAAGGTTGCACCAAAGGCAGGGAGATTTTTCCCCGCTGCTAGCAACCCCGCTAATACACAAGCCCAGGTCAAAGCACGAACGCATTTCATAAAACGGTTCTCCTAATTCGGCAGGGTTAATCACCCCTGTCCCCGATTGGAGGAGGCCACCATCAGGTTGGGGACTTCTAGCAAGTCATCGAGCGAGTCATCTGCCAGTTCAGGCATGAGTTCGGGCTCTGCCCATTCACCCAAATAAATTGCCCGAATATCTTGAGGCAAAGCCGCTTCTAAATTTCGGTACGCAGTCTGGAGTCGCTCGCGCACCTGAGCTGGCGAAATGCGCTCACCTTCAGCCTGAAGATAAGCTGCAATGCGAGTTTCACTCCAGCGGAAAGTCCGAGCCATCAAAACCATTAGGCGCTCAACAGGCGGCAGGCGATCTAGCGCTTGCTCAACGTAGCACCAGAAGGGGGGCGAAGCTTCTTTCAAGGAGTAGTGAATGGACTCTACATCAGGCACAACTGCCTGATTGATGCAGAGCGCCGTGACGTTGATAATCCAACTTTGTAAAGTTGAGGGGCGCTTCCCACCAGAGGCAGCTTCTGCTTGAACGTACTCCGGCCAATCCAACCCACCCAACTCATGGAGAATATGCCGCCAAGTCAATGCGAATAGATATTCCGCCTGAACAGGAGAGCGGGCAGAGTGTCGAATCAGGGTATAAACGACAGAGCTATAGCGGCAAAAGATAGCCGTAAAATAGCGGCCTGAACCAGGATGGTGCTTGAACAGGCTGACCAATTCCTGATCACTCAGGTGAAACAGAGACTGGACTATTTCGTGATCACACTCAGGAAAGTTGGGAATTTGCACAACGCTGCACCGAGTCTGGACAGGACACGGAAGGTTAAATTTAGCTTTTAATATAACCACAGTGTCCATCCTAAGACACGTTTTTTTACAAAAAACTGTTCAATCGTAGCTTCCCACCCTTCAGGAGCTGTTTTTCTGCCGCAATTTAAGCAGCTCAACGATCAGCTTCTCCGGTCAAAACCTGCCTTTTTGGAACCTCACGCCCTTTCTACACTCTTTACCCAGCGACTAGGTGAGAGTTGATACACTAAACAGAGAGTACTTTGCTTAGAGTATCTAGCTGAGTATTGTGTCCTCTTAGGCGCTCTACTCAGCCTGCACTAATAGCAGTAATGTGTTGACTGGCCATGATCACTGTCCCCGTATCGACTGGTTTATCCCTGCCGCTGTTTGGTGCGTTTTGGCCGGGGTTGCCCCTCGACAGCCTGCTCTCAACTCAGGGCATTATGGTCCTGCTCCTGGTGGCTTACGCCGGGGCGATGTGGATGTTTCTCACGAGCGCGCCTAAGGTTCACACCATTATGGTTTCTGACCTGGAGATGGCTCGCCAGTTTTATGAAGGGATGCTGAACCTGCCCGCTGCGGATGTGCCCTTGCACTACTACTACAACTACGAGCAGACTCTGGGAACCGCAAGCATTGACCCCTTGTATATGTCAGGCATGGGGAGCCTTGCAACGCGTGATATCGCTGGAACAGATGGGCTGTGGTATCAACTCAAGAAAAATACTCAGCTTCACGTGATCTCCGGAGCCAGCTTAGGGCATCGTGACCGTCAACGCCACGTCTGCTTTGACCATGACTGCCTAGAGCAAATTCTCATGAAAGTGCAGATGCGGGGAATTAAGCACAAAATTCGCCGCGACAAGCCTCTTAATTTTCTAGTTAAGGATTACGATGGCCAGGTGATTGAAATGGCCGAGGTCTCCAACTAAATCAATTCCTATTTATGGGGAAGAGGCTGTGATGGACTTTGTTGGCAGTCTGGACACAACCCAAAAAACTCTAGGGTATGGTAGAAAATTCTAAACTGGTGGGCCGTGTGGAGCTGTTGCTCTAGGGCATGAACCGGACATTCGTCGATGGGAATGGACTCACCGCATTGAAGGCAGGTCAAGTGATGTCGATCAGCTTGCGGTAGGCTATAGAGAGATTCTCCAGAAGCCAAGGTCCGCACCTGGACAGCCCCCTCCAATTTGAGGGCATCTAGCGCCCGGTAAACGGTAGCAAGCCCCATACTGTTTTGCTGCCGCCGCAGCTCGACATAGAGATCTTGGGCTGAGATCGGATGGGTGATCCCATTCAGGATTTGGAGAATTTGTTCTTGGCTGCGCGTCCGTCGAACCTTCATAGCCTTCCAGCAGGTACGCCCCCATTCTATCAACCGTGATGGGGTAGGATGAAAAGGCGCGCATCCCTCTGGTTGGGTATCTAATTCCATATTGTCATGCAGACTTACCACGCCCAAATCTATGTAACCCTTCGCCCATCAGTTCTTGACCCGGTAGGAACTGCGGTGCAGTCAGGGCTAAAACACATGGGCCATGCCAATGTCGAGAAGGTGCGCATTGGCAAGTACGTAGAAGTAACCCTCACCGCAGAGGATGATGAGGCTGCCCGGCAGCAGCTTGACCAGATTTCTGATCAACTCCTTGCTAATCCGGTGATTGAGAACTATCGAATTGAGCTGAAATCAGCAGTCTCTGCTGCTTAAACAGAGCTTTTCCATCCATAACTGTGAGTGTGTTAAGACGTTTTGCCAACTGGGGTCATTGAGCCTCTTGAGTTGGCGGGTTATTGGGTTTCCTTGAAACTACTCTTAGCTGGGCGATTGCCCAACCCTCTTCAGCCATGAAATTTGGTGTTATTGTTTTTCCCGGTTCGAATTGCGATCGCGATGTTGCCTACGTCACGCGTGATCTGTTGCAGCAGCCTACTCGTATGGTCTGGCACGAAGACAGCGATCTGTCAGACATTGATGTTGTAGTTGTGCCTGGCGGCTTTAGCTACGGCGACTACTTACGCTGTGGAGCCATTGCCCGCTTCTCTCCCGCCATGCAGGCTACTGTGGAGCACGCTAAGCAGGGCAAGCTGGTGCTAGGCATTTGTAACGGCTTTCAAATTTTGACCGAAGTGGGACTGCTGCCCGGTGCGCTCGTACGCAACCGAGATTTGCACTTTATTTGCGATCGCACCCCGCTGCGGGTCGAGCGGACAAGCTTGCCTTGGACCCGACAGTACCAAACAGGCCAAGTCATCACCTTGCCCATCGCCCATGGAGAGGGCTGTTACTACGCCGATGAAGCAACGCTAGCTGACTTGGAGCGCAATCAGCAGATTGTGCTGCGCTACAGCGCAGCCGATGGCACAGTCGATGAGCGTAGCAATCTCAATGGGTCGCTGCACAACATTGCTGGCATTTGCAACCTGCAAGGCAACGTGGTTGGCATGATGCCTCACCCAGAACGAGCCGCAGACGCCCTACTAGGCGGCACAGACGGCTTGGCGCTGTTCAAGAGCGTTTTGACAGCAGCCGTTCTAGCCTAGGCTAGGAATAGATTAAGAGATAAAGCAAAGGCAGAGGTTATCTCAACTTCTGCCTCAACAGATCCTATTTCAATTCAGCTTTTCTCAGCACTACTGCTCGACTCGGAGACGTCGGGTGTGAATAGTCATGCCATTTTCCCGAATGACTACAGCCGAAACCCAGCGGCTGTCTTGCTGTTCGGGGGCCTGACCGACCTTGAATAAACCACCCGCATTTAGGACGTCTAAGGTCAAAGGACGAGGCGCAAAAAAGTCTTCAGGTGTAACTCCTTCATCCAAAGCAGTTCCCATGAGAGAACGCTCTCCTAAAGGTTCTTGCACAATGGCATCAAACGCATAGGTCGATCCAGGTTTGATCTGCTCTGGCAGCATCACCGAAAGCGTAGGCGGCTCGGTGCCTGAGGTGAGTTGACTCTGCTCTGACAGAATCTCTTGATAGACGATCTGTCCACTTTCAAAACGCTGGCGCGATCGCACTTCAGCCGTTAACGCCAATTGCCGTTCTGAACGCACCTGTGTCCCCTTGACCCGCGTGACGGTCTCAGCCGTTATCCCCCTGGGATTAGCCTCCCAAGAAACCAGCTCAATCTCGTAATCAAGATCAGAGTATTGCCCCCAAAACTCCCGCAGTGCTTGCTCGAACTGAGCCCGGTTAAATCCATCAGCACTGGCAAAAGTCGGCGCGTAAAACGCCATCACAGCCTCTAGATTTTCAGTATCTGAGGCAGCTTCGACTTGGTCGAGTGCCTGCACTAAGTCGCTGGGCGCAGTTTCAGGGGAAGCTGCTAGGGCAGGACGAGAGAGCCCCCATCCTAGCGCAACACTCAGGGTCAGCATTGGCAGCGATGTTAGTTGACGCAGCATTCCATCTCCTCATCCAGTACAGACATTATGGCCCGGAAACGAAGACAGCAGCCAGCCCAACTGTGCCAGCAATCCCTGACCTCAACACGAGGATGCCACGTTTTGATACCCCGGTTTAGCGAAGGCAAACTTCAGGCAAAATACTGGATTTTGCTTAAGCTCCAGAAATCCAGCTAAAGAAGCGGTTGACGGCCCGTTTCATCTGCTTTCTACGCCGCCAGCGCTCAAATTCCTGGCTATAGCTGTACTCGTTGGGTTGATAAATGCGCCAGGCATCCCATGCCAGCTTGATTCCCCAAGGGCCAAAGATGAAATAGATGGGCCAGATTAACCAGTGAGCAACTAAGGTACTGAACCCTAGGGATAATCCACCCAAAATGACAAACCGAGACAACCCGTGCTGAAAACGCTGTCGCCGTTGCTGGTCAAACAGCTTTTGATCGGCTAGCTCAAACTTGCGGAGCTGCCACTCCTGCTCAGCAGCCAGTAGAGTCTCGGAAGCAATTCCCAATTCCTCAGCGATCTCCAGCAATTGGCCGCGAGACAGCTCGCCCGACTCAGTTTGACGTGCGATCGCAATTTGCAAAATCTGCTGGGCGTCCTCTGCCGGATACAGCAGTGCGTCATCACCCACATACCGTTCTGTCATTAGCCCGGTCATCCTCTGCCCCAACTAATCTCTACCTTCTGTTATAGACAAAATTTCGGTGAGAATTGATGGGGATTAAAGTACGGTAATCCCCCTTCTAAGGCAGGGAACCTCCTGTCTTGATCGGTTTTGTGCCCATCTGGGCACGTTACGAAAGAATCATCAATACCATCGGAATGTGCATCTCATGACTCAACTTGTTCCCATTCGTTTAGAAGACGGCACCGAAATCTATATTGAAGCAACGGAAGACGTCGTTGCTCCAGACGCCAATGCCTACAACAACGGCTATAGCTCAGAAGAAACAACTCGCACCAGTAAAGGTTATCCCGCTAGTGGCAGCGCAGCCCAAATGCAAATGGCTCAAAGCTTTAAAGCCATTGAGGGCACTATTCGCGCTTACACTAACCACACCATGAACGCGTTTAGGGAAATGGCTTGCGCTAATGTCGAACGAGTAACGTTGGAGTTTGGCCTAAAAGTCGGTGGAGAGGCTGGCGTACCTTACGTTACTAAAGGCACGGCAGAAAGCAACTTGAAAATTACAGTAGAGTGCTCTTTCCCGCCCAAGTAGCCTCTATGGGACCAAGGGATGGAAAATACTCCATCCCCGTCCCCCTAATGCCCTGACCTAGCGACTAACCTTCATTGTTGAACCAACCGACCAAAGCGCCAGGTAAATAGAGTAGCTGCGATCGCAACTCCAATTGCCTGTCCTACCCAAAGCCCAACGCCGCCTAGCCCCAAGACAAACCCTAGAAGATAACCACTGCCCAGTCCTGTGCCCCAAAAGGCCAAAAAACTCAAAACCATCGGAATGCGGGTGTCTTTTAAGCCGCGCAAGGCACCTCCTGCCGTGGTCTGCACGCCATCCAGAATTTGAGACAGGGCTGCTACAGCAAACATAGAAACAGCCAGCGAGATCACCTGAGCATTGTCGGGGTTGTGAATGTCGAGAAAGAGTGCGATCGCACTTTGGGGAAACAGGAGCAGGACCAAGGCCATCAGCGTCATAAAGCTACCGCCTAGCCCCATCCCCACAAAAGCAGCGCGACGAACTCCCGACAAGTCTTGTCTACCATTCCACTGCCCAACACGAATAGTCGTGGCATCGCCCATGCCCAGCGGCACCATAAAAATCACAGCAATGGTTTGGAAAACAATCTGATGAGCAGCCAGGACTTCTGTGCCTAGAGCGCCCATTAGATAAGTCGTAATGGTAAATAGACCGACCTCCAGCATAAAAGAAACCCCAATGGGTAAGCCCAACCAGACCAATTCTCGTAGGACTGGAGGTTCAAACCGCTGCCATCCTTGAAACAAGCGATAGCGGTTCAATCCAGGATGTTTGAAAATGTAGATTAACAAGCAGGCCAACATTGCCCAGTTGCAAAGAACACTAGACAGGGCAATTCCCTGCAAGCCCAACGCTGGAAGCCCTAAATGGCCGAATCCTAAAAGATAGTTTCCGACTCCATTCAGAACAGTCCCCGCAATCACAATGACCATGACGGAGCGAGGCTGCGATAGGGCGGACACTACATTCCGCAGCAGGGCAAAGGCCAAAGCTGGAAAGAAACCCCAGCGCATGACGTTCAGATAGGTCTGGGCGGTGGCAACTGTTGACTCGGCCTGGCCCAAGTGCCGCATCACGCTATCAAAATTTCCGAGCAGAAGCATGACGGGCAGCGTGATCAGCAGTGACAGCCACAGCCCGTGCCGCGCCAATTGTTGAATGCGCGGAGGGTTTCCCGCTCCATAGGCTTCGGCGACTAAGGGACTAATGCCGGTAATGATTCCGGTAGTGGTGATCAAAAAAGTGGTGAA